>JAKDMV010000172.1 GCA_030452125.1 Micrococcaceae bacterium
GGGTACGCCCGACAAATAAAGTAAGTCAATCGTTGTATGCCGGGTGCCGTGCAAGACGATATTTCCGGGGATGCCCGCGGACTTCAGCGCGGCCTTGAATGCCGCCGTCGCATCGTCGGGATACCAGGGCCCGCCCTCGGGGCGCTCGAAGACTAGGCCGCTCGTCCGGTCCCCGATGACCATTCGCATTAGTGATTCCAGCGGCTCAACTAGCGGCACGATTCGCCAGCCCGACTTTGACTTAGGGCGCGTGAGATACAGCGTCGCCCCTATGTGCCGGTATTCGTAGTCACGGCGGGCGCCGTCGATGCTCGATATTCGCTGAAGCTGCCACGATAGGTCGAGTACGTCGGTAACGCGCTCGACTTCCAGCCCCAAGATTTCGCCCCGGCGGGCGCCGGTCAGCAGGAACACTGCCCAGACCGCCCGGCTCATGTCCTGCGCGCACCACTTCAGAAATTGGATGGCTTGATCTGCGGTCATGGCCATTTGCTCGGCGACGACGGCGCGGGGCCGCGCTACAGCTTCCATCGGATTGCGCACCATTTTGTGGTTGGCCACCGCGGACGTGAGCGCCAGCGATAGCGAGTCGAACGCGGTTCCACAGTAGGCGTCGGAAATGGTGGGCACTTCCTCGCCGGGCGCGGGCACGAATCCCGGTTTCCGGTGCCGCTGATAGCGCGGCGTCGCCCGCATCGTCTCGAACATGTCGCGCACCTTATCGGCGGTCAGCTTGTCTAACCGGATAGACCCGATATTTGGCATCAAGTGATTGGTGCAGACCGAACGGTGACCCTTGAGCGTATTTGGTGCAACCTCGGGCGCCAGTATGTTTTCCAGCCAATAGCGCAACCATGTTTCGGTCGTCATGTTCGCGGTGGGAAGGTCGCCGGTTTTGGTGAGCTCGGTCTGATATTCGCGAAGCTTGCCCAGAACGTCGCGCCGGGTCTTGCCATAGATGGGCTTCCGGCGGCGCTTCCCGCCAGGGCCCGGCGGTAGCTCAATCGTCGCCGCCCATGTCCCATTCGTGCGCTGATAGATCGCGCCCGAACCTTTGTCCCGTGTTTTCTTTGCCACTGAATATTCGCCCCCTACCTTACGGCCATTCTTACGGCCATTGTCTGCAACTGCCCGCAGTTGCTAGGGGTTTTTGATTGGCAAAAACCCCTAGAATCCGGGGTTTTTACCGACCAAACTAACCATGTGGTTCTTACTGGATTCGAACCAGCGACCTTTCGCGTGTGAAGCGAACGCTCTAACCAACTGAGCTAAAGAACCGGATGTCACGCCACGATGGCGTACCTAGAAAGGGTACCGGAGGCGTGGCCCGCCACCAAATTAGTCGAGCCCCTCGTGACCCCTTTCGCATCCTTCCCGATCTCCCCTCCCGACGCACGGCCACCGGCAGCATCCGGCGGTCCCGCCCCCGACGAATGGCACCTGGGGTAAAATCCGGCGCATGGATGTCTTCCGCCCCGGCGCCAACGCCTCGAGGGGCAATGCGGCGGAGACGGGATCGGGCAACGGCGGGTTCTTCCACGCCATGAGGGAGTCGGAATAATGGTGCTGTCCGGGCAAACCACCTGGTGGCAGATGCTCATCTGCCTGGCCGTGGCCCTGGTCCTGTCCACGGCCATCGGATTCGAACGCCAACTCAAGGCCAAGTCGGCGGGCATGCGCACCCACACCCTGGTCGGTGTCGGTGCCGCCCTGTTCACGATCGTGAGCAAGTACGGGTTCTCCGATGTGATCGCCCCGGCCGTCCAGGACCACATCAACCTCGACCCCTCCCGGGTGGCGGCCCAAATCGTTTCGGGCATCGGTTTCATCGGCGCCGGGCTCGTCTTCGTACGACGCAATAAGGTCCGTGGGCTGACCACTGCCGCCTCGGTGTGGCTGACCGCGGCCATCGGCACGGCCTCCGGGGCCGGGCTGATCATTCCCGCGGTCTTCGTGGTCTTCGCCCACTATGTGGTCGCCTACACCTATCCCTGGCTCGTGCGCCGCACCTCCCTGGGCAACCGGACCGAACATGGCCTGCGCGTCAGTTACGTCGATGGCACCGGGGCCCTGCGGGCCATCCTGCAGGCCTGCACGACCCAGGGATTCCAGATCCAGGGGTTCTCCACCGAACGCGAAGACGGTGGCAGCGGTGGGACCATGAGCCGGCTGATGAAGGGGGCAGAAGCGAAATCCGCCGCCGGCGAGGTCGGGGTCGAGCTCGAGATCGAAGGGACCGGGGCCCTCAACGAGCTGGTCCACCGGCTCTCGGAACTGGCGAACGTCACCGGTGTCACCGTGGAGGACCAGGCCGAATAGGCTGGGACCGGCAGTGCCCACCGGCGGAGAAGAATGCCGGGCGGGGCCGGAACAGCAGGAGAACTACGAAGTAGCGCGTTGCGGTGGCCTGGCCATCGCCAAGAAGGAGGACCCACGGGCGGACTACAGGCCTGGCATCTTTTGATAATCCTGGTGGTCGCCGCCGTGGTCACCGCCGCCGTCGTCGTGATCATCCTGGCGGTCTGCAAACCGAGGGCCGGTGTCGGCGCGCGCCACGGAGCGGGCCTGCCCCAGGGGCCGCCGCCCCAAATCGGGTACACGATGAACGGGCAGCCGATATACCAGCAACCAGTCCCGGCTCAGACTAACGTGCTCGCCATCCTGGCCCTGGTCCTGGGGCTGTTCACCGGCATCCTCGGTATCGTCTTCGGACACATCGCCCGTTCCCAGATCCGCAGCACCGGCGAAGGCGGAGCCGGATTGGCGCTCGCCGGACTGGTCATCGGCTACGTCTGGGTGGGACTCTTCCTGCTGCGCGTCGTCCTCTAGATGTACTGCCCAGCAACGTTGGTTGAACTCGTGCGACGACACGGTCTGAA
>JAKDMV010000173.1 GCA_030452125.1 Micrococcaceae bacterium
TGCCCGTGGGATGAGCAGAACACCGATCCGGTGCGGGTCCAGCTCATCCATGGGGTCGTCGAGGACCTGCCTCTCGCCCGCACCGTCCTCGTGGACGTTCTCGGTGCCCGCACCTTCGGCATCGGTCCCGCACCCCGCGGCCAGAGCGATGTTCTGGGCTTCGGCTGGAACGAGGGCGCCGACCTGGTCTTGAGCCAAGGAACAGCCATCGGGGTGGACGCCATCGGCATCCTGCCAGCCGAGACTTTCTGGCCGCCGGGAGACTACCCCACAGACCTGACCGCGCAGCTGGGCGAGGGCACCGGGCATCCCGAACTCGGGATCCGCATTGCCGCACTGCGTTCCGCAACGGTGTCGGCGGACAGCTAGATCCCACCGTCGCCAGCTGTCACCATCGACCACCACAGCCAGGCGCCGGACCATCGGCGCGTCACCGAACCAACCATCCCCGATCTCAGGAGAACACCATGGGACTGAAAGCAGAAGCCGCGATTCTCGGTTTCCACGAACTGCCGCCACAGCGCAAGCTGACCCGCGATAAGACCTTCAACCTCGAACAGTGGGCGCGCCTGTCCAAGGCGGCGTTGGACGACGCAGGCCTGGATGCCACGGACGTCGACGGAATCGTCACCCCGCTCATCGGCGAAGCCAGCATGTTCGTCCCCTCCACCATCACCGAATATCTGGGCATCAACGCCAACTTCGCCGAAATAGTGGACCTGGGTGGGGCCGGCTCCGCTGCCGCCGTCTGGCGTGCCGCCGCCGCCGTCGAACTGGGATTGTGCGAAACAGTCCTGGTCACCTTCCCCGGGACCCACGAGGTGCCCACCCACGAGCGTCGGCCGTTCGTCCTCGATGACAGCATGCTCTTCGGGGCCTCCTCCAACGCCTACGGATCCCCGCAGGCGGAGTTCGAAATCCCGTATGCCAATCTGGGCCAGAACGGGCCCTACGGCCAGATCGCCAAACGCTATGGACATGAATTCGGCTACGACGAACGCGCGATGGCCAAGATCGCCGTCGACCAGCGCACCAACGCCTGTTCCACGCCGGATGCCATCTTCCACGGCCAGCCACTGACCATCGAGGACGTCCTGGCGTCGCCGATGGTCGCCGATCCCCTGCATAAACTCGAAATCGTCATGCCGTGCCAGGGCGGCGCCGCGGTCGTCATCGGCAACAAGAACCAGGCCAAAAAGTCAAAGAACCGTCCGGCCTGGATCAAGGGCTTCGGGGAACGCGTGCCCTATAAGACGCCGACCTACGCCCACGATCTGATGTATTCGCCGATGATCCACGCCGCCGACCAGGCCTTCGATATGGCGGGCCTGGGCCGGGGCGATATGGACATGGTCTCCATCTATGACTGCTATTCCATCACCGTGCTCATGTCCTTGGAGGACGCAGGCTTCACCGAGAAGGGCAAGGGAATGCAGTTCGTCAACGAACACGACCTGACCTTCCGCGGTGATTTCCCGATGAACACCGCCGGTGGCCAGCTGTCCTTCGGCCAGGCGGGCATCGCCGGAGGCATGCACCACGTGATCGACGGCGTCCGACAGATCATGGGCCGCTCGGGAGAAGCCCAGGTCAACGACTGCAACCGGGCGTTTGTCTCCGGGAACGGCGGCATCATGAGCGAACAAACCGCACTGATCCTCGAAGGCGAATAGGAGCTTTGACCATGAGCACAGATACAGCACCCGTTTTCGAACGGCCCATGCCCGTCCCGACCCCGCTGACCCAGCCGTTCTGGGATGCGCTGGCCGAACACAAGGTCCGCATCCAGTACTCCCCGTCACTGGGCGAATACGTCTTCTACCCCCGGCCGCTGGCCCCGCGCACCCTGGCCGACGACCTTCAATGGCGGGAGATCCCCGGCACCGGGACCCTCTACACCTACACGATCACCACCCGGCCGGTGTCACCACATTTCGCGGCCGAGGGCCCCATGGTCCTGGCCGTCGTGCAATGGGATGAGGGCCCGAAGTTCTCCACCGAACTGATCAACATCGACCACGCAGACCTCACGATCGGCATGCGCGTCAAGCCGGTCTTCTGCGACTACCCCGCATCCGACATCACCATGCTGCGCTACGAACCGGAGGTATGAAATGAGCACAGAAACCACCGACGCCCTGCCAGCGGTCACGCTGCGCATCGGCTCCGAAATCCGCACGCACGCCCAGGGCGTCCACGAGCACGTGAAC
This sequence comes from Micrococcaceae bacterium, assembly GCA_030452125.1. Taxonomy (GTDB): domain Bacteria; phylum Actinomycetota; class Actinomycetes; order Actinomycetales; family Micrococcaceae; genus Arthrobacter_H. The sequence continues at coordinate 2,211 of JAKDMV010000173.1, forward strand.
CCGGCCACCGGCCAGATGGATGCCCGCGTCCCGATGGCCGGACCGGCAGAGGTCGACGAGGCCGTCCAGGCCGCCCATCTGGCCTTCGCCACGTGGAAAGCCACGCCCGCCGCCGAGCGCGGACGGGCCCTGCTCAAACTCGCCGGGCTCATCGAAGCCCACGTCGATGAGTTCACCGAACTCGGCATCGCCGACAACGGGACCCCGAGGACCACCGCCCGACTCTCGGTGGATGCCGCCGCGACCTGGATCAGGTACTACGGGGGATGGGCCGATAAGCTCCCGCTGGGCAGGATCTCCTCGACGGTCGGTGCCGGCGGGGTCTTCGGGCACACCCTGCGCCAGCCCTACGGGGTCATCGGGGCCATCATCACCTGGAACGCCCCGCTGATGTCCCTGGCGATGAAGGTCCCCGCGGCCCTGGCCGCCGGGAACACCGTCGTCGTCAAACCCAGCGAACTGACGCCCCTGGGTGTCATGCTCTTCGCCGACCTGGTCCAGGAGGCAGGCATCCCCGACGGCGTCTTCAACGTCGTCACCGGCGGAGCCGACGCGGGCGCAGCCCTGGTGGAACACCCGCTGGTCAAGAAGGTGTCCTTCACCGGTGGCCCGGAGACCGCGCGCAAGATCACCGCCACCGCCGCGCAGACCTTCAA
>JAKDMV010000063.1 GCA_030452125.1 Micrococcaceae bacterium
ACGATCACGCCTTCCGGCCGACCGCTTCGCTCTGGAGCAACTTGTCTAACTTACCTTACCGCGTGTCGCTCCGCAAATCCATCGTTTCCGGTGTTTCTGCGGTACTCTACGCAATCGATCCAGACTGGGTTCGGGGCGCAAAACGCCCCGGTCCATTCAGGACTGATTTTGTTAGGTGGCCGCCTTCCGATCGTCTGCGTTTCCGCTGTACTCGTCTCGGCGACTCAGAAAACTTTACACGGATTCGGGTGCCCCACCAAATCGGAGGCCCTCGTCGCCGAAAACCCCTTGATTCCGCGGGAATCAAGGCGGCTTCGGCCCCCTGGAGGTCGATTTCTGCGATTCCGGGATTTGAGTCCTGCATCACATGCCCCGTCCCTAGAATGGGGCCATGCCCAATGTTCATGATGCCCCGGATCAGCCAGTCGATGTCCCGACGGTCGCCTTCGACCTGCCCGCGCGTTTGGGTCTTGACCACCCACTGGTCAACGCCCCCATGGCCGGTGCCGCCGGCGGAGCCTTGGCCGGCGCCGTCAGTACCGCCGGGGGGTTGGGCCTGATCGGGATCGGCTCCACCGCCACGAAGGAGTGGATCAGCGAACAAGCCACATTGGCCCGCGCCCCCGGACGCGCCTGGGGTGCCGGGTTGATGGCCTGGGTCCTGGAACGCTCCCTGGACCCCCTGCACGAGATCCTGGACCACGGGCCCTCCTTGGTTTCCGTCAGTTTCGGTGACCCGGGCCCCGCCGCAGCGCTGATTCGGGAATCCGGGGCTCTCTGCGCGATGCAGGTGGGAAACGATGCCGATCTGCAGCGGGCCCTCGAGCCGGATATCGACGTCGTCGTCTGCCGTGGCGGGGAGGGTGGCGGTCATGGACGCAATGACGTGGCCACGTTGCCGTTGCTGCAGCAGGCCCTGGCGGCAACCAGCAAACCGGTGATCGCGGCCGGGGGCATCGCCGACGCCCGGGGTGTTGCCGCGGTCCTGGCCGCCGGAGCCCAGGCTGCCTGGATCGGGACCCGTTTCGCGGCCTCGACCGAATCCTCCAGCCATGACCGGGTCAAACAAGCGATTGCCGCGGCCGAGTTGGACGACACGATCTTCACCCGGGTCTTCGATATCGCCCAACGCATCCCCTGGCCCACCGAATTCGGGGGCCGGGCGTTACGCAACGATTTCACCGAGCAATGGGCCCAGGACGGAGAAGGCCTGGTCGATGCCCTGGCCAAGGACCCCTCGATCACCGAAACCATCAAGGCGGCCCGCACCCACGCCGATGTGTCCACCGCCCCCGTCTACGCCGGACAGTCGGTCTCCCGAACCGCCGGTCAGGAGGGTGCCGCCGACATCGTCGCCGAACTGGCCGGCTTCCGCACCCATCTCGGTACCGCCGCCGCCCGCTGGAGTCGAGGCCGTTGACATCTTCCTGGGGCCTTGCCGGGCTTTCGCCTCGACAGCGGGCCCGTCTGGACCAGCTGTACCCGCGGGCCCACGGGATCGTCGACCATAGTTGGCCCTACGGCATCACGGTCCTGGAGTTCATCGACGCAGGACGCCGGCTGCTGCTCAAGGCCTGCCAGGACACGCACCATCTCGACCGGGAAGCCCGGGCCCACCGCAACTGGCTGCAGCCGCTGGCCTCCGACGTACCGGAAATGCTCGGCTACGACGCCGGGGCCGGACTCCTGGTGAAGACGTTCATCGACGGGGAGCTGGCTACCGGCTCCCGGTACGAGCACGACCCCCTGGTCTTCAAACAGGCAGGGGAACTACTGGGTCGGCTGCATCGCGGGACCGTTCCGGTCCTGGATGGGCACTATGAACACTCCGTGCTCTCCAAGACCCTGACCTGGCTGGACCGGGCCCCGGGGCTGGCCCCGCCCGAGCAGCTGTCCCGGGTGCAGCGGTGGTTGGATGCCTTCACCCCCTCACCCGTCGAGGTGGTCCCCACCCACGGCGACTACCACCCCCGGAATTGGATCGGTCGTCCCGACGGCCGGATCGCGATCATCGACTTCGGGCGGGCCGGGCTGCGCCCCTGGTACACCGATATGGTCCGCATGGAACATCGTGACTTCCTGGGGAGTCCGCAGCTGCGGGAGGCCTTCCGGCAGGGCTACCGTCCGAAGGGGGCGGTGCCTCCTGCCGGAACCGTGGACGCGGGCCGCCTGCTCGACGAACTCATGCAGTCATTGGGGACGGTCGTCTGGGCGCACCAGGTCGGTGACCAGGCCTTCGAGGAGCAGGGCCGGGGCATGCTGGCCCGGACCCTGCAGGGCAGCGGGTTCCCCCCGCACTGAGGTCAGTCCGCGGCGTCGCCGAGCAGCATGTTGTCGATCAACCGCACCTGGCCGGTCCGCGCGGCCACCAGGACCAGCGCGCCTCCGGTGAACGGGGTTTCGCGGCAGTTGAAGGCCAGGGGTTCCAACGTGTCGGGGTCCACCACCTCGAGATAATCCAGCTCCACCAGGGGCTGGCTGCCGATCAGGTCCTCCGCCTCGTCGATCATCAACGCCTCGTGGGCCGCGGCACGATCGGCCAGCAGGAACAGGGCCCGACTCAGGACCAGGGCCGCGTCGGCCTGTTCGGGGGTGAGGAACTGGTTGCGGCTGGACAGCGCCAGGCCTTCGGCGGACCGCACGATCGGGACGGCTCGGATGCGCACCGGGTAGGACAGATCGGTGACCAGGCGGCGCACGATGGCCAGCTGTTGGGCGTCCTTCTGCCCGAAGTAGGCGCTGTACTCCACCGGGACCGGGGTCAGGGAGGAGGGCTGGGCGATATGCAGCAATTTGGCGACGACGGCGAGCATGCCATCGAAGTGGCCGGGCCGTGAGGCGCCTTCGAACTTCTCCCCCAGCGTCCCGCTGGACAGACGCACCAGCGGCGCACCTCCGGGATAGATCTCCGGTTCCTCGGGGGCGAAGACGATATCCGCCCCGGCCGAGGCCAGCAGTGCGCGATCCGCCTCGAGGTCGCGGGGATAGCGTTCGAAATCGGCAGGATCATCGAATTGCAGGCGGTTGACGAACACCGAGACGACCACGACGTCGTTCTCCGCGCGGGCCGCACTTACCAGATGTTCGTGCCCCGCGTGCAGGGCGCCCATCGTGGGGACCAGCCCCAGGCGTCGGGGCCCGTCCGTGGCGGGTGCCTGCGCCAGGAGCCTCGAGCCCAGGGCGGCCAGTTCGGCGGCGGTTCGAACCAGAAGCGGACGCGTGGCGCCCAAGGCGCCTGCGTCACCGGGGGGTGGTGCTGTGGTATTCACGCGACGAGTCTATCCCCGCAACGGCCCGGCCGTCTCAGGACAAGGCATCGAGGATGGTGGCCGCCTGGGTCTCGTTGAGCAGTCCCCTCTCCAGGGCCCGCTGGGCGGTGGCCCGACCCATCGCCAGATAGGCGTCCCGGATGTCGGAGGGCACCTCCCCGGTGGCCAGGGCGGCCCGGTGCGCCGTGATCGTCCCGGTATCGCCGCGGGCCACGGGCCCGGTCAGCGCGCCCTCCCCCGAGGCCAACGCGTTCTCCAACGATCCGCGCATCAGTGGTCCCAGCACCCGGTCGGGGGCCTCCACGCCGATGCGACGCAGCAGTTCGGAGGACTGGCCCGCCAGGGTGACCAGGTGGTTGGAGGCGTGGGCCAACGCCGCATGGTAGATCCCGCGGTCCTCCTCGGCGATCACCGTGGACTCGGCCCCCATCTCCACGACCAGGGCCTGGGCGATCGGCAGGACCATCGAGGCGGCGGTGACCCCGAACATGCATTCGTTCAGGCGCACCAAGTCCAGGGACATCCCGGTGAAGCTCATGGCCGGATGGATGGCCAACGGGATGGCCCCGGCCGCCTGGGCGGGAGCGAGGATCCCGGTGCCGTAGCGTCCCGAGGTGTGGACGACCAGCTGGCCGGGCTGCCAGTGTCCGGCCTCGGCCAGGCCCTCCACCAGAGGATGCAGCGCATCATCGGGTACGGCCAGCAACACCAGCTCCGAGCGTCGGACGATCTCGGGGATCTCCAACACGGGAACCCCCGGCAACAGGATCTCGGCGCGGTCCCGCGAGGCTTCGGAGACCGCGTGGACCCCCACGACGGCATGTTCTGCTGATCGCAGGGCGGCCCCGAGGACGGCCCCCACCTTGCCGGCCCCGATGATGCCGACGCCCAGACGTCCTGGTTTACTCATGATTTTCCTCTTCCAGCCAATGGTCTCGGTCCTTCAGTCGGCGGGCCCGGGCCGCCCGGGAGGCCTGGGACATGAACAGTTCACGGCCGGTCCGCAGCGACATCTGCTTCACCCTCGGTGAGATCGGTCCGTCGGTGGTGCAGAATTCGATTCCCGTCAGTCCCAGCGGGCGGTTCAACGGCCCCTGGGTGAGGAAGATGCCTTGGATGCGTTCATGCGGGATGATCACCAGCGAATGGGTGAGCACTCCGGCCCGCGAGAACAAGGCCGTATCGGTCACGGCGAATCCCTGTCGGCGGTAGGCGAACGGCGAAAGCCAGCGGGCACTGCGCGGGGAGGTGATGAACCCCTCCGCACTTCCGGAGCCCCCGATCCCCGCCCCGACCAGTTCGGCGGGCCGTTCGGTCCCCGGTTCGGGCAGCACGATGGACAACACGTTGAGCACGTCCTGCCGTGTGCCCACGGGCAGCAGGGTGGAACGCAGCGCCCCTTCCTGATTGCCGTAGCCGGCGACGTTGACGACGACCTTGTACCAGCCGAAACGCCGCCAGATGATCCCTTGGGTGACCATGACCGCCTGCACCCGGCCGGGAGGTACTGTCTGGTGGCTGGTCTCCAGCAGTCCGTAGCTGAGTCGCAAACCGTCTTCGCTCATGGCCGCGCGGAAGTTGTAGCCCTGGTTGAACTGGCCCCACAGGACGGGGACGACGCCGATGAGACCCGGGAGGACGAAGAAGAAGCTGATCTCGCCGTCGGAGGCCACGGTGGCGACGATCATGCTGAGGACGAACAGCAGCACCGCCGCCAGCCACGGGGAGAGCAGGGTCGCGGCGATCAATCGCGGGGGCGGGACCACGGCCACGGTGCGTTCGGGAGCCTCCGGGGACACGGGCTCTCCGCCGGCGGGTCCCGGGGCCGGGGCGGGTCCTGCGGAGGCGGGTTCGGCGGACCGCGCCGCCGGGCCCTCCGCCCCGGGGACCCCGGGAGCGGGGACGACGCCGGCGGGGCCGGCCTCACGTTCCTGCTTCAGTCCGGCGGCGCGGGCCAGGATGTCATTGCGGAGGACCTTCGCAGCGTCCAGCTTGATGTAGGCCAGCCGCATGGCCGTGGATCCGGAGTCGGCGACCTCAAATTTCAGTTCGGCGAGGCCGAAGATGCGGGCCACCAGCGGCTGGACGATGTCGATGGCCTGGACCCGGTCGATCCGGGCCTGGCGTTGTTGGCGGAAGACGACGCCGGAGTTCACGTGCACGTGCCTGGCGGTGACCTGGTATTTGGTGAAGTACCAGGACAGGAAGAAACCGGCCATGATCAACACCAGGATGCCGATGCCTCCGGCGACGACGAGCAGCACGCTGGGGGTGAAGCTCCAGTCCTTATCCGCCTCGGGGGGCAGTTCACCGGCACTGAAGATGTTGTTGAGCGAATTCTGGCCGAAGAAATAGAGGAACGCCACCACGACGAGCCAGCCCCTGACCATCGGCGAAACCGGGTGGACCCTACGCCAGGGGGCCGACTCCTCCGCCTCGGTCATCGACGCCTGATCGCCGGTCACAGTCCGGCCAGCCTCGCCTCGCCGCGGGCCGAGAGACGCTCACGCAGGCGGGTCCCCTCGGAGGAGGGCAGCCCGGGGATCTCCGCCTTGGCGGTGGTCGAGGCGGTATGGAGTTGGACCTTGCACAGGCCCAGGGCCCGGTCGATGGGCCCGACCGCGACGTCGACGTACTGCATCCGACCGTAGGGGACGACCAGGACCTGTTGGAACATCAAGCCCGAACGGATGAGCAGGTCGTCGTCTCGTTCGGCGTAGCCGATGGCCCGAACCTGCCGGGGGATGATGGCCATGCGGACCACGTCGAAGACGACGACCACCCCGAGCAGCCCCCAGGCCAGCCAGGCCGGGTAACCGGACCAGACGCCGGTCAGCATCAGGACCAATGGCACGGCCAGCACGGCCCAGGTCACCAACGCCGAGATCGCCCAGCCGACCAAACGCACCTTCGCATAGGCAGGCGAGACCCGCTGGAACACCAGGCCCTGGGGATCAATTGGTTCCTGCGGCATACCCTTCGTCTTCCTCCCGTTTCCGGCTCCCCGCCCCGGGGGCCGATGGGTCCTCGGGAGGCAGCTTGCAGAACTGCTCCACGACCCACCCCACGATAACCATCACGAGCGAACCGATAATCATTACCAGGGATGAGATCACCACCTGGTTGCCCCAGCCGGCGCCGCGCAGCACATCCAGCAGCAACCCGATATGCCATCCGCCGATCAGCGAACCGGCGTAGGCGGTGGCCTGGGCCAGCACCAGGGTCCGGGCGGCCTGCAACGGGTCGAGGCGGCGCTTGAGCTTGCCCTGGGTATAGCGCCTGACCCGCAGCCCAAACGCAAAGGTGATCGCCATGCCGGCGACCATGGTGACCAGCGACGGCCATTGGAGCACCGGGGAGGTGAAGCCGTTGGTGGTCAGCAGCAGCTGCGCCGTCCAACCGGCCAGGGCCGATCCCAGGCAGATCAGCAGCAACCAGAGCGGGCGGATGGTGTTCATCGGGATTCAGCCGTCCTCGCCGGCGGTGTAGAGGCTAAGCCCCTGAAGATCGGCGGCCTCGGCGGCCAGTTCCGCCACCGGGCGTCCGCCCAATGTTGCCTCCGGATCCATCCAGGCCCACGGCTGCAGGACAAATGCACGCTCGGCGGCCCGCGGGTGGGGCAGCGTGAGGATCTCGTCGTCGGAGACCACGTCCGCGTAGATGATCACGTCGACATCCAGGGTCCGGGGACCCCACCTGACCTCGCGGGTGCGGTGGTGGTCCTGTTCCACCGACTGGCACCAGGCCAGCAGATCCAACGGCGCAAGCGTGGTCTCGACCTCCACCACCAGGTTCAGGAAGTCGGGCTGGCCCCCGGGGCCACCGACGGGCCGGGTCTGGACCAGGGGCGACACCCGGCACAACCGGACCGCGGGGTCGGCCACGAGTTCGGCGACGGCATCGGTGAGGGTGGAGGAGCGTTCGCCCAAGTTGCTGCCCAACGCCAGCACCGCCCGGACCGGGGTGCTCATTCCCGTTCCCGATGGATGTGGATGCTCACGTCACCGAAGGGGACCTCGATGGGTGCCTTGGGTTTATGCACGGTGATGTCCACCGCGGCGACGTCGAACTCGGCCAACACCATGCTGGCCAGCCGTCCCGCGAGCTTCTCGATCAGGTTGTAGGGGCCCGCCGTGATCTCGTCCTTGACCCGCTCGGCCAATTCGCCGTAATGGGCGGTGTCGGACACCTCGTCCGAGGCTTCGGCGGGGCGGATGTCCGTATACAGCACGACATCCACCACGAAGGGCTGTCCGTTGCGCTTCTCGTGTTCGAAGACCCCGTGGTGGCCGATGGCGGTGATGCCACTGAGGCAGATTCGGTCCCGGACGTCCGTCGGCGCGGGAGAGGAACCTCCACCCATGATCAGGCTCCCGCCGGCGCGGAGGAGGACCCGGCGGAGGCGGGGTTGGTCCACGCGGCGGCGACCTTCAGCGCGTCCAGGGTCCCTTCGACGTCGTGCACCCTGACACACCAGGCTCCCGCGACCGCTGCCAGGGCACTGGTGGCGGCCGTGGCGACATCGCGTTCGGCCGGGGGCGCCGGTTTGCCGGCCTCGGCCAGCAGCGCCCCGAGGAACCTCTTGCGCGAGGTGCCGATCAGGACCTTGTGCCCCAGCGCCTTCAACTCGGGGATGGCCTGCAGCAGCGCCCAGTTGTGCTCGGGATCCTTGGCGAAGCCCAGTCCCGGGTCGATGACGATGTGCTCGGGGGCGACCCCGGCGTCGGTGAACGTGGAGCGTACGGTCTTCAGCTCGTTGACGACCTCGGCCACGACGTCATCGTAGTTGGCTTCGGAGACCATCGTCTGCTGGTCCCCGCGGCGGTGCATCAGCACGTAGGGGACCTTGCGTTCGGCCACCAGCGCCGGCATGTCTGCCTCATGGGTCAGCCCGGAGACGTCGTTGATGATCTGTGCCCCGGCGTCCAGGGCCGCGCGGGCGGTGGCGGTGTGCATGGTGTCCACGGAGACGATCGCACCGGCCTTGACCAGGGCGGCGATGACCGGGACGATGCGCCCCTGCTCGGCGGAGGGGTCCACGTAGTCGGCACCGGGGCGGGTGGATTCCCCGCCGACGTCGATGATGTCCGCCCCGGCATAGAGCATGCGGAGCCCGTGCTGGATCGCGTCATCGGTCTTGAGGTATTTCCCGCCGTCGCTGAAGGAATCCTGCGTGACGTTGAGGATCCCCATGACCAACGTGCGGTCCTTGGGCAGTTGCGCGACGTTCTTCGCCGACTTCACGGCACGGATGACCGGTAGCGGGGAGGTGGCGGGACCGGTTCCGGGGATTGCTCCGAGGGACATGGTGACCTACTTTCCGAGAATGAGGCTCATCGCCTCGGCGCGGGTCGCCGGATCGCGCAACTGCCCGCGCATGGCACTGGTGACGGTCTTGGCGCCGGGCTTCTGCACGCCCCGCATGGACATGCACATATGTTCGCATTCGATCACGACGATGGCACCGCGTGGCTGCAGATGGTCCATCAGGGCCATCACGATCTGGGTGGTCAGCCGCTCCTGGACCTGGGGGCGCCGTGCATAGAGTTCAACCAGCCGGGCCAGCTTGCTCAGCCCGGTGACCTTCCCGTCGGGCCCCGGGATGTACCCGATATGGGCGCTGCCGTGGAAGGGAACCAGGTGGTGTTCGCAGGTGGAGTAGAACGGGATGTCCTTGACCAGCACGAGCTCGTCATGGTCGATGTCGAAGGTGGTCGACAACAAGTCCGCCGGGTCCCCGTGCAGCCCGGCAAAGAACTCGGTATAGGCCTTGGCGACCCGTTGGGGGGTCTCCACCAACCCATCCCGGTCCGGATTCTCGCCAATGGCATAAAGGATCTCCCGCACCGCGGCGGCAATGCGTTCCTGGTCCACGGGACTGGCGGTTTCGGACACGACGGTGCCTTCTTCCTCTAGGGTGCTCACGATCTAGATCCTAGCCTGAGTGGGCTCAGTCGAGGTTGCCGGGTCCATCGGCACCGGGCAGGCCGGGGGTGTCCCCGCCTCCGGTTCCGGGGCCGAATCCACCGTCCGCCCCGGTATCGGGACCCGGGTTCCCGCCGGGCAGCGACGGGCCCGACCCCGGATCCACCACGGCGTCGGCGTGGCCTTCGTCCTCGGTTGCGGATGACCCTTCATGACGTTCGGCGGCCTGCCGGCGTTCCAGCGGGGAGAGCACGGGACCCTCGGGGTGGACCGGACGGCTGGACTTGGAGAGCCAGACCACCCGTTCGGGCTGCTTGACGATATCGGAGAAGATCTCGGCGAGCTCCTTCTGGTTCAGGGTCTCCTTCTCCAGCAGAGCCAAGGCCAAACGATCCAGGACGTGGCGGTTCTCGGTCAGCGCCGCATAGGCCTCGTCGTGGGCCGCGTCGATCAGGGCGCGGACCTCGTCGTCGATGACCCCTGCCATCGCATCGGAGTACCCCCGGTCCTGTCCGGCGTCACGTCCCATGAACGGTTCCCCGCCCGCGGAGCCGAGCTTCACGGCGCCGACGCGTTCGCTCATGCCGTATTCGGTGACCATCTTGCGGGCCGTCCCGGTGGCCTTCTCGATATCGTTCGAGGCCCCGGTGGAGGGGTCGTGGAAGATGATCTCCTCAGCGACCCGGCCCCCCATGGCGTAGGCCATCTGATCCAGCAGTTCGTTGCGGGTGATCGAGTACTTATCGTCCTCGGGCACCACCATCGTGTAGCCCAGGGCCCGGCCACGCGGCAGGATGGTCACCTTCGTCACCGGGGCGGTCTGGCGCATGACCGCGGCGACCAGGGCGTGGCCGCCCTCGTGGTAGGCGGTAATCTTGCGTTCGTGCTCCTTCATCAGCCGGGATCGCTTCTGCGGTCCCGCCATGACGCGGTCGATCGCCTCGTCCAGGGCGCGGTCGTCGACCAGCTGGGCATTGGAGCGGGCGGTCAGCAGGGCCGCCTCGTTGAGCACGTTGGCCAGATCGGCACCGGTGTATCCGGGCGTCTTCTTGGCCACCGCCTTCAGGTCGACGTTGTCCGCCATGGGCTTGCCCTGGGCGTGGACGTTGAGGATCTGTTCGCGACCGACCAGGTCGGGGGCCTCCACCGGGATCTGACGGTCGAAGCGGCCCGGACGCAGCAGGGCCGGGTCCAGGACGTCGGGGCGGTTGGTGGCGGCGATGAGGATGACGTTGGTGTTGGCGTCGAAGCCGTCCATCTCCACCAGCAGCTGGTTCAGCGTCTGTTCGCGTTCGTCGTTGCCGCCACCGACCCCGGCACCACGGTGGCGTCCGACGGCGTCGATCTCGTCGACGAAGATGATGGCCGGTGAGTTCGTCTTGGCCTGCTCGAAGAGGTCACGCACGCGGGAGGCACCGACGCCGACGAACATCTCCACGAAGTCCGAACCGGAGATCGAGTAGAACGGGACGCCGGCTTCCCCGGCCACCGCCTTGGCGAGCAGGGTCTTGCCGGTACCCGGGGGGCCGTAGAGCAGCACGCCCTTGGGGATCTTGGCGCCGACGGCCTGGAACTTGGCGGGCTCCTCGAGGAACTCCTTGATCTCGTGGAGTTCCTCGACGGCTTCCTCGGCGCCGGCCACGTCCACGAAGGTCACCTGGGGCATGTCCTTGGTGATCAGCTTGGCCTTGGACTTGCCGAACTTCATGACCTTGTTGCCGCCACCCTGGGCCCGGGAGAGCAGGAACCAGAACAGCAGGGCGATGAGCAGGAACGGGATGATGAACCCGAGCATGCTCACGAACCAGTTGCTTTCCACCGGCTGGTCGGTGAACCCGTCGAGCTTGGCGTCGTCCATCGCCTGGACCACGTCGGTGGCGCGGGCGGTGGAGTAGAAGAAGCTGACCTTCTTGCCCAGGTCGTCGCCGTCGAGGGTGAAGTCGTCCTTCAGCGACAGGTCGACCCGTTGGTCCCCGTCGTAGATCTTCGCCTCGGAGGCCTTGTCGTTCTTGAGCAGTTCCAGCCCGACGCTGGTATCCACCCGGCCGGTGTTCCCCGCGGTGAGGCTCGGCAGGAAGATGAGCAGTGCCGCAACACCGATCAGGACCCAGACGGCCCAGCTGTTGAAGATCTTCTTGACGTTCATGCGTTGGGGGCCCGACCCCCATCCCTCCTGGTCGCGGACGACGTGTCGTCCGGAAAAGTATTCGGTGTCCCTATCAGATCACCCTCGTGTCTAACCACGACCGAGCGCGCCCGGGAGTTCCCCTGACGGCGTAAGGATCCCGCCGTCGTCCTACTGGTAGACGTGCGGGGCCAGGGTGCCGATGAAGTCCAGGTTGCGGTACTTCTCATCGAAGTCCAGCCCGTAGCCGACCACGAATTCGTTGGGGATGTCCATGCCGACGTACTTCACGTCGATCTCGACCTTGGCGCCCTCGGGCTTGCGCAGCAGCGTGCAGATCTCCACCGAGGCCGGGCCGCGGGAGTTGAGGTTCGCCTTGAGCCAGGACAGGGTCAGGCCGGAATCGATGATGTCCTCGACGATGAGCACATGCTTGCCCAACAGGTCGGTATCCAGGTCCTTGAGGATCCGGACGACGCCGGAGGACTGGGTTCCCGAACCGTAGGAGGACACGGCCATCCAGTCCATGTTCACGTGGGAGTGCAGGGCCCGCACGAGGTCGGCCATGACCATCACCGCGCCCTTGAGCACGCCGACCACCAGGATGTCGCGACCGGCGTAATCGGCGTCGATCCGGGCGGCCAGCTCGTTGATCTTCTCCTGGATTTCTTCCTTGGTGTATAGAACGTGTGCCAGGTCGGCGGTGACGTCGTTCGAATCCACGAATGGCTCCTGTGATCGGTTGTGCCTGCGCAACGGCTTAAAGGGAGTGCGCCTTAGGGTTCAAGATTGCCACAGCCCGGGCGTCGGTGCAGAACCGGGGCCGGTGATCGCGATGACGGCGCGGGCCGTTTCCGGGTGGGTTCCGCGCCGGTGGCGTCTGGCCCGGGCATGCCCGTCCAATTGGACGGGGCCCGCGGATCGGCCGTCGCCGACCAGTTGCTCCAAGGCCGCCACCCGTTCGAATCCGGGCGCCGGGGCACCACAGTGCACGACGGCGCTGCGCAACACCCGGCCCAGCAACGCCTGGCCGAGCCCCCGCAACAGCGTCAGGTCCAGCAGCACGCTGGCCGGGTCGCGGCAGGGCAGCCGGAGCCGGGCGAGGGCCTCGGCGGCTTCGGCGTCGAGGTGGTCGGCGTCGCGGCGGGCCAGGATCGCGGTGCGGGCCAACGCCTCGGATAGTCCGGGACCCAACGAGTCCTCGAGCAGGGGCAGCAGTTCGTGCCGGACGCGGTTGCGCAGCAGCGAGGTGTCGGCATTGCTGGGGTCCACCCAGTACTCGAGGCCTTCATGGGCGCAGATGGCTTCGGTATCGGTGCGGCGCAACCGAAGCAGCGGGCGCAGGTACGGGCCGCGGGAGGCGGGCATCCCGGCCAGTGACCGGGGGCCCGATCCCCGGGCCAGGCCCAGCAGCACCTGTTCCGCCTGGTCGTCGAGGGTATGGCCCAGCAACAGCGCGGAAGCCCCGGTGTCGGCGAGCGCCTGGTCGAAGGCCGCATACCTGGCCCGGCGGGCGTCGGCTTCGGAGGACCCCTCGGGGGCGACCCTGCGCACCAGGACCGGTTCGAGTCCCAGCCCCCGCAGCTGGGTTGCCGCCGTCTCGGCGACGTCGGCGCTTCCGGATTGGAGCCCGTGGTCCACGATGACCGCCCCCGCACGCAGCTGCTGTTTGCCGACCAGGAAGGCGGCGGCCGCCGCCAGGGCCAGGGAGTCGGCTCCGCCGCTGCAGCCGATGAGCACGAACGCCGGAGGTCGCTGGGGGTCGGGGGATCCCACGCTGTCCAGGATCGCCCGGCGGGCCCTGGCCAGGGCCGGGGGAAGATGGCCTCCCACGGCTACCCTGCCGTGCTGGGGACCACGCGCTCGATCCACTCCCGGGGATGGTGGATCTCGTGTTCGGTGGGCAGGTTCCCGGCGTGCTCCCAGACGAGGTTGAACCCCTCCATCCCGACCTGGTCGACCACGGCCCCCACGAAGCGCTGCCCGTCCCGGTACTGGCGCATCTTGGCCTCCAGGCCCAGGAACCTGCGCATCCACGTCTCGATCGCCCCGCGGTTGCCGCCGCGGGCGTTGAAGCGTTGACGGATGGTCTTCACGCTGGGCACGATCGAGGAATCCACCGCGTCCATCACGACATTGGCGTGGCCCTCCAGCAGGGACATGACCGCGGTGAGGTGGCTCATCAGGGCCCGCCCCTCGGGATCCTGCAGCGCCGAGAGCAGCCCGGCCGAGGACTGCGGTCCCGCCGGGGCCCCCGCCGTCGTCCCCGCGTCCTGGCCCTTGCGGCCCAGCGAGGACATCGCGTCCTGTCCGGCGGCCTTGAGCCGTTCGGCCAGACCACCGGGTGAGTCCATGAGTGAGCCGGTCATTTCGGCGATGGTCTCCTGCAGGTGGGCCCGCAACCAGGGGGCGGCGGCGAACTGGACGCGGTGCGTCTGTTCGTGCAGGCACACCCAGAGCCGGAAATCCGCGGGGTCGACCTTGAGTTCACGTTCGATCTCCACGATGTTCGGGGCCACGATGAGCAACCGTCCGCCGGAGGGTCCCCCGCCGAGCAGCCCGGCGAACGGATCGTATTGGCCCAGCACCTTGGAGGCGAGGAAGGCCAGGATGCCGCCGAGTTCGACGCCTGCGGTGCGACCGCCGACGGCGATGGCCGCCGGTGACATCCTGCCTTCCTGGGAGGCCAGCAGGCGTTCCATGGCCGGGGCCAGCAGCCCTTCGAAGCTCTGTACATTGGCCCGCGCCCAGGTCCCGCGATCCACGACCAGCACGGTGGAGTCGCGCAGGTCACGGGCGGCCTCGAGCCCGGTGATCCGGTGGACGTGTTCCACGGAGGCGTCGGCCTTCACCCGCAGGTCCTCCACCACCGTGTCGATCTGCCCGGAGTCCAGCTTCGGGCCGGGGCGGGCCAGGCGTTCGGCCGTGGTCCCGGCGGCGTCCCAGTTGATGAGCTGCGTGTTCGTGGCGGAAGTTCCCATGCGTCCCATCTCACCACGGGCGGACCCACGCTGTCCGTCATTTCGTTTCAGGCGTAGCCACGGCCGCCGGCCGGCGTCCCGGGCGGGCAGGTGCTCAGGTGGTGCACCCGCAGCCGGCCAGCACCCCGGCCGCCCGGTCCAGCCCGTCCCGTGCCGGACCCAGCCCGCCGTCGAATCCGTGGCCGAAGAAGGCGAAGACCAGGACCCGCCCGTCGGCGGTGACGACGGTCCCGCCCAGGGTGGCGATCCCGGTCAGCGTGCCGGTCTTGGCGCGGATCTGCCCGCGGGTCGCCTTCGAGGTCAACCGGTCCTCCAACGTCCCGGTGGCCCCGGAGATCGGCAACAGGTAGGACACGTCGCGCAGATCCGGGTCCGTGGACCTCGCGGCGGCACGGATGATGTCGGTGAGCTGGTGGGGGCTCAACCGGTTGCGGTCCGACAGGCCCGAGGCATCGGAAAGGGACAGGCCCTCCACCTCCACGCCCAAGGATTCGGCGGTGGCCCGCAATGTGTCGGTGGCCCCGCCGAAGGTGGCCGCCCGGCCGGCCGCGATGGCCGCGAGCCGGCCCATGGTCTCGGCGACGTAGTTATCCGACTCCTTGCCCATGAAGGCCAGCTGTTCCAGCACCGACGCCGAACGGACCTGCGCCAATTCGGTGGCCCCGGTTCCTGCTTCGCCGCGGACGACCTTCTTGCCGATGCTCAGCTTCGGGGGGCCGGCGGCCGCCGGGGAGGCGCTGGCGGGGTCCTTCTTCTGCTGCGCATCGGCCTTCTTCTGTTCGGCGGCCACCGCCTTGGACAGTGCGGTGCGGAACGTGGTGGCGGCCGTCATCGCCGGATCCGGCACCCGCGCACTCTTGGCCCCGCCGTCCTGGCGGGCCCCGTACATGGCCAGCGGCTGGACCGCGGAGATGTTCGAGGTGGTCATCAACGATTCGTCCCAGACCGGGTTCAGCGCCGCCCCCGTGAACAGGGTGTCATCCACCACGACGTCCAGTTCGGTCTTCTTCCCGGGGGCGATCTTCCCGGAGGAGAACAATGCCGTCGCGGTCTGCCGGGCCAGGGTCGCCAATCCGGCACGGCTGACGGTGGCGTCGGGCTCGGAGCGGCCGGCCCCCAGCAGCACGTCCCCACCCCCGACGAGCACCACCGTGTCATCGGCGCCCAGGACCGCCGTCGTGGGCAGGGTCGTTTCCCCGCCCAACTGTTTCAGGGCGGTGACGGCGGTGAGGATCTTCAGGTTCGACGCCGGGGCGCTGGTCTTGTCTCCCTTGCGGCTGTAGAGGACCTTGCCGGTGGACAGATCGGTGACCTCCGCGGTGAAGCTGCCTCCCGAGGTCTTCTTGAACGCGGCATCCAGCGATTTCTTAAGCACCGCGGCCTCGGGGCGTTCCGCGTCCCCGTCCAGGGGGGCCAGGGCGGTTGCCGTGGCCGGGGCCACGCTGGGCACCGCCGCGGAGGGTTCGGCCGGCGGTTCGGTCGGCGCCGTGGACGAGTTCGGGATCGACGGCAGGTCCACCGCCGAGGCGAGACCGGGGAAGGCGGGCAGCAGGTTCAGCACCAGCACCCCGGCCAGGACTCCCATGACCACGACCAGCAGCAAGGAGGTCAGCGTCCGCAGGGAGCGTTTCATCGGCTTCTTCCTCGAGTAGTGGTTGCCCTTCGCCGCCCTATACTCTGGAGGCAGCAGCTTTAAGCCTAGACGGCGCGCGGCCGTTTCCTGCGTCCGGCCCGCCCCACCGCATGAAAGTCGAGGACCCCATGAACCATGACGTCACCGTCGAGATCCCCACCGGATCCCGCGTCAAGTACGAGATCGACCACGAAACGCACCGTTTGCGGTTGGATCGCGTGCTGTTCACCCCCATGCAATACCCGACCCACTACGGCTACTTCGAGGACACCCTCGGCGAAGACGGCGACCCGCTGGACGCACTGATCTGGATGCCGGGCATCGACCTGGTCCCCGGCGTGCTGGTGGAATCGCGTCCCATCGGCGTCTTCAACATGACCGACGACGGCGGCGGGGACGCCAAGCTGATCTGCGTCCCGGCGGATAAGCGCTACGACCACATCCGCGAACTCGAGGATGTGGACCAGTGGCTGATCCGGGAGATCGAGCACTTCTTCCTGCACTATAAGGACCTGGAACCGGGCAAGTGGGTCAAGGCCGAGGGCTGGGAGGGCCGCGCCGCGGCCGAAGCCGAACTCACCCGTTCCATCGAACGGTTCGCCACCACCGGCCACTAGCAGCCCCTCCGCTGGACCAGCGTGGATCCGGTCGACGGCACGACCGCCGAATCAACCGTCAACGGTTGATCGTCGGGCAGACTGGTGCCATGTTCGTCCTCACCATCAATCAACGCGATTCACGCGAGGTCGGAGACCGGGTCGAGGAGCTGATCGCCTCGCTCGCGCCGATCCCGACGCTGGTGCCCTTCCAACGCTCCTTCGGCGACGAGGCCATCGGCGTCCTGACCACCCCGGAGCACGCCCTCGAGGCGGCGTTGACCGCCTTGCGGCAACACCGGTGGCATGTGGGCATCGGCGTGGGCCCGGTGCAGGCACCGTTTCCCGAGTTGATCGCCGACGCCGAGGGCTTCGGCCTGGTCTATGCCCGGCGAGCCGTGAACCGGGCCCAGAAGACCGGTGAGCGCATTCCCCTGGCCGTCGCCGGCCCCGACTCCGAGGTGGCCTCCGAAGCGGAGGCGGTGGCCCGGCTGGTCGGTCGGATCGTCGCTACCAGGACCGAAGCCGAATGGTCCGTCCTGGATCTGATGATCCCCGGGGTCCGCGGCCAGCAGAAGGCGATCGCCACGGAACTGGGGATCACCGCCCAAGCGGTCTCCAAGGCGGTGGTCCGGTCGAACTGGAACGAGGAGTGGGCCTGCCGTCCGGCGGTGGCCCGGCTGCTGTCGCTCGTGGCGGGGCCCGACCGGCTGCCGGCGGCCACCTACCCCTATGATCCCGGCAGGGAACCGGACCGACCCGCCGCAGGGGCCTAGAGGAGGCTACGCAGCACGTTCGCCAGGCCGTCCTCGTCGACGGTCGTGGTGACCTCGTCGGCGG
>JAKDMV010000006.1 GCA_030452125.1 Micrococcaceae bacterium
GGGGGGCGGCCGGGGGGGGGGGGGGGGTTTGGCCGGCGGTGTCTTCGGCGGCGTCTTGGCCGGTGCCTTGGTTGGTGGTTTGCCCGGTGTCGGCGAGGGGGATTTCACCGGAGTCGTGGTCGGGGTGCTGGACGGTGCAGGAGCCGAGGGGGTGGGCTTCGTCGAGGACGAGCGCGGTTTCCGTTCCACGTCCGTGGAATGTGCGGGGGCCTGTTGCTTCGCGGATTCCTTGGTTTGCCCGGGCCGTGGGCGTGTACCCGGTGTGGGGTCCTTCGGGGCAGGGCCGGCAGCGGTGGGGCTCTTCGACGCCGAGGGCTGCGGGGCCGCCGCGGCCCGGTGCGATGCGGCCGGAGCGCTGGAGGAGGCCGCCGTCGTCGTACGCGAGGGGGTGGGCGAGGGGGACGGGGAAGTCCGGCTCTTGGCGATCTGGCGTAGCTCCTGTTCGGAGACCGGCCGCTTCTGGCCCGGGACCCGGGGCAGATACTTCGCCGGGTCGACCCATTTGCCGTGCAGGTAGACCTCGAAATGCACATGGCACCCGGTGGAGTTGCCCGTGGTGCCTGACAGTGCCAAGAGGTCGCCCCGGTGCACGCGGTCACCCTGATGGGCCACGAGCAGCGAATTATGGCTGTACGCGGTTTCGACGCCGCTTCCATGATCCACGCGGACGCGTTGGCCTGAATGTCCGGCCCAGGCCGATTGGACGACGCGCCCATCGGCAGCCGCCCGGACCGGGGTCCCGCACGCGACCCCGTAGTCCTGACCGATATGGATGTAGGAGCCGGGGCCCGTCGGATTCAACCGCCAGCCGAAACCGCTGGTGATCCGGGTGGTTTCCACCGGTGGGGCGAGGGCCAGTCCGCCGGGCAACAAACCCGCCGGACCGGTGGTGACGTGCTCGGCGCCGCGTCGGGAGGGCAGGCCCTCTCCATCGGCCGGGCTGCCGTCGGGGCTGACGATGGAGGTGATTTCCGGTTGGTAGCCCGGGGACCAGTCCCCGCCGCCGAGGCCGGAGCCGGCAGAAGGGTCACGGAGCGGGGAGGTGCCGGCGACCATGGCGAAGACGGGTTGGACCGTACGGCTCGGGCTGGATTCCGTGGAGGCGGTGCTGGTCGCAGCGGCCGCGGGGTCGGGTGCGGGAAGGCTGCCGGCGGCCGGGGCCGTGCCGATGAGCAGTGCGCCCGCCGTGGCCAGACCCAACCATTTGAGCAGTGGGCCTTTGCTGGACGGGCGTGACGGAGCGTGGCGAGGCACTTGCTGGTGCTCTGGCACCCGTGCACCCATGTTTCCCCCGAGTGGTCGGCCCCTATGCCCGCATTGCGACACTCATTGTCGTCCGCGGAGTGGTGGAGATCACGCTACCCGTGCCCGGGAGTTTGGACCAGAGGTGCCGACCGGAAATCGGAGGGAGGGGTGAGCGCCGCGGGGTGGGGCAGCGCCCGGGCATGAAAAAAGCCCCGGAGAACCGGGGCTCATTTCGTGCGCGGAGGGGGACTTGAACCCCCACCCACTATACGTGGACTAGCACCTCAAGCTAGCGCGTCTGCCTATTCCGCCACCCGCGCAGGTGGTGCGATTCGGCCGGTCGGGAGTACTCGTGGGACTTCCTGCCCGGCGAAAGCAGCGAGTAAGACTCTAACATGTCGGTGAGGCAGTTCCCAATTCCACCCTCTTTCCACGGATGACTAGGCTGGAACCACCCGAACAACCCGGAAGGCCAGGCCATGACCGAGCTAGGAAACCACGGTGCCGCAGGCATCACGGCAGCCGACGAAGTCGAAGAAATCTGCCGTACCTTGATCCGTTTCGACACCAGCAATTTCGGCGGCAACGACGCCCGCCCCGAACGTCCGGCAGCAGAGTACGTCGCCGAGCTGATGACCGGGGGAGGGCTCGCCCCGAAGATCTATGAATCCTCCCCGGGCCGTGCCAGCGTCGTGGCCCGGATGGAAGGCACGGATCCCTCGCTGCCGGCCCTGGTGGTCCACGGCCATCTGGACGTGGTCCCGGCCCAGGCCGAGGACTGGAGCGTCGACCCGTTCGCCGCCGAGGTCAAGGACGGGCTGATCTGGGGGCGGGGCGCGGTGGACATGAAGGACATGGACGCCATGATCCTGGCCGTGCAGCGGCAAATGCACCGTGAAGGGGTGAAACCCCAACGCGACCTCATCTTCGCCTACTTCGCCGATGAGGAGGCCGGCGGGACCTACGGGGCCGGGTGGATGGTCGAGAACCATCCCGAGGTCTTCGCCGGTGCGGGGGAGGCCATCAGCGAAGTCGGGGGGTTCTCCTCGACCGTCGGCGGGCGACGGGCCTACTTCCTGCAAACCGCGGAAAAGGGACTGCACTGGCTCACCATGCACGCCGGGGGCCGCGCCGGACACGGATCGCAGATCAACGACGAGAACGCGGTGACCCGGCTGGCTGGGGCCATCAGCCGCATCGGCGCCCATGAATGGCCCATCGAATACACGAAGACCACCCGGGCACTGATGGAAGGTGTCTCCGAGCTCACGGGCATCGAGTTCGACGAACGGAATCCGGAACCGTTGCTCGATGCGTTGGGCAATGTGTCCCGGTTCGTCGGGGCCACCTTGCAGAACACCTCGAATCCCACGGCCCTGAAATCCGGCTATAAGCACAACGTCATCCCCGGCGCCGCCGAGGCCTTCCTGGATTGCCGGACCCTGCCCGGACGCGACGAACTGCTGCACGAGACCCTGCGCGAACTGGCAGGAGCCGGAGTCGATTTCTCCACCGAGCACTCGGATACCTCACTGGAGGTCCCCTTCTCCGGATCGCTGGTGGACAACATGGTCGCGTCGATCTCCGCCGAGGATCCCGGGGCCGTCGTGCTGCCCTACATGCTCTCCGGCGGCACCGACAACAAATCGTTGTCCCGGCTGGGAATCACGGGATACGGCTTCGCCCCGCTGCAGTTACCCGACGAGCTGGACTTCACCAGCATGTTCCATGGTGTGGACGAACGGGTCCCGGTGGACGCACTGAAATTCGGCACCCGGGTCCTGTCCCGGCTGCTGCGCACCTACTAGGGTGCCTCGGGGCCCGAAGGGCGGCTGGGCAGGGTCCGGAAGGATGAAGCCCGGCCCCGCTTCGGCGTTGTTCAGGCGGGGAAGCTGTCCAGGGTGCTGGTCACCCGCATGACGCGGCGGCGCATCCAGTATCGGCGCATCCCGCCCATGTAGATGCGGGTGGTGCGCAATTCCCATTTTCCGTATTCGGCGTGCTCGGCCAGTTCACGCCGGGCATCGGCGATCGACTGGCCGGGACGGACCGTGAGGACCAGATATTCGAAGCCCGCCGCGTGGTCGGTGGACTTCCGTGCTGCTGTGGGGGAGTTTTTCATCATCTTGCCTCCATTCTGCTCGCTCTACGGGTAACGTCTAGACCATGAGCACTGATCCGCGTGTTGCACTGCAGGCACTGGTTGCCTCGTTCGAAGAACATCTCTCCGCCGTGTCCTCACGCCGGGGCGATGACGACCCCGCGGTGGAGAGCGCCGCCTACAGGATGATGGACGCCTTCGAGGAGTACGAGGACTCCCTCTACGACACCTATGGTGAAGTCACCCCGCTGGACGTCTACGACGACTCCGACGATGACGACCTCGACGACGATGACGACGATGGTCCCGACCTGGACGACTCCGACGACGAGGACGACGCCTCCGAGACGGACGACCGCCGCTGAACCGTCCCCTTCCATGCGGCACACCCCACATAAGTGGGCCCGGGCCCTGCCGGGTGAAGTAGTGTTTCACGCGTGAATTGGTTTGAAGCGGCCTTTTTGGGCCTGATCCAGGGACTGACCGAGTTCCTCCCCATCTCCTCCAGCGCCCACCTGCGCATCGTGGGGGAGTTCCTGCCCAATGCAGCGGATCCGGGGGCCGCGTTCACCGCGATCACCCAACTCGGCACGGAAACCGCCGTCGTCATGTTCTTCTGGCGTGACATCGTGCGGATCATCCGGGCCTGGTTCCGGGCCATCACCGGCAAGATCCCGCATAGCGACCCCGACGCACGGATGGGCTGGCTCATCATCGTCGGTTCACTGCCGATCGGCGTGCTGGGGCTGCTCTTCCAGGACGATATCGAGACGACCTTCAGATCCTTGTGGCTCGTGGCCACGATGCTCGTGGTCTTCGGCGTCTTCCTGGCCATCGCCGACTATTACGGCAAACAGAAGCGCGAGCTGAAGGAATTGACCGTCAAGCACGGCATCCTCTTCGGCCTGGCCCAGGCGCTGGCCCTGATCCCGGGGGTCTCCCGCTCGGGAGGCACCATCACCGGTGGTCTGCTCATGGGCTACTCCCGCGAGGCGGCCGCCCGCTACTCCTTCCTGCTGGCCATCCCGGCGGTCTTCGCCTCCGGGCTGTTCCAGGCGTTCAAGAGCTTCGGTGAGCCGAGCGTCTATTCCGGGGCGGAAACCATCCTCGCCACCGTCATTGCCTTCGCCGTCGGTTTCGTGATCATCGGGTGGTTCCTGAGATACGTTTCCACCCACAGCTACAGTGTCTTCGTGTGGTACCGGATCGCTTTGGGTCTGGTGCTGTTCCTCCTCCTGGGTTTCAACGTCATCAGCGCCTGATTCCCCCTTCCATACCCCGCTTTCGAAAGGCCGATCCTTCGTGCACGCATGGCCCGCGCCCAGCATTCCCACCCTCCCTGGAACCCCTCCGCCGTTGCGGATCTTCGACTCCTCACGGGGAGAGGTCCTCACCCCGGCCACGGAGCAGCAGGCGGGCATGTACGTCTGCGGGATCACTCCGTACGACGCCACCCACATGGGCCATGCCGCCACCTATGTCGCCTTCGACCTGCTCTACCGTTTCTGGCGCGACGCCGGACTGGACGTGACCTACGTGCAGAACGTCACCGACGTCGATGACCCGCTGCTCGAACGGGCCACCGAAACCGGCGTCGATTGGAAGGACCTGGCCGAAGGACAGACCGATTTGTTCCGCGGGGACATGGAATCGCTGAACGTGATCCCGCCCGAGCACTACATCGGCGCCGTCGAGTCCGTGTCCTGGATCGTCCCGGTGGTGGAGAACCTCCTCGAGGCGGGATTGGCCTACCGGGTGCCCGGCCCCGGGGACGAGCCCGACGGCGACGTCTACTTCGACTCCGACGCGGCCGCCTCCGAGGTCTGGCGCCTGGGGTCGGTGAGCGGTTACGACCAGGAGACCATGGCCACGTTCTTCGCCGAACGCGGCGGGGACCCCGAGCGGGCGGGAAAGAAGAACACGCTGGACCCGCTGCTATGGAGGCTGCGCCGACCCGGCGAACCCTTCTGGGACGGAGCGGGCCTGGGTGAAGGCCGCCCGGGGTGGCATATCGAATGCTCGGTGATCGCCCGGCGTTTCCTGCCCGCCCCCTTCACCGTCCAGGGGGGAGGAAGCGACCTGATCTTCCCGCACCACGAATTCTCCGCGGGCCACGCCACGGCGGGCGACGGGAAGCCGCTGGCCGAGCATTACGTCCACACCGGGATGGTGGGCCTGGACGGCGAAAAGATGAGCAAGTCACTGGGCAACCTCGTGTTGGTGTCGAAGCTGCGGGCCGCGGGGGAGGACCCCATGGCCGTTCGCGCCGTCCTGGTGGGCCAGCACTACCGCACCGATTGGGAATGGACCGATGAACTGCTGAGCCAGGCCAAGGACCGCTTGGCCGCCTGGCGCTCCCGGGCTGCCGGGACGACGCCGGAACGGGCCGAAGCACTCGTGGCACAACTGCGCACGCATCTGGCCGACGACCTGGATTCCCCCTCGGCACTGGCGGCCCTCGACGAATGGGCCGCCGAAGCACCCGGCAATGATCCCACCGCCCAGGGAGCCACCACGGTCCTGGCCGCACTGGATGCCCTGCTGGGGCTGAAACTGGCGTAGCGGCGCCCCCGCGCCCCGGGGCTCACCTCCGGGGACGGAGGGACGAAGTCAGCGGGGCGCTCCGGTGCAAGGAAATGATCGGGCCCAGCGCCGTGGAGACCGTCATGAAACGTGCCGCCAGGTCCCGCAGACTACAGAACGCCCGCCCGGTGGCGAACATCAGTTTCGCGAGCCGGCGGGAATTCTCGTGGGCGGCCAGTACCCGCGGGCGTTGGGCCTGCTCATAGTCCAGCAAGGCGCGGGCCACGCCGGTGGCCGGGACCCCGGCCAGATGGGTATCGAGCACCGCCGCCGATTCGATGGCCATCGCGGCGCCGACCCCTGCGGTCGGCAGGAAGCCGGCGGCCGCATCCCCCAAGAGGATGACCCGCCCCAGCGCCCAGCGGGGGCTGCGCGCATCAGCGAGCTTCCAGAGAAAAGGCGAATCGGCCGATTCGATGGCGACCAGGGCGTCCGCCGTCGGACGGTCCAGCTCGGCGATCCGGGTCCGGAGATGGTCGACGAAGGCGGCCGGACCGGCGTCGGTCCGACCGCGGGGCCCGCCGACGAAGACACCCACCCGGTGACGGACCGGATAACGTCCGATGAAAAACCCGCGGCCCCAGGTTTCGGCATAGAGGTCGTTGCTGGTGGTGTCCGTCCCGGCGTCGGACCAGGCGACCCAACCACCCCACCCCGTATCGAACCTCTCGACGTCGGCGGGATCCACCACCAGCGCCCGGGTGGTCGAGTTCATCCCGTCCGCGGCAATGACGAGATCGAAGCGGGCCACCACCGGGCCGTCGGGGGTCTGGATCCTCGCGGTGGCCCCGGCGGCATCCTGGACCAACGCAGCCACCGACGCCCCCAGGGTGGCCGGCAGTCCGGGGCCGGCCATCGCCTCGATCAGCTCCCCGCGCCCGATGCCGCCGTACCTGCCGTAGCGGGCGAACACCCCGTCGAAGGAGTAGGTGCGGATCACCCGGCCCCGGCTGGAGCGCAATTGGTAGCGATGCATCGCCACGCTCTGCCGGAGGTAACGGTCCCTGGCCCCCAGCCGGCGCAACGGTTCTTCGACCAGCGGCATCAGCCCCAGCATGTAGCCCTCGTCCGCACCGCGGGGGGATCGTTCCAGTACTACGGGATGCAGCCCGCGACGCCGCAGCAGTCCTGCCACGCAGACGCCGGCGACCCCGGCCCCCACCACGAGTACGCGCAACCGGTCCCGGGCCGCGGCCTCGAGCTGCCCGGTGAGCGGGGTGTCCTCCACCATGGTTCCGTGCCTTTCCCCGGCCTGTTCCGGACGCTGCGGTGGGGCTAGCCTTCGGTTCCGCCGTCGCGCCGTTTCAGATAGCGCTCGAATTCGCGGGCGATCGACTCTCCGCTGGCCTCGGGCAGCTTGGTGGCGTCCTGGGTCTCCTCCAGCTGCTGGACATAGGCGGCGACCTCGGGATCCTCCTCGGAGAGTTCGTTGACCCCGCGTTGCCAGGCCTCGGCCTCCTCGGTGAGCAGCGTCAGATCGAAGGGCGTGTGCAGGACCGCCTCCAGCTGGGTCAACAACGCCAGGGTCGCCTTCGGGGAGGGTGAATGGCCCACATAGTGGGGGACCGCGGCCCAGATCGACAGGGTCGGCAGGCCCGCCGAGTCGGCGGTCTCCGCCAGGACGCCCAGGATCCCGGTGGGTCCCTCATAGGTGGTGCGGTCCGCGCCGAGAAGCGCCCGCAGATGCCCGTCCTCACTGGTGATGCTGGCCGGCAGCGGGCGGGTGTGCGGGACATCGGCCAACAAGGCCCCCACCAGGACCACGGCCTTCACGTTCTGCAGTTCGGCCTGGGTGAGCAGTTCCGCAGTGAAGGCCTGCCAGCGGTAGGTCGGCTCCGCCCCGCGCACCAGCAACAGGTCCACGCCGGTATCGGGGATCTCGGCCCGGAACATCCGGGTGCTGGGCCAGCGGATCGTGCGCTTGCCTGCGGCATTGCGCCGGACCGACGGACGCGAATACTGGTAATCGTAATAATCGTCTTCCGAGAGTTCGGCGACCTTCTTGGCCTCGAAGTGCCGGGCGAGGAATCGCAGGGAATCACTGGCGGCCTCGCCGGCGTCGTTCCAGCCACCGAAGGCGACCACCATGATGGTGGGCCGTCGGCCGCTTCCCGGAGGCGCCTCGGCCGCAATCAGCTCGGTGAGCGAGCCCTGCGAATCATTATTCTCAGCCACGCTCTCACCCTAACGCGAACGGTGGCCGTGGCAACGTGCCCGCCCACGTAGAATCGAGGCATGAGTGCCTTCCCCACCCACGCCCCACGGACCACGAACGTTTTTGATGCCCATGACGGGTTGCAAGCCGTACTCTGGGACATGGACGGGACCATCGTGGACACCGAGCCGTATTGGATCGCCGCCGAGAAGGAACTGGTCCACCGCCATGGCGGGACCTGGAGCGATGAAGAAGCCCAGGAACTGATCGGCCAGGCGCTGCCCACCAGCGCAGCGGTCCTGCGTGAGGCCGGCGTCGACCTCGAGATCCGCGAGATCATCGACGAGATGACCGCCAGTGTGGTCCGTGGTTTGCGCGAGCACATGGTCTTCCGTCCCGGCGCCCGCGAGCTGCTGGCCGATCTGCGCGCCCACGGGGTGCCGTGTGCCCTGGTCACCATGTCCGAGGGCCCGATGGCCCAGCTGGTCGCCGATTCCCTCCCGTCCGGGACCTTCGAATTCCTGATCACCGGGGACCAGGTCCCCGCCGGCAAACCGGATCCGGCGCCGTACCACCTGGCGATGGACCGGATGTCGGGGCAGGTCCCCTCGCTGCAGCGCCACCGGGTGGTGGCCATCGAGGACTCCGATCCCGGGGTCCGCTCGGCGGCGGCCAGTGGAACCCCCACCATCGCCGTTCCGCATTATTCGACCCTGCCCGCGACAGGCAACTGGACGGTCTGGCCGACACTCGCCGGTGTCACCGCCGGCGACCTGGACTCCTTCGTCGCCCCCGAAGGCGCCGCCGGATGAGCGGTTCCGCGCAGCAGTCGGGCCACCACGACACCCCGGTCCCCGGCCAGGAGAAGTCCCGCCGCCCCGGCATCCCGTTGGGACGCATCGGCGGCATCCCCGTTTATCTGGCCTGGTCCTGGTTCCTGATCGCCGGCTTCATCCTGTTGGTCTTCACCCCCGATGTGATGCGGATCCTGCCGGGAATCGGTCTGGGCGCCTACGCGGTGTCCTTCGGCTATGCGGTCCTGCTGGCCCTGTCGATCCTGATCCACGAGCTGGCCCATGCCCTCTGTGCCACTGCCTTCGGCTGGCCCAACGCCCATATCGTGCTCACCCTGTGGGGTGGACACACCCAGTTCGGTTCCTTCCATGCCACCCCCGGGAAGTCCCTGCTCGTGGCATTGGCCGGGCCGGCAGCGAACTTCCTGCTGGCGGGGTTGGGGTATCTGGCCATCGTGAACCTGGATCCGATCGGGGTCACCGGGCTGCTGCTGACCATCCTGGTGTGGGCGAACCTCCTGGTCGCGATCTTCAACATCCTGCCCGGGTTGCCGCTCGACGGCGGCCGACTGGTCGAATCCGCCGTCTGGGCGGGAACCGGTTCGCAGGAAAAGGGGACCGTGGCCGCCGGCTGGGCGGGACGGATCATCGTCATCGCCCTGGGCCTGTACTTCGTGGTGCTCCCGCTGTTCAACCGGGAACCGATCAACCTGCAAGTGACCATCATCGCGGTGCTGCTCTGCGGGTTCCTCTGGGTGGGGGCCAGCGGGGCCATCAACGATGCCCGCATGCGGTTGCGGCTGCCACGGATCGGGGCCGGGGAACTCATGGAGCCGGCCACCGCCCTGCCCGGCACCGCCGTCGTCACGGACATCGACCACCGGCTGGCCCGCTCCCCGGGGCATGTCCTGCTGTGTTCGGCCACCGGCCGGCCCGAAGCCGTCGTGGACCGCACCTCGCTGGCTGCCGTGCCCGGGACCTTGCGCTCCACCACTGCGGCGGGGACCGTGGCCCGGGCCCTGGCCCCCGGGGCCGTCGTGGCCGCCAGCCGGTCCGGGCGGGACCTGGTGACCTACCTGGCCAGCCTGGACGGCAGCGAATATGCCGTCGTCGACGGCAACGGCAGGATCGTGGGCCTGCTGCTCCAGCGGACCGTCGTCTCCGCCATCACCGGCAAGAAGTCCGGTTCATGAACCATCCAGCCAACGGAACGAGCCCCAGCATGAACGAAACCCCCCACCAGCCCGCCACCGCGCATGGCGCCGCCCACCGCCGCGGGCCCTTCGCCCCGGGGGACCGGGTCCAGCTCACCGATGAGAAACGGCGGATGAACACCCTGACGTTGACTCCCGGGGGCCAGTTCCACACCCACCGCGGGGTGTTGGACCACGATGCGTTGATCGGCCAGCCCGAAGGCATCGTGCTGGAGAATTCGGAGGGACGGCGCTACCAGGCGCTGCGCCCGCTGCTGAAGGACTTCGTGCTCTCCATGCCGCGGGGGGCCGCCGTCGTCTACCCCAAGGACGCCGCGCAGATCGTCACGATGGGCGACATCTACCCGGGCGCCCGCGTCCTGGAAGCCGGCGTCGGTTCCGGGGCCCTGTCGATCTCCCTGCTGCGGGCGGTGGGAGATGGCGGATACTTGCACAGCATCGAACGTCGTGCCGAATTCGCCGAGATCGCCCGCGGCAACGTGGAAACGATCTTCGGCGGTGAACATCCGGCCTGGAGGATCAGCCTCGGCGACTTCCAGGACCAGGCCACCGCCACCGAGGAACCCGGTTCCATCGACCGCGTCGTATTGGACATGCTGGCTCCCTGGGAATGCGTGGATTCCGTGGCCACCGTGCTGGCCCCCGGCGGGGTCTGGGTGAACTACGTCGCCACCGTCACCCAGCTTTCACGCACCGCCGAGGCCATCCGGGCCGATGGCCGGTTCACCGAACCCGAATCCTGGGAATCGATGGTCCGCGGCTGGCATCTGGACGGTTTGGCCGTGCGCCCCGACCACCGCATGGTCGCCCATACCGGGTTCCTGCTCACCGCCCGCCGGCTCGCCGACGGGGCCGCGGGGATCCCGGGGCAGAAACGCATGAAGAACACCGAATTCGCCGCCGAGGACGTCCAGGCCTGGACCAAGGAGCACGACGACGGGGCCTGGGATGCCACGGGACTGGGCGAACGCGGGGTCTCGGACAAGAAACTGCGTCGGGCCGCCAAGGACGCGAAATCGATGAAGCAGCGCGGGGCCTTCCGTGATGCCGACGGCAACGGCCTGGATCCCGCCGACTTCCCGAAGCCGACCCCCGGGGAGTGAACCCCGGCCTGGACGGCGACACTTGCGGTTAACATCGATGCCCTGACGGGCCGCGGGTGGCTACGATGAAGGGGACGGACCCCATCGGGGCAAGGCGCGACGAAGGGTGCTCATATGCCGGACAACACATCGACCCCAGCCTCCGGGGCGGCCGAGGGGGACGGGCGGCTGCAACGCCAACTCGAGATCGCCGAACGCCAGCTCAACGTCCTGCGCGACAAGTCACGGACCCTGGATCGCCAACTGGGGACGACGACGGCCAACAACGCCCGGCTGACCGCCATGCTCGAACGCACCCGGGAACAGATCGTCACGCTCAAATCGGCGTTGGATCGGGACGGGGACACCCCGTTCAGTTTCGGCACCATCGTGGGGATCAACGCCCGCAGCCATCCCGCAGCCGGAACCGCCATCTCCTCCACCGGGGTCCCGGGGGCGGACATCGTCCAGGGCGGCCGGAAGCTCCGGGTGGCGATCAGCCCGCTGCTGGACCTGGAGAGCCTGCAGCTGGGGCAGGAAGTGCTGCTGAACGAATCCTTGACCATCGTCGCCGGACTCGGCTTCGAAGCCTCCGGGGAACTGGTCTCCGTCAAGGAGGTCATGGAGGACGGGCGGGTCCTGGCCGTGGGCCGGGCCGACGACCAGAAGGTCATCCGGCTGGCCGGGCCGCTGCTGCGCGAAAAGGTCAGGGTGGGCGATTCACTGGCCATCGACCCGCGGACCGGGCTGGCCACCGAACGGGTGCAGCTCTCGGAGATGCAGTCGCTGGTCCTGGAAGAGGTCCCGAACATCTCCTACGCCGATATCGGCGGTCTGGGCCCGCAGATCGAACAGATCCGCGACGCCGTCGAACTGCCGTTCCTGCACCAGGACCTCTACCGCGAACACGGGCTGAAGGCCCCCAAGGGCATCCTGCTCTACGGCCCCCCGGGCTGCGGCAAGACGCTCATTGCCAAGGCGGTGGCCCATTCACTGGCCGAACGGACCGCCGAACTGCGCGGCGGGGAAAGCGCCCGCAGCTACTTCCTGAACATCAAGGGCCCCGAACTGCTCGATAAATATGTCGGCGAAACCGAACGCCATATCCGGCTGATCTTCTCCCGTGCCCGGGAAAAGGCCGCCGGGGGCAACCCGGTGGTCGTGTTCTTCGACGAAATGGATTCGCTGTTCCGCACCCGCGGCACCGGGGTCTCCTCCGATGTCGAAACGACGATCGTTCCCCAGCTGCTCAGCGAGATCGATGGCGTGGAGAAGCTCGACAACGTCATCATCATCGGCGCCTCCAACCGCGAGGACATGATCGACCCGGCCATCCTGCGCCCCGGACGGTTGGACGTGAAGATCAAGGTGCTGCGCCCCGACGCCGAGGGCTCCGCCGAGATCTTCGCCAAATACCTCACCACCGACCTGCCCCTGCACGCCGACGACCTGGCCGAACACGGGGGCAACGCCGAGGCCACCGTGCAGGGGATGATCCGCCAGACCGTGGAGGCCATGTACTCCACGGGCACGGAGAACGAGTTCCTGGAGGTCACCTACGCCAACGGCGAGACCGAGACGCTCTACTTCAAGGACTTCAACTCCGGGGCGGTGATCCGCAACGTGGTCGATCGGGCCAAGAAATCGGCCATCAAGGAACTGCTGACCTCCGGGGAGCGTGGATTGCGGATCGACCACCTGCTGCGCGGTGTCGCCGACGAATTCCACGAACACGAGGACATGCCCAACACCACCAACCCCGACGACTGGGCGCGGATCTCGGGCAAGAAGGGCGAACGGATCACCTACATCCGCACCATCGTCGCCGATAAGAGCGGCTCCGGCGTCGGACGCAGCCTCGAGACGGAACCGGGGCAGGGATACTCCAATACGGGGCAGTACCTGTGAGTGTCCGGCGGGTCATCGGTCTGGAAACCGAATTCGGGGTGCTGGCCCCCAGCCAGCCCGGAGCGAACTCCACGATCCTGTCCGCGCAGGTCATCAACGCCTATGCCGCCACCGTGCGCCAGGGCTACGGGCAGCTGGCGGGGACGCGCTGGGACTATGCCGATGAGGCGCCGTTGGCCGACGCCCGGGGTTGGAACATGCCCCGGGCCGTGGCCGACGCCTCCCAGCTGACCGACACCCCGCGCGAACTCACGGCCGAGGAGATCGCCTTGGCCGGCGGGGACGTCAGGGCGGGGGAGACCCTGTATGCCGAGCAGGACACGGACGGTCATGTGCTGATGAACATGGTGCTGGGCAACGGGGCCCGGCTCTACGTGGATCATGCCCACCCCGAATACTCCTCACCCGAGACCACCGGACCCCATGACGCGGTCCTCCACGACCAGGCGGGGGACCGGGTCGCCCTGGCCGCCCAACGGCGGATCGCCGAGTCCCCTGGCTTCGCCGAGGTCCTGCTGTACAAGAACAACACGGATAACAAGGGCGTGAGCTACGGGGCCCACGAGAACTACCTGATGCCGCGGTCCACCCCCTTCGACGACATCGCCGCAGGACTGATCCCGTTCTTCGCCACCCGGCAGGTCCTGTGCGGTTCCGGACGCGTGGGCCGGGGGATGACCGGGGCGGAACCCGGCTACCAGATCAGTCAACGCGCCGACTTCTTCGAAGCCGAGGTCGGACTGGAAACCACCATCAGGCGTCCCATCGTGAACACCCGCGACGAGCCTCATGCCACCTGGGAGAAGTACCGGCGGCTGCACGTGATCGCCGGGGACGCGAACCTGGGCCAGGTCTCCACGCTGCTGCGGGTCGGGACCACCTCCCTGGTCCTCTCGCTCATCGAAGCCGGTACCGCGCCGCGGATCCAACTCCGTGAACCGGTGGCCGCCCTGCAGCAGATCAGCCACGACCCCACCCTGCAGACCGTCGTCGAACTCTCCGACGGCCGACGGGTCACCGCCCTGGAGATCCAACGGATCTACCTCGACGCGGCACGCGCCCACTGCCGGACCACCGGGGCCGAGGATGCCGCGACCACCGATGTGCTGACCCGCTGGCAGGACACCCTCGACACCCTGGGCCGGGACGTCTTCGCCGCGAAACGCACCGTGGACTGGGTTGCCAAACTGGATCTGATGAACCGCTACCGTGACCGGGATGGCCTGTCCTGGCAGGACCACCGGCTGGCGATGATGGACCTTCAATGGGCGGATCTGCGCCCCGAACGCGGTCTCTACCACCGGTTGGCCGGACGCGGGATGGTCGAGACGCTCTTCAGCGAGGAACAGATCGCCCGGGCCGTCGTCGAACCCCCGGAGGACACCCGCGCCTACTTCCGCGGCCGCTGCCTGAGCCAGTACCCGCAGGATGTGTTGGGGGCCAGCTGGGATGCGGTGATCTTCAGCATCCCCGGCCGCCCCGGCAGCCACCGGGTGGCGACCCCCGAACCGCTGCGCGGAACCAAGGAGCGGGTCGGGCGGCTCTTCGACGCGGGACTCGACGTGGGCCGGTTCGTCGACGAGCTGGCCCGCGGGCGGACCTGAACCGGGCAGGACCGCGGTCCCGCCGATCCACCAGCAGCCGGAACCACCAAGTGAGACGATAGACAGACCGGCGATTCGTCGCCCCGAGGAGAGGAGCAGACCATGGCACAGGAACAGCAGCGGCCGCAGCCGTCCACGCAGGAGCAGGAAGTCGAGGAGACCCCGGCCCCGGCCGCGGCGGCACCGGCCACGCAGGAGCAGACCCAAGGTGTGGACGACCTGCTGGAGGACATCGACGGCGTACTGGAACAAAATGCTGAGGAGTTCGTGCGTGGTTTCGTGCAAAAGGGCGGACAGTAGCCATGCAGATTCCCGAGGGGCCTTCCTTCGTCGAGCATCTGCGGCGCGAACGCCCTGACCTGCTGCCGGCGGCCGATACGGCCGGGGCCACTGAAGGGCTCCGGCATGCCACCACGATCGTCGC
Source organism: Micrococcaceae bacterium (assembly GCA_030452125.1). Taxonomy (GTDB): domain Bacteria; phylum Actinomycetota; class Actinomycetes; order Actinomycetales; family Micrococcaceae; genus Arthrobacter_H. The sequence goes on from JAKDMV010000006.1 coordinate 15,111, forward strand.
GCTGACCTATGACCAGGGGGTGGTCATGGCCGGTGACCGGAGGGCGACCATCGGCAACGTCATTGCCAGCAGGCATATGCAGAAGGTCTTCGCCACCGACCACTTCTCAACGGTCGGGATCGCCGGTTCGGCCGGCATAGGACTGGATCTGGTGAGGCTCTTCCAGGTCGAACTCGAGCATTACGAAAAGATCGAAGGGGCCCTGCTCAGCCTCGACGGCAAGGCCAACCGGTTGGCCGCCATGATCCGTTCGAACCTGGGCCGGGCCATGCAGGGCATGTCGGTGGTCCCGTTGTTCGCCGGCTACGACCCCCGCCAGCAACTGGGCAGGATCTTCTCCTACGACATCACCGGCGGACGTTTCGAGGAGATCGAACACCACAGCATCGGTTCGGGCTCGGTCTACGCCCGCGGGGCCCTGAAGAAGCTCTGGCGCCCCTCACTGGGCGCCACGGGCGCCATCCGGGTGGCCATGGAGGCCCTGTACGATGCGGCCGACGATGATTCGGCCACCGGGGGCCCGGATCTGGTCCGCCAACTCATGCCGATCCTCTACCGGGTCGACGCCGACGGCTCGGCACGGATCCCCGACGACGAGCTGGTCCGTCTCGCCCGGGAAATCGTCGCCGAACGCTCGGCCACAGCCAGGGAGGCCTGATGAGCGCGCAGTTCTACGTTTCACCCGAACAACTCATGAAGGACCGGGCGGATTTCGCCCGCAAGGGCATCGCCCGGGGCCGTTCGGTCATCGTGGCCAGCTGCCGGGACGGCATCGCCCTGATCGCCGAGAACCCCTCCAGGACGTTGCGCAAGATCGGGGAGATCTACGACAGGATCGGTTTTGCCGCCGTCGGCAAATACAACGAATTCGAATCCCTGCGCCAGGCAGGGGTCAGGTACGCGGACACCCGGGGCTACTCCTACGACCGGGAGGATGTCACCGGCCGCGGTTTGGCCAGCGTGTACGCCCAAAGCCTCGGCGCGGTCTTCACCGCCGAATCCAAACCCTTCGAAGTCGAACTGGCGATCGCCGAAGTAGGGGAGGAGCCCGCCTCGGATGAGTTGTACCGGGTGAATTTCGACGGTTCGATCTCCGACGAACCCGGACTGGTCGTCATGGGCGGTGACGCCCGGTCGTTGGCCGAGGCCATGGACGCCGCCTGGGCCGGCCGCGAACTGGCCACCGCCGGATTCGACGAGGTCATCCGGACCGCGGCCGCCGCCTTGCCCGAGGTCTCCGGGCCCGACGCCGTGGACCTGTTGGAGGTCGCCGTCCTCGAGCGCAGCCCGGTCGACCGGCCGCTGACCGGCAGGACCTTCAAACGACGGGGCAAGGACGAGATCCTGCGCGCCCTGGCTGGAAAGGACGGTGCCTGAGATGGACCGCCGCATCTTTGGAATCGAAACCGAATACGGGATCGCCTACTCCGATCCCGGAGGACGACCGCTGACCCCCGAGGAAGTCGCCCGCTACCTCTTCAAGCCGGTGGTGGCCTGGGGGCGCAGTTCCAACGTCTTCCTGACCAACGGTTCCCGGCTCTATCTCGACGTCGGATCCCACCCCGAATACGCCACCGCCGAATGCGACGACGTCGCCCAACTGATCGCCCACGACCGGGCCGGGGAGTCGGTCCTCAACGATCTGGTGGCCAGCGCCGAGGAACTCATGAAGGCCGACGGGCTCCGGGGATCCATCTACCTGTTCAAGAACAACACCGACTCGGCCGGGAACTCCTACGGCTGCCACGAGAACTACCTGATCCCGCGCAAACTGGAATTCGCCCGACTGGCCGAGATCCTCATCCCGTTCCTGGTCACCCGCCAGCTCTTCGCCGGGGCCGGGAAGGTGCTGCCGGTGGACGGCGAACACCGTTTTGCCTTCTCCCAACGTGCGGACCACGTCTGGGAAGGCGTCTCCTCGGCGACCACCCGGTCCCGCCCGATCATCAACACCCGAGACGAACCGCATGCCGATGCCGAATATTATCGGCGCCTGCACGTGATCGTGGGGGATTCGAACATGTCCGAAACGACCCAGCTCGTGAAGATCGGCGCCACCGATCTGGTCCTGCGCATGATCGAGGCCGGCACGATCATGGAGGACCTGCGATTGGAGAACCCGATCCGCAGCATCCGCGATATCTCCCACGACCCCACCGGGCGGCACCGGGTGCGGTTGGCCAGCGGCCGCGAGCTGAGTGCCCTGGAACTCCAGGAGATCTTCCACGCCAAGGTGACCACGTTCATCGAACGCCACGGGGCCCATAACGAGCACGTGCCCCGGGTGATGGACCTGTGGCGCCGCGCCCTGGATGCGGTGGCCAGCGGGGACGCCTCGGGGATCGACACCGAAATCGACTGGGCCATCAAACAGCGGCTGATCCGGCAATACCAGGAAAAGCACTCCCTGGAACTCTCCTCCCCGCGGATCGCCCAACTGGATCTGACGTATCACGACATCGATCCGCACCGCGGGCTGTTTTCGCTGCTGCGCCGGAATGGGCGGGCGCAGGCGGTGGTCTCCGAAGCCGAGATCGCCGCCGCGACGACGACCCCACCCCAGACCACCCGAGCCAAACTACGCGGGGACTTCGTCCGGGCCGCCCAGGAAGCCGGCCGCGACTTCACCGTCGATTGGGTCCATCTCAAGCTCAACGACCATGCGGGCCAGACGGTCCTGTGCAAGGACCCCTTCGCCCAGGTCGACCCGCGGGTGGAGGAACTGACGGCCCTGATCCGGCCCCAAGACTGATTTTCCGGCGCGGCCTCAGGACATTCACAGGCGGGAACCTTAAGCTGGACGGGGCCCGGGCGGCGCTGTGGTGCCCCCGGGTCGATTGTTGACCATTGATGTACGACGACGAAAGTGGATTTTGTGCGCAAGCTGCTGGCACTGGTTCTCGGGGTCGCGCTGCTAGCGCTGACCGCCTGTGGAGCCGGAACCCCGAGGACCGTGGGCGCGGCCGAGCCGCTCTCCTCCATCAAACTCACGCCCGGGGAGGATGAGGACTCGGCGCCGAAGGTCGAGTTCGATACCCCCTTGGAAGCCACCGAGCCCGGGGCGAAGGTCCTCGAGGAGGGTGACGGGGCCAAGGTGGAGGAAGGCCAGGACGTCTCCTATAAGTTGGCCGGATACAACATGAAGGACGGCAGCGAGGTCGGCAACACGTTCAAGGAACCGGCCATGACCCTCAGCGTCAATGACGACTTGAAGGAACAGGACGAGCAGATCCACGAGATCCTCGTCGGGACCAAGATCGGTTCCTGGGTTGCCTACGTCCATCCCAAGAACGCCGACGAATCCGATGACGACGGCGCCTCCGCCAACCCGAAGGATCCGTCCCAGATCGATCAGCTGCTGATCCTGAAGGTCGTGGACGCCAAGGACAAGATCAAGGTCGACTTCACGAAGGAAGACGGCGACGCGAAGAAGGACGCCGAACCCACCGCCGACATCGCCGAAGACGGCAGCGGCACCGTGAAGATCCCCGCCGGCAACGAACCGCCCGCCGACCTGAAGGTCACCACCTTGAAGGAAGGCGACGGCGACAAGGTCAAGAAGTCCGACACCATCACGGTGGACTATGCCGGGGCCCGCTGGGAAGACGGCGAACAGTTCGATTCCAGCTACGAGAAGGGCTCCCCGGCGACCTTCGGCCTGGATCAGGTCATCAAGGGGTGGACCGAAGGCCTCGAAGGGGTCAAGGAAGGCTCCACCGTCCTGCTGACGATCCCCAGCAAGCTCGCCTACGACGGCCAGGACGGCATGCCGCAAGGTACCCTCGTCTTCGTCGTCGACGTGAAGTCGATCGACAAGCCCGCGAAGTAGAAATCCCGGAACGGAAACAGGAGAAGGACGAATATGTCTTTTGGCAAACGCGAGTACGACCGCACCAAACCCGAAGTCGACTTCCCCACGGAAGGCGCACCCACCGAATTGCGTTCGGAGGACCTCATCGTCGGTGACGGCGCCGAGGCGACCGCCGGCGCCACGGTTTCGGCACACTACGTCGGGGTCGCCTGGTCCACGGGCGAGGAATTCGACGCCTCCTGGAACCGCGGCGAACCGCTGCAGTTCCGGGCCGGTACCGGACAGGTCATCCAGGGCTGGGACGAAGGCATCCTGGGCATGAAGGTCGGCGGACGCCGGCGCCTGGAAATCCCCTCGCATCTGGCCTATGGCGAACGCGGGGCAGGGGCCGCCATCGCCGGCGGCGAATCGTTGATCTTCGTGGTCGACCTGGTGGACGTGCGCTAGCAGTCCTCCCGCCACGACGGCGCCGTCCCCCCCCACCGGGGGGCGGCGCCGTCGTGCTTTCTAGTAACGTGGGTCCGGTGTCTGCCAAACGTAATGCGGGTGCGCCTTCGCGCACGGAAAAGCTCGTCAGCCTCACCTATGCCCTGATGTCCCGACGCCGGGGCTACACCCGGGCCGAGCTGCGGGGCATCGTGGATGACTACCAGGATTTGTCCGACGAGGCCTTCGAGCGCAAATTCGAACGTGATAAGAGCGATCTGCGCTCCCTCGGGGTCCCGCTGGAATCCCTGGTCGGGGACACCTACTACGGCAACGACCGCCAAGAGACCCACTACCGCGTCCGCCCCGAGGAATACCGGCTTCCCGCGGTGTCCTTCACCCCCGAGGAAGCCATGGCCCTGGGACTGGCGGCCCGGGTCTGGAAGGATCCGACGATCGCCTCCGCCGCGGACCGGGCCTTCAACCGGCTCTCCCCGGGCGCCGCCGGAAGCCCCGACTCCGCGGGCGCCTCCTTCGAGACCTTCGAACCGAGGCTCCATGCCGCGGACGCCGCCTTCCGCGATGTGCTCGGCGCCGTATGGGATCGAACCCCGATCCGTTTCAGCTACCGTGCGGCCTCCGGGCAGAGCGCCGTGCGCACCATCGAACCCTGGGGCATCGGCAACCGCTTCGGCCACTGGTACCTCGTGGGCCGCGACCGCGACCGGGACGGCCAACGCATCTTCCGGCTCTCGCGGATCTGTTCCGAGATCGCCCGTCGCCCGGGCACCGTCGAGCGACCCGAAGGATTCCGCATCGCAGAGGTCCTGGACGGGCTGGACCCCGACACGGCCCGCCAACGGGCGAGGGTGCGTCTGGCCCCGGGGCGGGGACTGGCCCTGCGGAGCCGGGCGGTCGACCCCGTCGACGGCACGGACCCGGGGCAGCCACCTGCCGGGCAGGACCCCGAGGACACCGCCGATACCGTGTGCCTGGACTACCAGGACGACGAGGCGCTCAGCGCCGAAATCGCCGAACTCGGTCCGGCAGCGGCGGTCCTGGGCCCCGAGGGCCTGCGCGACGCCGTCGGACGCCGCTTGCAGGGGGCCTGCGAAGCACAAAACGCCCCGGTGCCGGCCTACTCCTTCGGACAGGCACGCCCCGGGGGCCGGCCGTCCTCCTCCGACGTCGTGGCCCGGGCCCTGGACATCATCGCCTACGTGGTGCGCGAAGGCGCCCCGCTGCTCGAGGACACCGCCGCGCGGTTCGGATTGTCCCGGCGTCGGCTGATCGAGGACCTGACCATGATCCAGCTCTGCGGGGTCCCCAACGGCCTGCCCGATGAACTGATCGACGTCGACCTGGAGGGGGACCGGGTCTCCATCGTCAACGCGGAGGGCCTCGCGGCCCCGATCCGGCTGAACCTCCTGGAGGCCTTCTCGCTGCTGGTCGGATTGCAGACCCTCCTGGACCTGCCCGGGACCACGGACCGCAGCGCCGCGCGGTCGGCGCTGGAGAAGCTGCGCGGGGCCGCGGGGGAATTCGCGGACATCGACCGGATCGCCTCCGCGCGGTTGGCAGCCACCGAGTCCTCCGCCGTCCGCGAGACGGTGAGCGCCGCCGTGGCCTCCGACGAGGTGCTCCAGCTGCGCTACCACCAACCCAGCCGCGACGAGATCAGCGACCGGGAGATCGAGCCGATCCGCCTCCTGGAGGACGGTGGCCGGACCTATGTCCAGGCGTGGTGCCGCAGCTCCCGGGCCAGACGGAACTTCCGGCTGGATCGGATCCTCTCCGCACGGGCCACCGGTGAGAGGTTCGTCCGCGAGGCCGAACGACACACCGTGGCGGAGGGCACGCTCTACACTCCGGCCCCGGAGGACATCGCCGTCGAACTCGGATTCGCCCCCCGGCTGCACCGGCTCGTCGAGGAATTCGCCCCGTACCAGAGCGCGAAGGCCAAGGACGGGACCCTGATCGCCGAGGTCGGTGTCCCGGCGCCGGAATTGCTGCCCGGGCTGGTGGCCCGGCACGGCGGAGGCCTGCGGGTCATCGCCCCCGACACCGCCGCCGACACCACGCGCCGCTGGTTGGACGCGGCCCTGGCCGCCCACGAAAACCGTCGCCCCCACCCCCTGACCAAGGAGAACGCATGATGCCCTGGTGGTTCTGGATCCTGCTCTGGGCCGTGCTGGCCCTGGCCACCCTCGTGTTCCTGGGCCTGTGCGCCCTGCACCTGTACCGCAAGTTCATGGTCATGTTCGATGAAGTGACCACGGCCGGGGACGCCCTGTCCCTGCCGCCGGGGGAAGCATTGGAAGAGGACCTCGGGGGCCGGCCGCGGCCGCCGGCGGGTACCGCGGTGTTGTTCAGGTCCCGCGACGCGGCCCGGCGGGAATATGACGCCGGGAAACAGGCCCGCCGCACCGCCCGCCGCGAGCGCAGGATCGCCGGAAAACATCGGCGGGGACAGGCCCAACGCGTAGGCGACCTGTACCGGCGTGACGTAGACTGAGAGCCAGACGAAAGGAAGTTCCACCCATGGCTGGTCTACAGGGATGGCATATTGTCATCATCGTTGTGTTGGCGCTGATTCTCTTCGGTGCCCCCAAACTCCCGGGGCTGGCACGTTCCCTCGGGCAGTCCATGCGCATCTTCAAGTCCGAGGTCCGCCAGATGAAGGACGACGATCCACAGGCTCCGCAGGACCCCCAGGATCCGACGGCCACCGACGAGCCCTACGAGGGCAAGGTCGTGGACCCGGAACACCGCGGCCCCAAGCGCTAGTTCCCGGTGGCGGAAAAGACAGGGCGTAAATCCAACCCCGAAGGGAGGATGGCGCTCAAGGCACACCTGATCGAGCTGCGGAACCGGCTCTTCATTTCCCTCGGTGCCCTTTTCGTCGCGGCGGTCGGGGGATTCTTCCTCTACCAACCGGTGCTCGGTCTGCTCTTCCAACCGTTGAAGGACGCCGGCGGGACGGCGAACTTCAATACGGCGGTCTCGCCTTTCGACATCATGATCAAGGTGTCGCTGTTCCTGGCCCTGATCATGGCCTCCCCGGTCTGGCTCTACCAGCTCTGGGCGTTCATCGTCCCGGGGCTGAAGAAGAAGGAAAAGCGCACCGCGCTGTCCTTCATCAGCGTCGCGGTACCACTGTTCCTCGGCGGCATCTACCTGGGCTACTGGGTGCTTCCCCACGCCCTGCTGTTCTTCCTGGGGCTGACCCCCGATATCGCGGTGAACCTCATCACCGTCCAGGACTATCTCACCTTCGTGCTGCGCCTGCTGATCGCCTTCGGCATCTCGATGATCATCCCCGTGCTGTTGGTGGGGTTGAACATGGTCGGGATCCTGCCCGGCAAACTGATCGTGAAGAACTGGCGGATCACCGTCTTCCTGATCTGCCTGGTGGCGGCGATGGCCGCCCCGGGCGGCGACGCACTGACCATGTTCGTCCTGGCCGGACCACTGCTGGTGCTCTTCGCCGCCGCCACCGTTTTCTGCCTGCTCAACGACCGGCGTCGGGCCAAACGCCGCCTCGAACAGCAAGAGGAGAACGAGAGGTTGATCGCCAACGGCGAATCCATCGACTGAGCCGTGGTGACGCCCGGGTAGGCTGGTTTTGTCCCCTGAGACGAGACACCAATGAAGGGGTGGTCAGGCATGGGCTCTCCAGCAGAGCAGTACGCCGCGTGGCGTGAACGCGCGGCCGAGGAAAAAACCCATTTCGGCGCGTTCCGCCGGAGCCTGGAATTCGAACTCGACGACTTCCAGATCCAGTCCTGCACCGCCGTCGAAGAAGGCCGGGGCGTCCTGGTGGCCGCGCCGACCGGCGCCGGGAAGACCGTGGTGGGCGAATTCGCGATCCACTGTGCACTGCAGCGGGGCATGAAGGCGTTCTACACCACGCCGATCAAGGCGCTGAGCAACCAGAAATACAACGAGCTGGCCGCCTATTACGGCCACGATCGGGTGGGGCTGCTCACCGGGGACACCTCGATCAACAGCGAAGCCGACGTGGTCGTGATGACCACCGAGGTCCTGCGGAACATGCTCTACGCGGATTCCGATACCTTGACCGGTCTGGCCTACGTCGTCATGGACGAGGTCCACTACCTTGCCGATAAGTTCCGTGGCGCGGTCTGGGAGGAAGTCATCATCCACCTGCCGCAGAGCGTCCAGGTCATTTCCCTCAGCGCCACCGTCTCCAATGCCGAGGAATTCGGCGGCTGGTTGGATACGGTCCGCGGGGATACCGCCATCGTCGTCACCGAACACCGTCCCGTCCCGCTCTGGCAGCATGTCATGGTCGGTGGCCGGCTTCTGGACCTCTTCGCCGGAAACCTCGCCTTCGACCAGGCGGCGGCCCTGGAGGACCAGGGCGCCGAACACAGCATTGCCGTGAACCCGGAACTCACCCGGCTGGCCCAACGCGATGAACGGCATCAATTCCGTGGCGGTGCCGGTCGGGCCCAGCGCCGGGGACGAGGCCATGCCGGGCCCCGCAACACCTCCGGACCACCCCAGAAACATCGGGTCTCCCGCCCCGAAATGGTGCTTTCGCTGGACCAGTCGGGACTGCTGCCGGCCATCTTCTTCATCTTCTCCCGCAAGGGCTGCGATGCCGCCGTCGCCCAATGCGTGCGCACCGGTTTCTTCCTCACCACCGAGGCCGAATCACGGATCATCGAAGAAGAGATCGACGCCGTGGCCCGGGAGATCCCGGCAGGGGACCTGGAAGTCATCGGTTTCTGGTCCTGGCGTGAAGGCCTCCTGCGGGGATTCGCGGCCCACCATGCCGGATTGCTGCCGATTTTCAAGGAAGTCGTCGAGAAGCTCTTTGCCCGGGGCGTGGTCAAGGCGGTCTTCGCCACCGAGACCCTGGCCCTGGGGGTGAACATGCCGGCACGGTCGGTCGTGTTGGAGAAGCTCGAGAAATTCAACGGGGAATCGCATGTCTCGATCACCGCCGGCGAATACACCCAGCTCACGGGGCGTGCGGGCCGGCGGGGGATCGACATCGAGGGCCACGCGGTGGTCCTCTGGCAGCCGGGCACCGATCCGGCGGCGGTGGCAGGTCTCGCCTCCAAACGCACGTACCCGCTGAACTCCAGCTTCCGCCCCACCTACAACATGTCGTTGAACCTTTCGGCGCAGTTCGGGATGGGGCGGGCACGCACCATCCTGGAATCCTCCTTCGCCCAGTTCCAGGCCGACCGTTCCGTCGTCGGGCTGGCCCGGCAGGTCCGCAGCCGCCAGGAATCAATGGCCGGCTACGAGGAATCGATGGCCTGCCACCTGGGCGACTTCAAGGAATACGCCCGGATCCGCCAGGAACTCGGGCAGGCCGAAAAGGATGCGTCGCGCACCGCCCACCGGATGCGTCGGTCGGCGGCCGAGGAATCCCTGGAACAGGTCGTCCCGGGCGACGTCATCGACGTGGCCGGTCCGCGCCGGCTGGGACGCTGCGTGATCATCGCCGTCTCCGATTCGCTGCGTGATCCCCGTCCGACGGTGCTGACCGAGGACCGCCAGGTCCGCCGGGTCGGGGTCCAGGACCTGGACGGCCCGATCGAGGTCATTTCACGGATCCGCATCCCGAAGTCCTTCACCGGCCGCACGCCGAAGGAACGCAAGGACCTGGCCGCCTCGCTGCGCAATGCGCTGCAGGAACAGCGGCCACCTCGTCGGGGGGCCAGCGGCTTCGACTTCCCGGGCACCGACCGGCAGGAAGCCCGCATCACCGAGTTGCGTCGGCAAATGCGTCGGCATCCCTGCCACGGCTGTTCCGAACGGGAGGACCACGCCCGTTGGGCCGAACGCTGGTGGAAGCTCAAGGCGGAAACCGACAGGCTCTCGGGCCAGATCTCCGGGCGGACCAACACCATTGCCAAGACCTTCGACCGCGTGTGCACGATCCTGGAACACTACGGCTACCTGGCCCTTCCCGAGGGAGGTTCCCCGGACGGGGAACTGGTGACGACGGCCTCGGGGAACCGGTTGCGACGCATCTACGGCGAACGCGACCTGTTGACGTCCCTGGTGCTCGAATCGGGTTGCATGGATCAGCTGGGGGCCGCCGAGCTGGCGGGGTTCGTCACCACGCTGGTCTACCAGGCCAAACGCGAGTCCACCGCCGGGCATCCCAAGATGCCCAGCCGGCAGGTCGAGGAAGCCTGGACGGTTGCGGTACGCAACTGGTCCGAACTGACCGACCTGGAGGAAGCCAACCGGCTCCCGGAGACGGGCGAGCCGGATTCCGGCCTCGTCTGGCCCATGTACCTGTGGGCGCGAGGGAAGGACCTGAAGGACTGCCTGCGCGGCACCGACCTGGCGGCCGGGGACTTCGTGCGCTGGGCCAAACAGGTCATCGACACCCTGGACCAGTTGGCCAAGGTCCCGGACCTGTCCCCGGTGCTGGCCGGGAGGTGCCGGGCAGCGGTGGACGCCGTGCGTCGCGGTGTGGTGGCCTACTCCAGCGTCGCCGACTAGGCACGCTTCCGGCAGGCCAACCACCACCGGGCATCAAGAACCACTTTGGGGGCGAGCCGTCGGGCCGCCCTCCTGCAGGGAAGGAAGTACACATGCCCGCACTGGTCATGTACCGCAACGGAGCCATCTACAGCGCCGCGGATCCATTCGCCACGGCAATGCTCATCGATGGAGGCTCCGTGGCCTGGGTCGGCCAGGAGGCGGCCGCGGACGCGCTGATCGACGAGAGGATGGAGATCGTCGACCTGGACGGGGCACTGGTGGCTCCGGCCTTCGTCGACTCCCACGCCCACCTGACCGAGACCGGCGTCGCTCTGGCCTCGCTGGACCTGTCGGGCTGTACCTCGGTGGACGGATTCCTCGCCGCGGTCTCCGAACGGGCCGCCACCCGGCCCGGCCCGGTCATCGGGGCCGGGTGGGATGAGAGCACCTGGCCCGAGGCCCGGACCCCCACGGTGGAGGAGCTGGACACGGCGGCTCCGGGCCGGGAGGTGTATCTGACCCGTGTCGACGTTCATTCGGGCCTGGTCAGCAGTGCATTGGCTGCTGCTGCCGGAATCCACGGTCTCGACGGTTGGGACGGCGGCCCCGTGGCCGTGCGTGAAGCCCATACCCGGGTGAGGGAGCACATTCTCTCCTTTGACGCCGGATCCCGCGCCGACCACCAGCGCCGGGCCCTGCAGCATCTGGCCTCCCACGGCTACGCGGCCGTCGCCGAAATGGCGGCCCCGCATATCGGGACCCGCGCGGATGTCTCGGCATTGAACGACCTGCTCGACGCCGAGGGCGAGGACCTGCCGGCGGTGCGGATCTATTGGGCCGAAACCGTCGACACGGCACAGCAGGCCCGCAGCCTGTTCGATGACTTCGATAGTCCACGGATGGCCGGGCTCGGCGGGGACCTGAACATCGACGGCTCGCTGGGCTCCCGGACCGCCTCCCTGCGCGAACCCTATGCCGACGCCCCCTCCACCAGCGGCTGTCTCTATCTGGACGCGGAAACGATCGCCACCCATGTCCAGGCCTGCACCGAAGCCGGTATCCAGGCCGCGTTCCACGTCATTGGCGATGCCGGCATGGATGAGGCGGTGGCCGGGTTCCGGCTGGCCGCCGACCGGCTGGGGATCGCGGCCATCCAGCGGGGTCGCCACCGGATCGAACATGCCGAGATGCTGGACGAGACCGCGATCGACACCTGGCTAGAACTCGGGGTCACGGTCTCCATGCAACCGCTTTTCGATGCCCTCTGGGGCGGCCCCCATGGCCAATACGAACAACGCCTGGGGGGTGAACGTTCGGCGCGGATGAATGAAGTCGGCCGTCTGCTGACCAGAGGGGTGCCGGTCTGCCTGGGCTCCGACAGCCCGGTCACGGAGATGAGCCCCTGGGCCACCGTCAAGGCGTGTCTTGAACACCACACCGAATCGTCCCGGATCTCGGCACGGGCCGCCTTCGTCGCCCATACGCGGGCCGGCTACCGGGGCTTCGGGGATCCGGACCCGTTGGCCGGTCAGCTCGTCCCGGGCTCGGAGGCGACCTTCGCAATCTGGGCGGCTTCCGAACTGGCGGTCCAGACCCCCGACGCCCGGGTGTCCTCCTGGAGCACCGACGCCCGGGCCGGGACCCCGATGCTTCCCGTGCTCGAGGACTCCCTGCCGACCTGCCTGGGCACGGTACGTCGGGGACGGAGCATCTTCCGTCGTGCGTGAGCGCCGCCCCGGCGATTTCCGATGCGCGGAAAGGGTGTCGCGACGCGCCGGGCCTGACTAGGTGGTACGCCTGAAAATGCTAGTCAGGCTTCAGTTGACAGGGCGATCTGAGCCGATAGGGTGGATTCTCAACGGCGATGGTAGGGAGTCCTACAACGTCGAGTCGGCATCACGGCAAATAAACAAAGGTCTGGCCCCGGGAGCAGTAGAAAACAAATTGCTTGTGCTTGAATGCACTCTTTTTGGTCCGAAGTTCCCGGGGTCTTTCCGTGCCCTCAGGTCGGTGAACGGTATACTTGGTCATTGGCTTTTCCCCACCCGGTCCTCCGGCGGGGGAGTGGACCGTTGGTCCGCAGTCGTGTCCGAAGGTCCCGAGGGATCGCATCGAGGCCCCTGGGGGGCCGCCGAGACAGTTCAGAAGGGTAAAACCGCGTGCGGGTAATCACCATCATTCCGACCTATAACGAGATCGAGTCCCTCCCCATCACGATCAAGCGTCTGCGCGAATCCGTCCCGGAGTCGGATGTCCTGGTGGTCGATGACAACAGCCCCGATGGCACCGGTGAGTTCGCCCGGAACCTGGGAACCACGGACCCGCAGGTCCATGTGCTGCACCGCAAGGGCAAGGAAGGCCTCGGGGCCGCCTATCTGGCAGGATTCACCTGGGGCCTGGAACAGGGCTATGACGTGCTCGTCGAACTCGATGCGGACGGATCTCACCAGCCCGAACAGCTTCCTCGCCTCCTCGAGGCGCTGAACACCCAGGGGGCCGACCTGGTCATCGGGTCCCGGTGGGTCCGTGGGGGCAGCGTCGTGAACTGGCCGCCCTACCGCAAGCTCATTTCCCTGGCCGGCAGCACCTACTCCCGACTGATGTTGGGGCTGGGCATCCGGGATATCACCGCGGGCTTTCGTGCCTTCCGCCGGGAGACCCTCGAAGCGCTGGACTTCAACGACATAGAATCCGTGGGCTATGGTTTCCAGGTGGACATGACCTTCCGGGTGGCACTGATGGGCAAGAAGATCGTCGAAGTCCCGATCACCTTCGTGGAACGCGAACTCGGGGTATCGAAGATGAGTGGGAACATCGTGGTCGAGGCCATGCTCAATGTCACCCGCTGGGGGCTGGGTGCCCGCTGGAGGAAGCTGACCGGAAAGCTGTGAGATCGTCCCACCGTGCCGTGGAATGAGAAGAGGCCGGTTCCCGCACCCCACAGGTGCGGAAACCGGCCTCTTTATTCTTTGTGCGTCCGGTCGAGCTCGACGAGCGGTTAGGCTTCGATCTTCTCGCCGCGGCCGGCGCGGAGCTTATTCAACCGATCCTTGAGGGTCTGTTCGAGCTCGTCGATGGAACGGCGCTCCAGCAGCATGTCCCAGTGGGTACGGACCGGCTTGTCCTTGGAGGTGTCCGGCAGTTCGCCGTCGACCAGGAGTGCTTCCTTGCCGGTCTTGGAGACCCAGGAGAGGGGAATCTCGGCCTCGGTGGAGAACATCACGAAAACCTGCTCCCCATCGGCGCAACGGTACTCCACGCGCTGACGCGGTGCCGGCTCCACCCCGGCTTCGGTCTCCATGCTCTGTGCGCCCAAACGCATTCCACGCAGACTGCGATCGCTCATGTTTTCTCCCTACTACGTTCTGCTGCTCTTCGGCATCATCCACTGTTTACAACGCCTGGGGTGGGGTAATCATTCCCCTGAGCCCTTGGCGGAAGCCACAAAGACACCAGTATACGCGTTGCCAGCCCACGTTGTCGTTTAACGAGGTGGGGCACGAAGGGTGTTCCCTCCGTGCCCCACCATCTGGTGTTATCAGCCGTGGAAACCTAGGGCTGCTTCGGGGCGCCCGGTGCCGTGGCGGCGCCGGCCGAATCGTCACCGTCCGTGAAGTTGCCCAAGGCCCCACCGATGCCCTTGAGGGCTTCGCCGACCTCGCTGGGGATGATCCACAGTTTGTTCGAGGAGCCCTCGGCCAGCTTCGGAAGGGTCTGCAGGTACTGGTAGGCCAGCAACTTCTGGTCCGGGTTTCCGGCGTGGATGGCGTCGAAGACCTTCTCGATCGCCTGGGCTTCACCATCGGCGCGCAGGATGGCGGCCTTGGCGTCACCTTCGGCAGCGAGGATGGCAGCCTGACGCTGGCCCTCGGCGGTGAGGATCTGGGACTGCTTGGTGCCTTCGGCGGTCAGAATGGCGGCACGGCGGTCACGCTCGGCGCGCATCTGCTTCTCCATCGAGTCCTGGATGGACAGCGGCGGGTCGATGGCCTTGAGCTCCACCCGGGAAACGCGGATGCCCCACTTGCCGGTCGCCTCGTCCAGGACGCCGCGCAACTGGCCGTTGATCTGGTCACGGCTGGTCAGCGCCTCTTCGAGGTTCAGGCCGCCGACGACGTTACGCAGCGTGGTGGTGGTCAGCTGTTCGACCGCCTGGATGTAGTTGGCGATCTCGTAGGTGGCCGCCCGCGGTTCGGTGATCTGGAAGTACACGACGGTGTCGATGGAGACCACGAGGTTGTCCTCGGTGATCACCGGCTGCGGCGGGAAGCTGACGACGTTTTCACGCAGATCCAACAGCGGCAGCAGGCGGTCCACGAATGGGATCAGCAGCGTCAGGCCCGGTCCGAGCGTGCGCTGGTATTTACCCAGCCGCTCCACGATGCCTGCCCGCGCCTGCGGGACGATGCGTACCGATCGCAGGAGCACGATGATCACGAAGACCGCGAGTACTGCCAGGACTATGCCTAGGCCTGTCATTGATGGTTCCTCTTTTCCTTATGGCCCTTCGCAGGGCATTGGACTGACCAGATCCGGATGTTTCCTTCTCCGGCCGTGTCGAAGTACTAGTTCTCGTGTGGTTCCGCGGCGCGCATCGTGATGTACGCCGTGGCTCCATCGATGCTCACGACGGTTCCGTACATCCCGGGAGCCAACGCGGCGTCGTCCTGGCTTCTGACGCTCCAGGTCTCTCCGCCGATCTTGGCGCGGCCACCGAGTTTCGTGGTGGGTTCGAGCACGAGGGCGTCCTGGCCGACCAGGCGATCGACATTGGTCAGCCGGTCGGCGGGGCCCTTATGCAATTGCCGGAGGGCGATCGGTCTGATGAAGAGGATCATGGCCAGGGAAACGAGGCAGAAGGCCAGGGCCTGAAGCCAGAATTCTCCGCCGGCGAGGGCCACGACGACCCCACCGAGTGCGCCGGCACTGAGCATGATGAAGTACAGGTCCAGCGACATCATTTCGATGATCGCCAGGATCAGGAACAGTGCGAGCCAGAAGACCCAACTGTTCTCGAGGACCCATTCGAACATTTCGTCACCCGCATGCGTTGGGAGGGCGCTTGCCACCCTCGGTCCTACCATCTTGCATGATGAGTGCCGGTGGGATCGTCACCCTTGGGAGGTATGTTCGAGTCCTTCCGCTGGTCCGCGCGCTATCGACGGCGAAACACCTGCAGGCGGAAGGCGGCGGTGACCCGGGCCGGCATCGGGTGGGTCTGCAACCGGGAGCGGGTCGACGCGTCATCGTGGTGGTGGCCCGCCGGGCCCATCGTGGCCAACCGGACGGCGTCGTCCGTGGAAAGCTCCAGCGAGGAACGGATTTCCCGGGTGTGGACGGCCTCGAATTCCGGGCCCACCGCCGCGGCCACGGACTCGTCCTTCCCTGCCGCGATGCCGAGCAGCCCCAGGGGCACCGTGGCTTCTGCCAGATGTCCGGGCAGGGGAGTGGCCACCAGGGCCAGCCCGCCCGGGGCGATGACGCGGGCAAATTCCTTGCCGTTGCGAGGGGCAAAGACGTTCAACAGGAGATCGACGCCGGCGTCGGCAACCGGAAGCGGACGCCAGAGATCCCAGACCAGCGCCCGGGTCCGGGGAAGCCTGGCGGCACGCCGCATGGCGTACCGGGAGATGTCCAGCGCAAGGGCGGGCGGCCTCTGGCCGCGGGATCCGGCCAGGGCCGAGGCCACCGCGTCGAGGTAGTACCCCGTTCCGGCGCCGGCATCGAGAAGTCGCGGGACCCGGTCCGGAAATCCCGTCAGGGCCTCCTGGGCGAGGGCGTCGGCCAAAGGTTCGTAGTGTCCGGCAGCCAGGAAGGAGGCCCTGGCCTGGACCATGGCGGCCGTATCTTCCCGAAAGGAGGTGCCCCGGCCGGTCAGGAGATTGAAGTAGCCCTGCTTGGCGGCATCGTAGCGATGCCCTGTGGGGCAGGTGAGCGTGCGCTCCCCGGAGGAAGCCGCTGCCAGGGTCCCGGCGCAGAGCGGGCAGCGCAGGGGGACCAGATCATCGCTCATGGCTATTTCCTTCAATAAGTCTTTCAGATACGCTCACGGGGTGAAACCAGATCAGTTAGAGCTCCTGACCACTGTATCCGCCCCCGCTTTGGACCCGGCCGGTCGCCGGGTGGTGTTCGCGGCGACCAGGCCCAGCTTCGACGCCGATTCCGGGGTGGGGCAGCTCTGGCTGATCGAGCTTGATGAATACGGCAGCGCCGCGGGCCCCGCGCGGAGGATCACCCGCGGGACCTCGGATGCCCAGCCCAGGTTCTCGCCCGACGGGCGGTTGATCGCCTTCCTGCGCCCCAATGGCGAGGGCGTCCCGCAGTTGGCCATCGTCGACGCCCGCGGCGGTGAACCCCGGGTGATCACCAACCGCCATCTGGGGGTGTCGGAGTTCGTCTTCTCCCCTGATGGCCGCCGGGTGGCCTTCGGCAGCCGTACCCCCGAGGAAGGACGCTACGGCACCGTGGAGGGGGTGGGCGCCGGGGCCGAGGCCCCACGCCGGATCACCGGATATAAGTACCGGTTCAACGGGCTCGGATTCGGCAACGACCGCCGGAACGGGATCCACCTCATTGAGGTCCCGGCCCCCGACGCCGAACCCTTCATCAAGCCCGTGGGCCGGGCAGCTAAGACCGTCCAGAAAGCCGCCGCGGCCCGCGAAAACGTAGAGGGGGACAGCCACACCTGCCAGGCACCGGCCGAGGGCTTCCCGGTGACGCGCCTGCTCACCCCCGCCGATGCCGATTGCAACAGTCCGGAGTTCGGGCCCGATGGCAAGCACCTGTATTTCACCGCGGCATTGCATCACGGAGCCGATGCGGATCTGCGCTCGATGATCCACCGGGTCCCGGTGGAGGACGTGGACACCTCGGCAGCGGGAGAACCCGACGTCGAATTGGTGGCCGGCTCACCGTCGGGCGATACTGTTTACGACGCAGCGACCTTCAGCCGCGACGGGGAGAAGCTGTTTCTGCTGGGTAGCAAGGTGGGGGAGTCGGGCACCGACTTCGTGGCTCATAGTGCCGCCGTCCATGTCCTGCCCACCGAAAAGATCGGGGCGGCGGAACCCACCCTCCTGACCGATCCGCAGATACTCGACTACAGCGAAAGCGGAGGCCTCTTCCCCGTGGGCTCCGGTGAGGTCGCCGCCTTGGCCCGGGTGCGGGGCAGTAGCGAACTCCATGTCATCGACGCTTCCGGTGCGACCCGGATCCTGGTTTCGGGCCCGCTGGAGGTGACCGGGGTTTCGGAGGCCGCGGACATCGTCGTCGTGTCCTATACCGACCCGGCCACCCCCGGGGAGATCGCCCTGGTGCAGGACGGCGGAGTGGTTGCCTTGACGGATTTCGCCGCTCCGTTGCGCGAGCAGACCCGCATCAGCGCACCACATGAACTGACCGTGCCTTCGGCCGACGGCTATCCGGTCCATGGCTGGCTCTATCTGCCCGAAGGCGAGGGCCCCCACCCGGTGCTGCTGAACATCCATGGTGGCCCCTACGCCCAATATGGTTGGGGTTATTTCGACGAGGCTCAGGTCTATGCACGGGCCGGATACGCGGTACTGCAGTGCAACCCACGGGGCAGCGCCAGCTACGGCCGTGCCCACGGCCTGGCCATCAAGGAGGCCATGGGCACCGTCGATCTGCAGGACGTATTGGCCTTCCTGGATGGTGCGGTCGCCGCCGAGCCGTCGCTGGATGGGAACCGGGTCGGGGTGTTGGGCGGTTCCTACGGCGGATACCTCACCGCCTGGACCATCGCCCACGACCACCGTTTCGCCGCAGCGATCGTGGAGCGTGGATTCCTGGATCCGATCTCCTTCGTCGGTTCGAGCGACATCGGCTGGTTCTTCGGTGACGAGTACACCGGGCGGGATGTGGCCGCAACCCTGGAACAAAGTCCGATGGCGAAGGTCGGGCAGGTGCGGACCCCCACCCTGGTGATGCATTCGGAAGAGGATTACCGGTGCCCCTTGGAACAGGCCCAGCGCTACTACGTGGAGTTGCTGCGGCAGGGGGTCGAGACCGAATTCCTGCTCTTCCCCGGGGAGAACCACGAACTCTCCCGCGCCGGGACGCCGTGGCACCGTCGCCAACGCTTCGAGGCGATCCTGGACTGGTGGGATCGGTACCTTCCGGTGAACCCGGCCCGCGACTGATCGTTGGTGGGCCCGGGGAGCTAGAAGCCCAGCCCCGCCCGGGCGGCAGCAATATCGGCGCCGGCCCAGCGGCTGGCGTATTCCTCGGCGCCCACCAGGCTGCGGGTCATCGCCCGATCGATGTAGACCGTTCCGTCCAGATGGTCGGTCTCATGGGCGAGGATCCGTGCCTGCCATCCATGGAATTTGCGCTGGATGGTTTCCCCGGTGGGAGTCGTATAGGTGGCTGCCAGATCGGCTGGACGCTCGACGACCGCCTGGAAGCCGCTGAAGGACAGGCACCCCTCGTAGAAGGAAGCCGTCCGCGTGCCCACGGCCTGATAGTGGGGATTAATGATCGCGAAGTACTCAAGCGATTCCCGTTCACGCACCCTGGCGATCTCGGCATCGGTGGCGAAGGTGTCCTCCAACACGGCCAGTCGCAGGGGAAGTCCGATCTGCGGGGCGGCCAAACCAACCCCGGGGGCGGCATGCATGGTGGCCCGCATGATCTCCAGCAAGGCCTCCAACACTTCCGGTTCCAGCTGACCGGTGTACTCCTGTGCTTCCATCCGCAGCACGGGATGGCCGAGTTGGACGATGGACGGCAGTGTTTCGGGCAGCAAGGTGCCGTGGTTTCCCCGGGTGGCGCGTTCGAGCATGGTCCCCACCAGATCCGCCAGCCGGCCGGGGGAGTAGGCGGCAGTTACAGATCGGTCCAGGGTCATCGAAGCGGGCTTTCCTGTTGGGAGGGGGCGGGATCGTGGAGGGAATCTTCATCGGAGGTCCCGGGAACCAGCGGTCGCAACGCCATGAGCCGGCTGCCCAGCCGGGCGGCATCGACGGGATGACCTTCCACCGCATCGGGGTCGGGCGGATCCACGCAAATCAGATCGGTGCGCACATCGCGGTCGTACAGGACGTCGATGAGGTTGGCCAGGCGCTTCCAGGCGCTGGTCGTGGCCCGGTCCGGTGCGGGGATGCCATCGATGATGACATGGTGGAAATTCCGGGCCAGGTGCAGGTAATCGGAGGCTGCCGAGGGGCGGTCGCACAGGTCGCGGAAATCGAACCAGGCCTGCCCATGGGCGGCACGTTGGGCCGTGAAGCTGTGCGTCGTGGGCTTGAGGTCGGTGATTTCGTTGTGGTGGGGGACCGCGAGTCCTGCCTGGGCCAGTTGTTCCGCCGTGCCGGGGACGATGATGTGCCCTGCCGCATAGCCGGAGAGGCGGTCTGCTTCGGTGATCCGGGCCCGGTAGTCGGTTCCGCCGTCGAGCATGACCACTTTCATACGTGACTTGATCAGTTCGATGGTCGGTTCGAAGAGGTGGTGGAAGTAGTCATTGGGCAGCAGATCGTCCGGGGCATAGTTCGAGGTCGCGATCAGCAGGATTCCCCGGGCAAAAACTGCCTTGAGTGCGCGGGCAAAGAACATCGCATCGCCGGGGTCGTGCACGTGGAGTTCGTCGAAGCACAGCACCCGTACGTCCCCTAGCAACTCGTCCAGTGCCACCTCGACGGCGGTATCACCGGCGGACTCAGCCAGTTCGGAACTATGCGCCGAGGCATGGAGATCGCGGAAGAAATCGTGGAAGTGCAGCCGGCGGGTGGCCTCGCTCTGTAGTGCCTCATGCACCAGCCCCATGAGCCATGACTTGCCGCGCCCGGGAGGGCCGTAGATGTAGAAGTTCTCCACCGACGCCGTTTTGGAGCGTCGTGAAAGCGCCCGGGCAGCGGCCGTGGAGAGGTCTCTGACCAGGGACTGCTGCTGGGGATCGAGTTCCACACCTGCTGCGTCAACGGAGGCCTGGACCCGGGCGATGATCTTCCGCACTGAATTACGCGGGCCGAACGGCAGGGGAGAGGGCCTCATCGGGCCGACTCCCGTGCTTGCGAAGTCTTCATGGGTGCATTCTACAAAGGTTGCTGCACCATTGGGTCATACGTCCTGGGCCACGCCGCCTGCGACCCCTTCCGCATTGACACGAGCCTGCTGATCCTTGTCCTGCTGGGCATCGCGGATGCCCCTTCTGACCGCTGAACGGATAGTGGTGTGAAGGAGATAGAAAAACACCCCGAGGCCGAGCGCGCAAAGGACGATGGAGTTGAGTATCGAGGCATCCATATACTGGAGTGTACTTCGTGATGACGTCCTATTGGAAACGGTTGGAAGATTGTCAAAACATACGCTCATCAGGGCCGCGACGCTGACTGACTCACCATCGATAGCCGATAAAAGCCACGACGGTGGCGCGAGCAGCAGTGCCGTGCCTGGCTATGTGGGTGCCATGAAGGACCCGGATCGTCTGGTGTTGGTGGCAGAAGCCGGCGGACAGGTGGTCGGCTGGGCAAAAACCCATGTCTGGGACCATGCCGACGGCCCTGCGTTGGCCGGACATTATCTAGGTGGCGTCACCGTCGACCCCAGGTGGAGGCGGCAGGGGATTGCAGCTCGCCTCACGCAAGAGCGGCTGGCCTGGATCTGGACCCGTAACCACGAGGCATGGTGCGTGGTGAACGCTGAAAATATTGCCTCGATCGAGCTACACCGCGCGTGGGGATTCGTTCAGGTTGCCGCGGCGGCACGGTTTCACACGACCATATTTGCTGGGGGACGAGGGCTGCTCCTTCGAGCCGAACGCCCCATTGAGAGCCCCAATCACTAGAGTTATGCAGGGGAGAGGTGGTGAGGCCAAGCAGGAATGGTCGTGGGTGTCTCGGAGCTGTGGGCCCACGGAAGGGCTTGGATTCTCCTCCGGCGTCAACCAGGAAGAACGCATCAGCCGAACGGGATGGGCATGGCGGGGTGCGGGTGGAGTCAATGGCCGTGTCGATATCTCGGGGCTCCAGATCGACCGGCGGAGTCGGAACGCGAACGATGGCGTGTGAACGCAATCTGTGACGGTGCCGGAGAACACTCCGTGAGTGAGGCCGATGCACTTGATCTCTTATCAGACCGCGGGCCGGACGCTTTATGGCGGGCGGGATGGCGCTGGCATCAAGAGGCGTCGTCCAGCAGCACATAACCCAGTGGGCACGAATGCATTTCGCCGAAGTACCTGATCAGGGCAGTCCGACCTTCACGATTTGATAAAGCGCCGATAATCTACATTATGTCAAGTAATGCTTTGCTCGGGGTTCTTCCTGTCCTTTGCCTACCCGAGTGAAACAGGCAGTCCTGCTGTCCTGTCTCACTACAGTTAGGGCAACTGTCCGCCTGTCTTGCCCAAGGTGGGCCTGCAATAGGTTTCGTCGGCCTAGAGTCGAAGCGTGGGACGTGCACTCACGGCGTCCGATGTTCGCACCGAACGAGAACCGATTCCGGGCACCCTGACGTTCAGGGAACAACACTCCCCTGCGCCCATCAATGGCCACCTCTCTGCATGCTGGTCGACGCCCTGAGAAGACGTCGTTCCCGTTGAACTTGGATGTCGCACCAAGAACCGTGGAAATCTCTTCGTAGCCATTCCGCGTCAGGTACCTTGCAGCACTTCCCTAGCATTCGCGCGTGCCCGAGCATTTGGCCCGACTACCGCGACGGCACGGGTCTCGTGATTTCTGTAGGACTCCGGCGCCATCATGAAATCAGACGACTCGCGGCACAAACCTGCGACGACAGATGTGCACACACAGCTTCGTCATCCGAGGGTCCAACCCTGCCCATCGGGGCATCGAGATCTGTGCTGAGTTCATTCCTTGTCCGACAGTCGGCTGCATAAGTCACAGCAGGGTCCTGTTGCCTGCTTGCGGGACACCAACTATTCACGGGTGAAAAGTGGCAGAAGGCCCCTGAACTTTTACCTGCGCGCGGCCACGAGGAGAGGCAGTGTGATAGCTGTTGCGATCATCCCGATGGCTACAGTCCATCCGAATGCTGAGCGAAAGTCTTCGGCAAACAGCCCGACGACCAGACCGAGCGCCAGACTCGCCAGGAACGAGATCCCTATTAGAGTGAAGGCGCTCGCCACGGGACGGTCTGCGGGGAAGATTCGGGCGAATGAACTAAACACAAGTCGATGGTAATTGCCGTATGACCTACTCGTGCTCCCCCGTCGTTGCCCAAAAGGGCTACCCGTGGACTTCAACGTCGCCCGCACAACGATTTCTTCCCCTTTTGTGTGGCGTTCTACGGGCATCCTGTCATTATTTGGCAGGGATGTGGTCTAGTCGGTCAATTCACGAGGCCACGTCACCCGTAAGCGTTCGAACACTATCCTGTCTTGCTCGGATCCAAACATCGTCGCGGGCGACGCAGTCACGTTCCCTATACCTGCGGTGCCCGCTATTCCAGCTCTCAAGGGATCCAACCCCTGGCAAGTCATCGCCGTGTTCCCTGATCTCGGAAACGAGCTCCGATGTTGCCGGTTTTGCCCCGTGCAGGACCTTGCCTAGGGGTTCGTCGGCGAGGCGAGAGGAATCACCGAAGTGCTCAACGGTGGATTCCGGGCAGGTACTTACGGCCGCCGGATGAGCGAGAGCGGATTCGGCCCAGCGGGTTTACACAGCGGTGACGTTAGGGGCATTGGCGCCGAGCGAGTGTTCCTCCATGCGCTCATTCTCCCGGCACGAGACGCATCTCTCTGGCATTACTCTGTGTTGGTGACTTGTTCGGACCTTCTGATTTCTCGGCTGCAGTCCTTGCCCTAGCCCTGACGTCAACGGGTATGCATATCCGTGAAAGCGCTCGAGGAGACGACGTGGCGAGATCCCCGTAGGCCGCCCTGACCGAGGATGAACGTGGGCCGTCCGTGACCTGATCGCATGTTGGATTTGATGGTTTGGTTCGACTGCCGAGAGATACCTGGAGCAAGCCCGTTTGAAGTCAGTTGAGTCACGCGAATAGTTTCCTGGCTATTCGTGGTCCACCCCAAGTGAGACGGGAAGACTCCACCGCCAGCACCGACTCTGGATGAAGACCGCGTTCCCTACGGGTGTCGGGCGCCGGCGCGGGGAGATCCATTCGACCTTCCAACTGCCGGTCTCCAGGCTGATTCGTGGTTTTGCCGCAACTCGGATATTCCACACCGAAACCATCAGAGTGATTGACGGTTGGAGAAACCCGCTTCGGCGGGCTGCAATGGTATGAAGGTATTCCCACGAACGGTCGTCGCGCCGCGGCCCGGTTGCGCTTCCCCGCGCCTGGAAGTGTTGGCTGTTCGGTCAATTGAGCAGGTGGAGGCTGAAATGAGCAATGCTGAAGAGCGAGGGTTGGTGGTTCGCCCCAGCCGATTTGGCCACGGGGAAACCCTCAGGTTGTTGACCGCTGCGATTGCCCATCACGGGGCCACGTTGTTTGCGGTCATTGATCACGCTGCCAACGCAGCCGAAGTTGATTTGGAGCTCCCCCCGACCGCCGTGGTGATCTTCGGCAATCCCGCGGTCGGCACACCGCTGATGCGCGGAGAGCCGGACCTGGCCCTGGACCTGCCCAGCCGAGTACTCGTCCGGGAGGACGCGACCGGCATGGTGGAGGTTGTCTACCTCGATCCAGCCCGTCTCGCTGAACGGCATGGGTTGGAGAGCAATCAGGTCAAGGGGCTCGTCGGGCTGACTGCGATCGTCGATGAAGCCCTGGGGTCCCGCTAACGCCGTTGCTTAAACCGTCTGGAGGGGCGGAGGGGCCGTGATGACGGAGCGTCCGTGCAGGGTCCTGGTCCGCGGACCCCCGGATTCTGGGGCGTGGTAACCTCCAGATTCGTCTACTATGACGGGCGTTTCTCCGGTCAGCTCATACGAATGGTGGCCCAAAACGCCCCTCGAAGGAGCAGGAAATGCCTACTGGACAAACTTTCGTCGTTGTCGGTGCCGGGCAAGCCGGCGGGACTGCTATTCAGAAGTTGCGTGCAGAAGGCTTTGACGGGCGGATCGTGCTCGTCGGCGCCGAATCCCACCTTCCCTATGAGCGGCCACCGCTGTCGAAGTCCTATCTGAAAAATGAAGGATGGCTCTCGCATAAGTCATTGCTGGGCCAACAGTGGTACGACAAACAAGAGGTCGAGGTCCGTCTCGGGACTCGAGCTGTAGCGCTGCGGAGCGACGATCACCAAGTGGTTCTCGACGACGATACGACGCTGGACTACGACAAGATCCTGATCGCAACCGGATCAAGTGCCCGACGATTGAAAGCGCCCGGTGCCGAACTTGCCGGTGTGCACTACCTGAGAACCCTTGAAGACTCCGAAGCGTTGGGTGCCGCCTTGGACAACGCGCCGAACGTCGTGATCGTCGGTGCGAGCTGGATCGGACTGGAAACTGCCGATGCCGCTCTGCAGAAGGGATGCCGGGTCACCGTGATCGGTCCGGGCGAAGCCCCGCTCGAGGCATCCATGGGAACGCTCCTGGGCGGGTATTTTGCTGACGTGCATCGAAGCCATGGCGTCGAATTCGAACTGGGGCGTCGTGTGGTCGGGCTGGAAGGCGCTGAAAGCGTCGAATCCGTCGTCGTCGACGACGGCACAAAATTTCCTGCCGACGTGGTGATCGTGGGGGTCGGGGCCGTTCCTGAGTCTGGATTTCTCGAGGAGCGGTTGCTTGCCGAAGACGGCGGCATCCGTGTCGACTCACGGATGCAGGCCGAGGCGCCCGATGTCTTCGCCGCTGGCGACATCGCTAGCGTGGCCAACCCCCTCTATGGCCGGCAAATGCGGGTCGAGCACTGGAATAATGCACTAATGGAGGGAAAAATTGCCGCACATTCAATGCTCGGACAGTCCTCCGATTTCGACCCGGCACCCTTCTTCTTCACCGACCAGTACGACCTTGCCTTGGAGTACGCCGGACGAGTGGATGCCAGGAGGGCCGATGATCCGGTGATCCGCGGGGATCTTGCTGCCGATCGGTTCCACGCTTTCTGGCTTGTTGACGACGTGGTTGTCGCTGGTCTGCATGTCAACGCGTGGGATGAGGGCATCGAACCGGTCCAGGAGTTGATTCGTTCCCAAGCCCGGGTGGATCCAGCTGAACTAGCCAATCCAGCAGTGCCTCTGACGCAATTGGTGCAGGCGTCCCGACCCTAGGTATTTTCCGCCCATGACCCGGGGCCGGCGCGCCGCCCGGTTCCGGGGGAACAAGTCAGTGGGGTTCAGCGGCTCAGGCCGGTTCCACGCGGAGCCCGGTCGAAGACGGGGGGATGATTCTTCGGCGGGGGCACTGCTGGCGACGGCGCCATCAGGTTGTCGCAGAGCGTCAGGGGCGGTGTTGCACGATGTTGACGACGGTGCCGTCGGGCGCACGGACCAGGAATCTGCGGACTCCCCAGGACTCGGTGTTCAAGGGATGCACGATGTCGTACCCCAGTTCCAGGGCCTCCGAGTAGGCCGCGTCGACGTCGTCCGTGTGGATCGACATCTTTGAATCGACCGGGGAGGTCTCGTCCCGGGTGACGAGTTGAACATTGGCTCCACTCAGCGGTGAGGTGAACCGGGCCACCCAACCCAGATTGAATTCCTCATCGGCCAGACCCAGGAATCCGGTGTAGAACGCCTTCGCGGCCTCTATGTCCTCCACCGGCACATTGGGGGTGATCTTGAGCGAATGCATGGGAACCTCCACGTGGATCGTTACCGTCGATCCTCCACCGAAGGCCGGCCCCTGTCGAGGGGCGTCGGCCTACCTCTTCTTCCTCAGCCGGTTCTCCGCTGGGTGTACGCTTTCACGGTCCTCGGCCCCACGGCCGGGACCACACCGACCC
Organism: Micrococcaceae bacterium; assembly: GCA_030452125.1. Classification (GTDB taxonomy): domain Bacteria; phylum Actinomycetota; class Actinomycetes; order Actinomycetales; family Micrococcaceae; genus Arthrobacter_H. The sequence continues at coordinate 41,653 of JAKDMV010000006.1, forward strand.
TCGGGGGGAAATAATGGAAGATGCCATCGCGACCGGAATCATCATGGCGGTGATCGGCATGCTCATCGCCGTGCTGGGTGGGCTCGGGCGCGCCCGCCGGCTACCGGCCAGCGCGATGATCGGGATCCGGTTGCCGGCCACGAGGGCCTCCGACGACGCCTGGGAAGAAACCCATGTTGTCGCCGGCCCATGGCTGATGCTGGCCGGGCTGGTCCCCTTCCTTACCGGAATCCTCATCCTGATCCCGGGCGCAAGCATGCCGGAGTGGACCGTCCTGGGCGCTTATGCGGCGATGGTCGTCTTCGTCATCGTTGGTGCGGTGCTCGGTGTTCGGGCTGCCAATGCGGTGAACAGCCCTAGCTAGTGGCGAGCACGGCGATGCCCGTGCAGGCGCAGGCCCACAGAACACTGGCAAAGGTGCCCAGGATGAACCGTTCGGCGGCGCCGTCCTTGCCGAGTTCGGCATAGCGTCCAAGCCCCTTGACCGCGAGCACGATCGCCAGACCCTCCGGCCATCCGCACCAGAGCGTCACGGAGATCGCCGTCCGCTCGAGCACGCCGATCCACGCGCCTCCCTGCAGCACGACTTCGCCGTGGAAATCTGCCGGACCGGTGGCGGAGGCCTCAGGCGGAGGTGGCAAATACGAGCGGTCCCCCGAAGCCCGGGTTCCTTCAGCGCGCAGATCGGCAGCGACGGAGCGTTCCGACAGGCGCAGGATGCTCATGGTCACCGGTCCCCCGCCGACGGCTGCCGCGACGACGGCGAACGAGGCGGCCGCTCCCCACGCGATGCCACCCGTGCCTGCCGCGGCCAGGAGGGCCGCCGCGGCCAACAGGGCCAGCTGGACCGACGCCGTGAGGTAGAGCCAGCGGTTCGTGCTTCCGCGAAGACGACGGAAATACTGCGGGAGCCCACACGCTCCGGCCAGGATCAACAAGACCAAAACAGGCATCCGCTACTCCCCTTCCCCGAATTGTGTGTTGTACCGGGCCAGGGCCACCCCGGCCTGCTCGGCCAGTTGGCGGCACGGGAGCCATAGTCCGGTGGCGAGACGGCTGGAAACCGCTTGCTGGGTGATCCCCAGGCGCAGGGCGGCTTCATGCTGCGAGAGGCCCTGGTCGATGAGCAGGCCCGCAGCCCAGGAGGCTTCGGTGCGTCGGCCATTGACCTCGGCGACCAGCTGGAGTTCGGCTTCGAGGCGTTCCGCCTCTCCCCCGCGCCCCGAGACCGCAACGGAGGCCGGGGCGTGCTTGGCGCGTTCGACGGCGTCGCGGGCTGCTTCAAAGGCCTCGCCGGAGCCGGCGCGCGTCTGTTGGGGTAGCGGGGATTTCACGCTCCCCACCCCCAGGCCCACGCTCCACCGAGCGCTCCGGGCCACCTCCAGGAGTAGGCGCACGGCTGCTACGCCGTCATCCATGACGCCCTGCAGCTCGTCCCCCGCGGTACGCTCGAAGGCTCGGAGCACCGGGAAGTCGGCATTCAACCGGGCCACCAGAACTTCGACCCGGTCGGGGTTGTGTCGTGAATCCCGTTGGTCGATGGTCAAGACGATCATGCCAACAAGGATAAAGCTTTGTAGTTACATATACAAGACTGATGGCTTGTCTGAAGAAGTCGGCGGCTTTTGATCTCGATAGACTGTCAGCCATGCGCAATGTTCGACAATGGATTCCACTACTCGTCATCGATCTGCTGCTGGTGATCATCTTCGCCGTGCTGGGCCGTCGCTCGCATGCCGAGGGGTTGGACCTCGCCGGAATCCTCGGGACGGCCGGCCCGTTCCTGATTTCCTTGCTGGTCTTTTCAGGCATCACCGCTCTCTGGCGGGAGCCTCATCGGATCTGGCCGCATGGGGTGATCACCTGGGTGGGAACCGTCGCATTGGGGCTGATACTCCGGATACTCTTCGGGGCAACCGCCGCGGTGCCGTTCATCATCGTGGCAACCGTCGTGCTCGGGGCGTTCCTCCTCGGCCGCAGACTGGTTTCGGGTCTTTTGGTCCGTCGCAAGGTGCACTCCGCTGGTGCTGTGAACTAGGGTCGAAGCACGAAACAAGTACCGGACGCCGCCGGTACCGGAAGGTGGAGGGACACGAGATGATCACCGCGTTTGTCATGATCCAGACCGCAGCGGACCGCATCCCGGAATGCGCGCAGGAAATCTCCGAACTGGAGGGGATCAGTGAAGTCTATTCCGTGGCCGGTGACTCGGATTTGATTGCCATTGCCCGGGTCCGCAACCACGAGGATCTGGCTGAGGTCATCGCCAACAGGCTCTCCAAGGTCGACGGCGTCGTCGAAACCACCACGCATATTGCCTTCAGGTCATATTCCCAACACGACCTCGACGCGGCGTTCTCGCTCGGGCTCGAATAGACCACGGGGGTCGATCCCCCAAGCGGGACCCGGTGCGGCGTCGGTCGCACCGGGTTCTTCCGCGACTACCCCCCGACGGCCGTGGAGGCGATCCAGCGGCTGAGAACCTGATGAGCGGCACCGGAGTCGATGGCCTCCTCCGCGCGCCTGGCAGCGGCCTCCAGACGCTCTGTCAGACTGCCTGTGGCCAAAAGGTCGAAGGCGACCAGGCCGGCCGCCGCATTCAGGACCACCGCGTCGCGGACCGGCCCCCTGGCACCGTCGAGGACTTCGTGGACGACGGCGGCGTTGTGTCGGGCATCCCCGCCGCGCAGATCGTGCAGCGTGGCCCGTTCCAGGCCGAGATCCCTGGCATCCAGGACCGAGGCAGCCACCGAGCCGTCACGGACCTCCCAGACGTGGTTCGCCGTGGTCGTGGTCATCTCATCCAGACCGTCATCGCCCCTGAAGACCAGGGCCCGGGAGCCCCGGGAAGCCAGGACGCCCGCCATCAGCGGGGCCATGCGTTCATCGGCGCAGCCGATCGCAGACGCGGTAGGACGTGAAGGATTCGTCAACGGGCCCATGAAGTTGAACGCCGTCGCGACCCCCAACCCCGAGCGGGCCGCTGCGGCAAAGCGCATCGAGGGATGGAACATCTGGGCGAAGCAGAAGGTGATGCCGGCTTCATCGAGGATCGTGCCCAACCGTTCGGCCGGGGCGTTCAACCGAACCCCGAGGGCCTCGAGGACATCGGCGGAACCGGAGGAAGAGGAAGCGGCTCGGTTTCCGTGCTTGACCAACCGCGCCCCGGCCCCCGCGCACACCAACGCGGCCATCGTGGAGATGTTCACGGTGTTGTGACGATCGCCACCGGTGCCGACGATATCGAGCTTCTCGCCCGGAATTTCCAGCGGCCGGGCATTGGCGATCATGCCTTCGACGAGTCCTGCCAGCTCCTCCACCGATTCACCCTTGGCTCGAAGAGCAACCAGAAAACCAGCGATATGGATGTCGGAGGCATTTCCGCCCATGATCTCACCCATCGCCCACGTCGCATCCGCGGTCGAAAGATCGTCTCCGCGGATGAGGGAGGTGAGCATAGTTGGCCAATTCGGGAACTCTGATGGCGTAGAAATCGTTGACACGCACCTAGGTTATCTACGTTTTGTAGAAAGTGCGGAATTGTTTCTCCCTTGATATTCCGCGGAACTTAGGCCTGACCCGGCCAAAAAGAAGCGACTCGGCCTCGAATGCATTGGTGTCAGGAGCACTTTTGTAGCCATAATGGCTCTGTGACAACTGCGACTCATAACCTCAATGCCCAGGCGCACCCTGCGCCTAACCGTCCCAACATGGTGTCGGTCGGAACCGTCGTCTGGCTTTCCAGCGAGCTGATGTTCTTCGCCGCGCTATTCGCCATGTACTTCACACTCCGTGCTGCCTCGCCGGAGTTGTGGGCGAACGAGACCTCCAAGCTGAACGTCCCGTTCGCACTTATCAACACGCTCATCCTGGTTTCCAGTTCCTTCTCTTGCCAGCTCGGTGTCTTCCGCGCCGAGGATCTCCAGCCGCGTCGCCTCGGCGGCCTGCTGAACTTCCGCAAGTGGGGAATGGTCGAGTGGTTCATCCTCACCTTCATCCTCGGGGCGATCTTCGTCTCGGTGCAGGCGTTTGAATACACCGAGCTGGTCCACCATGGCGTGTCACTGAGCTCCAACGCCTATGGCTCCGCCTTCTACATCACGACAGGCTTCCACGGCCTGCACGTGGCCGGCGGACTGATCGCCTTCGTCCTGATCATCGGGCGAGCGTACGTGGCCAAGAAGTTTGGTCACTTCGAGGCAACTTCCGCCATCGTCGTGTCGTACTACTGGCACTTCGTCGACGTTGTGTGGATTGCTCTGTTCGCGATCATCTACTTCCTGAAGTAGCACCGGCCTCCCAGGCACCCAAGCATCACCAACCAAATCAAGTGAGGAACCAGCAAGTGAAGGCTCTTTCGCAAAGGCGCCGCCATCCGCTCGCCGCCGTAGCGCTGCTTTTGATGGGCCTGCTCATCACCGGCGGCCTGTACGCCGCGGCGGGCAGCGTCAATGAGGCCAAGGCCGCTACGACCTATAGCGCCAGTGACGTCGATGAAGGCAATAAGCTCTTCGTCGCCAACTGCGCCACCTGCCACGGCATGAATGCCGAAGGCACGACCGATGGCCCCTCGCTTGTAGGTGTCGGCGCCGCAGCCGTCGACTTCCAGGTTGGCACCGGACGCATGCCAATGCAGATGCAGGGGCCCCAGGCCCAGGCCAAGCCGAAGCAGTTCGGCGACGAGGAAACACAGAAGCTCGCAGCGTACGTCGCATCCCTCGGCGCCGGTCCCGCAGTGCCGGACGACGAGGCAGTCGACACGACCGAGGGCAACTCGGCCGCTGGTGGCACGGTCTTCCGCGTCAACTGTGCCATGTGCCACAACGCCGGTGCCGCCGGCGGCGCACTGACCCGTGGCAAGTTCGCTCCCGGGATCTCCGATGTCAGCAGCAAGCACATCTACGAGGCCATGGCGACCGGCCCGCAGAACATGCCTGTCTTCAACGACTCGAACATCACCCCCGAGGAAAAGCGTGACGTCATCACGTTCCTCCAGGAAATCGATGCACAGGGCTCCGCCGGCGGTGCCAGCCTCGGCTCCCTCGGCCCGGTCTCCGAAGGCCTCCTCATCTGGACCGGCGGCCTGGCCATCGTCATCGCCTTCACGATCTGGCTGACCTCCCGGCCGTCCTGATCCGGCGCTGCGGGCCACGGCCCGCACACCACACTTCGTACCAAGGAATTTTGAGAAAAGGATGAGAGAGAACATGGGCGACCATAGTCACGGCAGTCCGAACGATCCGGGCACCGTTGCTAAGGCCGGTCAGGGCTCCGTGGAAAGTTTCCAGGACCCGGGCCTGCCCCCGCATCGGCCGCGTCTCGCCGACGTTGACCCGCGCGCCGCTAAACGGGCTGAACGCCAGGTAACCCTGCTGTTCGTGGTGTCCATCCTGGGCACCGCACTGTTTTTCGTCGCCTACTTCGTCGTGGGACGCACGAGTACATTCAGCGGCATCCGGCTGCAGAACACCCTGCTGGGTCTGGGCACCGCATTCGCGATGATGGGCATCGGCGTGGGGATCGTGCACTGGGCCAAGACCCTGATGCCGGACCACGAAATCACCGAAATGCGCCATGAGATCCGCCCCGAGGCTGAACGCCAGGAAGCGGAAGCCATGATCGGCGACATCCTCGACGAGACGGGCATCAAGCGCCGTCCGCTGATCCGCAACTCGCTGATCGCCGCCGTGGCATTGGCTCCGATTCCGGCCATCTTCATGTTCCGCGACCTGGACCGCACCGGCGCCACCGCCAATGAGATCGTCGACCGGTTGCGTTACACGATGTGGGACAAGGACACCAAGCTCGTCCGGGACCCCTCGGGCACCCCGATCAAGGCCTCGGATGTCCAGATCGGTTCGGCATTCCACGTGATCCCCGAAGGTCTAGACGACACCGAGGATCCGCTGAACGAGAAGGCCAAGGCAGTTGTCCTGCTCATGCGTCTTGATCCGCGGGAGATGGAAATCTCCCCGGAGCGCGAGACCTGGCACCACGACGGCATCGTGGCCTACTCCAAGATCTGCACCCACGTGGGTTGCCCCGTTGCCCTGTATGAGCAGCAGACGCACCACCTGCTGTGCCCGTGCCACCAGTCCACCTTCGACCTCACGCAGGAATGCAAGGTCATTTTCGGTCCGGCCGGTCACGCACTTCCGCAACTTCCGATTACTGTCGATTCGGAGGGCTACCTGGTCGCCCAGAGCGACTTCCATGAGCCCGTCGGTCCGAGCTACTGGGAGCGTGGCTAATCATGTCCTCAACTACTGAGTACCGTCCCAAGACCTCGACCGGCAAGATTGCGAACTTCGTTGACACCCGTGTCGGCGGTTCGGCCATGGTCAAGGAATTCGGTCGCAAGATCTTCCCCGACCACTGGTCGTTCATGTTCGGCGAGGTGGCGTTGTACACCTTCGTCATCCTGCTGATCTCCGGAACGTTCCTGACGTTCTTCTTCGATCCCTCGATGGCCCACACCGTCTACGAAGGCAGCTACAACCCGCTCAAGGGCGTCCACATGTCGGTGGCCATGGCCTCGACGATGGATATCTCCTTCGACGTTCGTGGCGGGCTCTTCATGCGCCAGGTCCACCACTGGTCCGCGCTGCTGTTCGTGGCAGCCGTATCGGTGCACATGCTCCGGGTGTTCTTCACCGGGGCCTTCCGCAAGCCGCGCGAGCTGAACTGGGTCGTCGGAGGCACCTTGCTGATCCTCGCGATGGCAGCCGGTTTCACCGGCTACTCGCTGCCGGACGACCTGCTCTCGGGCAACGGCCTGCGCATCATCGACGGTGTCATCAAGGCACTGCCGGTCGTTGGTACCTTCATCTCGGCCTTCCTGTTCGGCGGGGAATTCCCCGGAACAGCGATCATCGGGCGCCTGTACATGATGCACATCATGTTGGTTCCCGCGTTGATCCTGTTGATGATCGGCATCCACCTGTTCATGGTCGTCGTGCACAAGCACACGCAGTACCGCGGCCCCGGCCGGACCAACGACAACGTCGTCGGCTTCCCGGTTGGCCCGGTCTACGCCGCGAAGGCCGGTGGGTTCTTCTTCATCGTCTTCGGCATCGTTGCGCTGATCTCGGGCTTCTTCCAGATCAACCCGATCTGGAACTACGGACCCTACGACCCCTCCCCCGTCTCGGCCGGTACCCAGCCCGACTGGTACATCGGTTGGGTTGATGGCGCCCTGCGTTTGATGCCTGGTTATCTGGGCAACTTCAGCTTGGAATGGATCATCCCGTTCCCGTGGGGCGGAAACAACCTCATCCTGAACGTGCTGATCCCGATGATTCCTGCAGCAATCCTCATCGGCGCCATGTTCGCGTGGCCGTGGATCGAACGATGGGTCACCAAGGACGACCGCGAACACCACCTGCTGGACCGTCCGCGCAACGCCCCGTTCCGCACCGGTGTCGGCGTGGCCGGCGTCATCTGGTACTGCGTGATGTGGTGCGCGGCCTCCTCGGACCTCATCGCCACGCACTTCCACGTGTCACTGAACGACGTGACGTACTGGTTGCGGGTGCTGTTCTTCCTGGGACCGATCCTCGGGTTCATCGTGGCCCGCCGCATCGCCCTGGCGTTGCAGCGCAAGGACCGCGAGATCGTGCTGCACGGCCGTGAGGCCGGCGTCATCCAGATGTCGCCCGAGGGCGGCTTCTCGGAGCAGCACGCCGAGCTGGACGTCTACAAGCGCTATAAACTGGTTGCCTTCGAATCCCACGAGGTCATGCCGGCGGAAGCCGACAGCACGGGTCATGTCAGCCGCGGTGAGAAGGCGCGTGGTGCGGTCTCGAAGTTCTTCTTCGAAGATCGTGTCGCACCGGTGACCCCGTCCGAGCTGGAGGCCGCCCATGGCCACCACGCCCCGGCCATCGAGGAGTCGTCGGAAGACGCATCGATCGATCGCTAGACACTAGCGGCTTCGGCACCACGAGGGACCCCGACCTTTGAGGTCGGGGTCCCTTGTGTTGCATCCACCTCCCGTGCCGAACGCCTCGTCCCCGTGGATCCCTGGCACTGAATCGAAGAACGGGGTTCCGCTCTGTACCGGGTGCATAGCCGGTCGGGGTCGAGGTCAGCCCCGATGGCGGTGGGGATGTTGGGGTGCCGCGCGATCGCTTCCGGACGCCTCGGGGAGGGATGAAGGCGGCACTCCCCCGCTAGCAGTCCTCAGATTAAGCCGGCCGGGCGGGAGCCCGTGCGGTCGTGACGTTGGCCCGGTGCATCGGATGCCGCCGGTTCCGAAGGGGCGCCGTCACCGTACCGTATCCCCGCACGGTCCCAGGGGGCTCCTGTGGGCCCGGGGCCGGTCAGTGCGTCAGAGGGAGCGGGGCTGGCGTGTCCCGGGCCTCTGGAGCGGCACGAAGAGCTTATAGCGGTCCGCGCGGTAGAGCGAGACGGAATAGTCCACGAGCTCGCGTTTGACGTAGGCATGGCGTTGGATCTTCAACAGCGGGGTACCCGCATCGACCCCCAGATGCTTTGCGTCGTGATGGGTCGCCGCCGTCGCCTCGACCTGGTCCTCGCCCCACTGCATGACCAGCCCGTACCTCTCGTTCAATGAGGCGTATAGCTGTCTGGGTGCCGGATCATCAAGGAACCCCGGAACCCGGTGGGAGGGCAGGTAGTTCTCGTCCAAGTTCATGGGCAGGCCGTCGGCCAACAGCAGGCGACGCAGACGGACCACGGGGGTACCGTCATCCAATTCCATTTCGCGGGCCAGTTGACCGGTGGCGGGGACCTCGTCGAAACGGAGGACCCTCCCCGTGGGGACCATCCCGCGGCGGACCATCTCCTCGCTGTAGGAGGTCAGCTTGACTTGGAGATCGACCTTCGGGAAGGCGGCGAACGTCCCGACACCGACGATGCGTTCGAGCACGCCGTCGTCGACCAGTGCGTCGATGGCATTCCTGATGGTCATCCTGGCGACCCCGAACTGTTCGGTCAGCTCGCGCTCGGAAGGAATGGCCCGGCCCGGGTCGCAGACCGCCGTGGCATGGTGGCGCAGGATTTGTTTCACCTGCTCATGCTTCTTCAGCGGCGATGAGGCATCCAGGGTTCCGGCAACCGGAACGGGCGGTCTATGCGACATGCGGTACCCACCATTCATCAATGTGCTTCTTGGTGACCATCCTACCGTTGCCGCCGCAGGACCCTGCGGGGCCGTGGGCGCACAAAAAGGGCGGTTCCCTCCTGGAGGAAGGAACCGCCCCTGATGACGTTGGACCGTTGCCTAGTGGGCGTGGTCTCCGCGGCTGAATTCGTAGACCCAGCCGACCAGCGCGATCACACACAGGCCTGCGCCGATGTAGGTGACCCAGAACCCAACGGCGATGCCGAGGAATCCGGTGGCGGCGGCGGTGCCCAGGACGAGCGGCCACCAGCTCCACGGAGCAAAGGTTCCGATGACACCGGCGTTCTCGTGGATTTCGCCGTCGACGCGATCCTCGGGCCGGTCTCCGACGCGCTTGGCGGTCGAGTACAGGTAGAAGCCGACCATCAGGCCGAGTCCTGCGCACAGTCCCAGGGCCAGGATGCCGACCCATTCATTCCAATCGGTCATGATGCCGTAGAAGACCATCACCGGGACGAAGAACAGGAACAGGACGAGGAAGAGTCCGGTTTCAACTTTCATGGCTACACGTCCTTCTGGTCTGCGGGGCCGAACACCGAGGCTGCCATGGCCGTGGGCGTCACCCGGGCCGAAAGCTCCG
>JAKDMV010000064.1 GCA_030452125.1 Micrococcaceae bacterium
TCAGAGTTCGACGCCGATGAGCAGGGACTCGTTGTGCAGGGTGACCCCGAAACGTTCGGTGACCCCGTCGCGGACGGCCCGGGCGATGGCCAGCAGGTCCCCGGCGGTCGCCTCGCCACGGTTGGTGATGGCCAGGGTGTGCTTGGTCGACAGCGAGGCCCTCCCCCCGGTGAGTTCGGCGCCGGGGGTGCCGGGCAGCCCGAATCCCTTGGCGAAGCCGGCGCGGTCGATCAGCCAGGCTGCCGAGAGCTTGGTTCCCCCCTCGGCGGCGAAACGCGGGGCGTCCTCGGGTAGGGACGCGGCGGTGTCGGCATCCACGATCGGGTTGGTGAAGAAGGACCCGGAGCTGTAGGTGTCGCGGTCCGCCGGGTCCAGCACCATGCCCTTGCCCGCCCGCAGGCCCAGGACGGTCTCGCGGACGGCGGCCGCCTTCGCGCGTTCGCCGGTCTGCACGCCCAGGGTGCGGGCGAGTTCGGCGTAGGCGATGGGTGCCCCCCATTCGGAGGTTTCCAAGGCGAAGGTGACGTCGAGGACCACGTAGCGCGGGGACCCGTCCACCGTGGTGGCCTTGAGCAGCGAATTGCGGTATCCGAACTCCAGCTCGGCGGTGCCGAAGACCACCAGGGCCGCCTCCTGCCGGTCCCAGGCCCGGACGGTTTCCAACGTCCTGGACACGTCCGTCCCGTAGGCCCCCACATTCTGCACCGGGGTGGCCCCCGCGGAGCCGGGGATCCCCGAGAGGGCTTCCAGGCCCACCAGGCCGGCCTCGAGGGTGCGGTGGACGACGTCGTCCCACGGATGTCCCGCCTGGACCGTGATGCGGGCCCCTCCGGGGCCGGTGGTGATGTCCACGCCCCGGGTCGCTACGCGCAGCACGGTGCCGGGGTACCCGTCGTCGGAGATGACCAGATTGGAGCCGCCACCGACCAACAGGAGCCGGTGGCCGGCGTCGTCCGCCGCCCGTACCGCGGCGATGAGCTCCTGTTCGGTATGCGCCTCGAGGTAGGTCCCGGCCGGTCCCCCGACCGCGTTCGTGGTCAGGCAGGACAGCAGCTGGGCCATCAGAACCCGACCAACGCCTGGGCCTTGACCAGGACCTTTTCGCCCCCGGCGATGACCGTCAGGTCCACCCGGGCGGTGCGTGCCTCGGGATCCAGTGCCCCGATGACCCCGGTGACCTCCAGGGCGGTGCCGTCGGCCTCGGAGGGGTTGGTGCCCGCGGGATCCTCCACGACGACCGGCTTCGTGAAGCGGCTCTGGTAGTCGATGACCGCCCCGGGATCGCCGATCCAGTCCGCGACGAGCGTGACGGCGGCACCCATGGTGAACATGCCGTGGGCGATGACCCCGGGGAGCCCGACGTCGGTGGCGAAGCGTTCGTTCCAGTGGATCGGGTTGAAGTCACCACTGGCCCCGGCGTAGCGCACCAGGTCGGCCCGGTTGACGTGCAACGTGGTGCTGCCGATCTGCTGGCCCTTTTCCAGGGTGGCGAAGTCGATGGGGCTCATGCTGCTTCCTCTCCGCGAACGAGGATCGACGAAATGGTGGTGGCGACGGACTCCCCGTCCACCGTGCTGATTTCCGCGCGCGTGGTGATCATGGCACCGGTCCCCATGCCGCGGACCTTGTCCACATGCAGTTCGGCCACCAGCTCATCCCCGGCGAGGATCGGGCGGTGCAGGGTGAAGCGCTGGTCGGCATGGACCACGCGGGAGAAGTCGATGCCCGCCTCCGGATCGGCGATCAGCTGGGCATCGGCCCGCTGGGCCACGATGATCGCGAAGGTCGGCGGGGCCACGAGCTCGGCATGACCGAGCGAGGCGGCGGCCTCGAGGTCGAAGTGGGCCCGGTGGGTGGCGTGGGTGGCCGTCGCGAATTCGCGGATCTTCTCCCGGGAGACCACGTAGGTCCCGCCCGCCGGATAGCTGCGCCCCTGAAGGGCTGGATTGATGCTCATGGTGTCCTCGCTGTCAGGCACGTCGGTGGCTGGAACTGCTCGGTCTCCAGCCTATGACACCGGGAGCCGGCGGGCCGGCCGCGGCCCCCGGGCCCGGCCCGTGTTCCCGCCCACGTCCGGTATGATGAATCCATCATGTCGGTATCCTGTGGTGAAAGGCAGAATGTTCCTGGACGACGAGCAACGACCGCTGTATGAAATCAAGGCCAACCTCTTCAAGGCCCTCGCCCACCCGGCCCGTATCCGCGCCCTGGAGATCCTCAGTGCCGCCGAGGGGGGCACGGCCACGGTGGCCGAGCTGCTGCATGGCATGGACATCGAGCCCAGCCACCTGTCCCAACACCTCAGGGTGCTCCGCCGCCACCAGGTGGTGACCTCCGAACGCCGGGCCAGCCACGTCCACTACACCCTCGCCCACCCCGGGATATCGGAACTGCTCGACATCGCCCGGGTCTTCCTGGGCGACCGGATGAACGCGGGCCGGTCATGAGGCCGGGACAGCGCATCCGCTCGTTCCTGCCCACGGTCGACGACTACGTCGAACTGCCCGGCTCCTGGCGGGTCGACCTCCTGGCCGGGGTGACGGTGGGCATCGTGGCCCTTCCCCTGGCCCTGGCCTTCGGAGTCACCTCGGGGGTCGGGGCAGCGGCCGGGCTGGTCACCGCCGTCGTCGCCGGATTCGTGGCAGCGGTCCTGGGTGGCTCCCATGTGCAGGTCTCCGGTCCTACGGGGGCCATGGTGGTGATCCTGGCCCCGATCGTCGCCGCCCATGGGGCCGGCTCGATCGCCCTGCTCTCGATCATGGCCGGAGTGATCGTGTTGGCTGCCGGCTTCCTGGGGATGGGCCGCGCCGTCGCCTACATCCCGTGGCCCGTGGTGGAGGGGTTCACCCTGGGCATCGGTACCATCATCTTCCTCCAACAGGTGCCGCTGGCCACCGGAACCACGGCCCCGCCGGGACTGAACACCGCGGTGGCCGCCTGGCTGGCCGCCTCCGGATCCGTGTGGCCGACCGCGGCCATCACCGGCTCGATCGTGCTGCTGGTCGCGGCCCTGATGGTGTTCGGCCCGCGGATCCACCCCGGGCTGCCCGCCAGCCTGGCCGCCGTCGTGCTGATCACCGTCGCTGCCGAATGGCTGCAGCTGGACATTCCCCGCATCGGCGAACTGCCCTCGGCGTTGAGTGCCCCCTCGATCCCCGGATTCTCCTGGCCCCTGATCACCGACCTGGCCGGCCCCGCCTTGGCCGTCGCGGCCCTGGCCGCCATTGAATCACTCCTCTCGGCGCGGGTCGCCGCCGGCCTGGTGGGCCCCAGCGGCTCCGCCACAGGCCCGTACCAGCCCGATCGCGAGCTCTTCGGACAGGGATTGGCATCGATCGCCGCGGGGCTCTTCGGGGGCATGCCGGCCACCGGGGCGATTGCCCGGACCGCGGTGAACGTCCGCAGCGGGGCCCGCACCCGGCTGGCCTCCATGGTCCATGCCCTGCTGCTGCTGGTGGTCGTCTATGCCGGCTCGCAGCTGGTGGGGCGCATCCCGTTGGCCGTGCTGGCCGGGATCCTCATGGTGACCGCCACCCGCATGGTCTCCCGCCACACCATGACCTCGATCCTGCGTTCCAGCCGGGCGGACGCCGCGCTGTTCGTGATCACCGCGGTCATCACCGTGGCCTTCGACCTGATCGAGGCCATCCAGATCGGTGTGCTCGTGGCCGCCTTCTTCGCCCTGCGCACCGTGGCCAGGTCCTCGGGCGTCGCCCGGGAACCGTTGGAGGGCCCCGCCGTGGACGGGGACGAACGCATCGCCATCTTCCGGCTGGACGGGGCCATGTTCTTCGGGGCCGCGGAGAAGATCCTGCAGGACCTGCAGTCGGTCACGGGGGTCGAGGTGGTCATCCTGCGGCTATCCCGGCTGCGGATGCTCGATGCCACCGGGGCCCACGCCCTGGTGGAGATCATCGGGGCCCTGGAACGACGCAGGATCACCGTGCTCATCAAGGGCATCAAACCCGAACACCTCCAGCTGGCCGATACCGTCGGGGTCATCGGCGCCCTGCGGCACTACCGCCACTCCTTCGATGAGCTCGAACCGGCAATCGAGCATGCCCGCAAGCATGTCCGGGAGAACCGGGAGGCCGACGAGGCCAGCTGACCGGGCCCTAGCGTCCCGGGTTCTGTTTCGGCGTGGGCGGATGCTGCTGCCGATAGACCTTCACGTCGCGGCTGCGCACCACCAGCCCCGCCACATGGGTCAGCAGGCCCAGCAGGATGATGGCGACCGCCGTATACATCAGCGGCCGGTTGGTGGTGTTGGCGCCGAACAACGCCAGGATGATGCCCAGCCCGGAGATGGACATGGAGGCGATCACCAGGAGCTTGTACAGGCCCGACGCCGATTCCCAGGGTGTGCTGATCATGTCCTCCAGTGTATCGGGCTCAGAACAAGGAGTCCTGCGCCGCGGGGATGGCGGTGGTGTATTCGCCCGGGGTGACCCGGCGGCCCTTGAGCACGGCGGCGTCGGCGGCGTAGAGCCGGTCCGAGCCCTCCAGCCGCACCCCCAGGCTCTGGCCCAGGACGGAGTCCACGACGAATCCGTGGGTGCTGGCGCTGAGCCACCCGGGGTAGGGGTAGAGCTCCCCCGCGTCCCAGGCCGACAGCATCGCGGCCGCCGGACGGGGCGGCACGAAGGCCTCGTCGGCGGGCTCGATCCCCAACTCCCGCGCCTGTCGATCCTCGGCGATCAGGGCCAGTACGCGCTCCACCTCGCTGCGGTGCATCCGGGCCAGCGAGACGGCGTCGTACACCCCGGCCGCCGAGGGCCCGCCCTGGCCCGGTTCGCATAAGCCCGCGGTCTTGGCGGAGGCCCGCACGGCCTGCCCCAGCCCCAGCCGTCCGGTCACCAGGTCCTCGAGCACACGCACCTGGCGTCCGTCGGCGACCAGTGCCACATAGGTGCCGGCCACGGCCCCCTGCTGGGCGAGCCGGCGCCATTTGTTCCCCTCCCCCGCAGTTCCGACCTTGGAGGCCCCGTGGGCGAAGGTGGCGACGTAGAGCCACTGCGGGCGGGCCAGGTACTCGCGCAGGCCCGGCGGGGCGATCCCCGACCGGTGGAAGTCGTGCATGTACCGGGCCTGGTCCAGGGCCAGGCAGGGCCCGCATTGGGTGCCGCGTTCGGCCCGGGAGGCCCGGGGACACTCGACGTGTTCCCAGCCCCCGACCGCGTGGACCAGGACATGGCCCAGGCACCAGCGTCCCGGAGCCACCGCGAAGGAGCAGCGGGTTCCCGGCTCCAACACCAGGTCCGCCGATTCCCCATGACGGGTGCGCAGGTCCCACCGCGGGGTGGAGCCGTCGGCCGGCCATTCGATGCCGCCACTGAGCAGGGCCGGTGATTCCATCCCTCCAGCATAGAGGGGCGCCGGACAGGTGGGGGTGGGCGTTAACGACGAAATCCGCCCCGCGAACGGGACGGATTCCTGTGGGTAGCGGTGCCGGGACTCGATCCCGGGACCTCACGATTATGAGTCGTGCGCTCTAACCAGCTGAGCTACACCGCCACGAATGTGAAATGCCCGCGCCGCGTCGGTTCCTCTTTCGAGTCGACACGGACGCGGGCTTTCCATTCAGAGCCCCCCACGGGATTCGAACCCGTGACCTCAGTCTTACCAAGACTGCGCTCTACCCCTGAGCTAGGGGGGCAACGGAGAAAAACATTACCAGCATTTGCCGCCCGGATGAAATCGAGACGGCCGTCGTGACACAGCCCACAGGGCTGCGGTCCCGAACGCCGGAGGCCGGGCGTCCCCGGGGGGGACGCCCGGCCTCCGGACAGGGTGGTTCCGGCGCTCCCGACCCGCGGGACGCCGGGCGCTGCTAGCTGCGGCCGCGGCCGCCTTCGAAGCTGCGCTGCGAGCTGCGCGGCTTGCGGGATCCGCCGTATCCGCCACGGCCGCCCTCGTCCTTGCGGTGGCCTCCACCGCCACGGTTTCCGTCGAAGCCACCACGGTCCTTGCGGTAGCCGCCGCCTTCGCGGTCACGGCGCGGGGCCCGGCCGGTATCGAGCTCCAGGCGGATCAGTTCGCCGCCGATCCGGGTGCGGGACAGCGAGTTCCACTGGTCCTTGGACAGTTCGGCGGGCAGTTCGACCAGGGTGTGGTCGGCGCGGATGTCGATCCCGCCGATCTGCCCGGAATTGAAGCCACCCTCATTGGCCAGGGCGCCGACGATGGAGCCCGGCATCACGCGCTGACGGCGTCCGACGGCGATGCGGTAGGTGGCGTTGCCCTCGGTGAGGGCGCGCGTCGGGCCGCGGGAACCGAAGCCGTCCTTGGCGCCCTTGGACATGCGCGCCTGCTTGGCCGGCGGGGTCGGCAGTTCCTCCATGAGCAGCGGGCGTCCCCCCTGGGCCATATGGGCCAGGGCGGCGGCGACCTCCACGGCCGAGACGTCGTGCTCGGCCTCGAACTTCTCCACGAGGTTGCGGAAGACCCCCAGCTCCTGGGAGGCCAGGGTCTCGGAGATCTGTCCGGCGAAGCGCTCCAGGCGCTTGTCGTTGACGATGTCGATGCTGGGCAGGGTCATGGCCTCGACCGGCTGGCGCGTGGCCCGCTCGATGGAGCGCAGCATGTGCTTCTCGCGCGGGGTCATGAACAGGATCGCGTCACCCTGGCGGCCGGCACGGCCGGTGCGGCCGATCCGGTGCACGTACGATTCGGTGTCGTGCGGGATGTCGTAGTTGAAGACGTGGCTGATGCGCTCGACATCGAGGCCGCGGGCCGCGACATCGGTGGCGACCAGGATGTCGATCTTGCCGCTGCGCAGGTTCTCGACCGTGCGCTCACGCTGCTGCTGCGGGATGTCGCCGTTGATGGCGGCCGTGGTGAACCCGCGGGCCTTGAGCTTATCGGCCAGGTCCTCGGTGGCCATCTTGGTGCGCACGAAGGCGATGACGCCCTCATGGGCCTCGGATTCCAGGATCCGGGTCATCGCGTCGAGCTTATGCGCGCCCATGACCTGGACGTAGCGCTGACGGGTGTTCTTGCCGGTGGTCGTGGAGGACTTCACCGACACCTCCTGCGGGTTGCGCAGGTACTGCTTGGAGATCCGGCGGATGGAGCCGGGCATCGTGGCCGAGAACAGGGCCACCTGCTTCTCCTCGGGGGTGGCCTCGAGGATCTTGTCGACCTCTTCGGCGAAGCCCATGCGCAACATCTCGTCGGCTTCGTCCAGGACGACGTACTGCAGATGCGACAGGTCCAGGGACCCCTTGTTGATGTGGTCGATCACGCGGCCCGGGGTGCCCACGACGACCTGCGCCCCGCGGCGCATCGCCGAGAGCTGCGGGCCGTAGGGGGATCCGCCGTAGACGGGCAGCACGGTGAAGTCACCCATGTGCTTGGCGTAGGAGGTGAAGGCCTCGGCGACCTGCAACGCGAGTTCGCGGGTCGGGGCCAGGACCAGCACCTGCGTCTTGCGGGCGGTACCGTTCTGGTCGGCCAGTTCGGCCATCCTCGACAGGGCGGGGATCGCGAAGGCCGCGGTCTTGCCGGTGCCGGTCTGGGCCAACCCGACGACGTCGCGGCCGTCCAGGAGCATCGGGATGGTGGCGGCCTGGATCGGGGTCGGGGTCTCGTAGCCGAGGTCCTCGACGGCGGCCAGGACGCGGCCATCGATCCCGAGGTCGGAGAACTTCACCGGGGTCTCTTCGGAGGCGGATTCGGGCGTGTTGGTGGACATGTCTGAAGACACGGGGCATTACCTCATTCATAGGGGCGGATAACCCGGGGCTCGGTTCGAGACGGGATCCGCGGCACATTCGGACTCAAACACCAGTCCGGCCGCTCCCCTATGAAGGAACTGCCCGCTGTTTTGCGGACTCACACACGATGAGCTCCTGCCTCAAGAATTGGGCAGGATGCGAGGGAAGCCGGATATCGGTGAGATCCCAGTCTACAGCAGGGACCGGCGTGAGGACGGGCCGGACGCTGTGCGGTTGGGCACACCCAGTAGGCTGGCAGGCGTGGAGAAACTACCCCTGACCCTGCGCCTGGCCGTCGGCTGGTGGACCGTGCTGGCTGCCGCTCTGCTGGGGCTGGGCATCGCCTCGTGGGGGAACTCCAAACTGTTGGAGGACCGGGGCCCCTCGGGCCTCGTGGCCCTGGGGGTGCTGCTGGCCCTGCTGGGGCTGGGCGTCGGCTACGGTGCCTGGCGCCTGGCCCGCGGGAAACTGGCCGGGCGGGCCTGGTTGACCACCGTCGGACTCATCGGCGGGGTGCCGTTGATCCTGCGCGGCCCGCGACTGGGGGTCATCGGGGCGACCCTGCTCATCGGCGTCGTCCTGCTCTGGCTGCCGCCGAGCCTGGCCTATTTCAAGGAGCAGTCCCGGGCGGCCCGGGCCGAGCGCAAGGCCCAGCGCCGCGCCCTGCGCACCCGTCCCCCGAAGTAGCAGGCCCTACCGTGTCGCAGCTCACGGCGGGGCGATAGGCTCGGGGCATCCCGTCTCCGCTCCGAAAGGGCTTCACCCATGAGTCTGCTGGCCATCATCAACGCACACGTCGTCCCCATCGAGGCCGAACCCTACGACGGGGCCGTCGTCGTCCGTGACGGCAGGATCGAGGCCAGCGGCCCCGATATCGTCGTTCCCTCCGATGCGGAGATCGTCGACGCGGACGGCCAATGGCTGCTGCCGGGCTTCATCGACGCCCACGTCCACCTGGGTATGCACCCCGAGGGCGAAGGCGACGCCAGCGCCGATGTCAACGAGATGACCGACCCGATCATGGCGGCGGTCCGCGCCATCGACGCGGTGGACCCCTTCGACCCCGGCTTCGACGATGCGCTGGCCGGGGGCATCACCACGGTCAACGTCAACCCCGGCTCGGGGAACCCGGTGGGCGGTCTGGCGGTGGCCATCCACACCCATGGCCGCTACATCGACGAGATGGTGCTGCGCTCCCCCAGCGGGCTGAAATCAGCCCTGGGTGAGAACCCCAAACGGGTCTACGGGGAGAAGAAACAGACCCCTTCCACCCGGCTGGGGACGGCCATGGTGATCCGCAAGGCCTTCATCGAGGCGCAGAACTACATGGCCAAGGCCGACCCCGAAGCCATCGACCCGCGGCTGGAGGCCCTGGCGATGGTGCTGCGCCGGGAGATCCCGTGGCGTCAGCACTGCCACCGCACCGACGATGTGGCCACCGCCATCCGTCTGGCCGAGGAATTCGGGTACGACCTGGTCATCGACCACGGCACCGAGGCCCACCTGATCGCCGATCTGCTGGCCGAACGGAACATCCCGGTGCTGATCGGCCCGTTGTTCACCACCAAATCCAAGGTCGAACTCCGCGGACGCTCCCTGGCGAACCCGGGCAAACTGCACGACGCCGGGGTGGAGATCTCCGTGATCACCGACCACCCGGTGGTGCCCATCAACTTCCTGGTCCACCAGTGCACCCTGGCAGTGAAGGAGGGGCTGGACCCGGTGACGGCGTTGCGCTCGATCACCATCAACCCGGCCCGCGTGCTCGGCCTGGCCGACCGCCTGGGGTCCATCGAGGCGGGCAAGGACGCGGATCTGGTGTTGTGGTCCGGGGATCCGCTGGATGTGATGCAACGGGCGCAGCAGGTGTTCATCGGAGGCCGGAAGGTCATGGAGTTCGACGCCGGGACCCGTCTTCCCGTCGTCGCCGACCGGGCCCCGTCCCTGCGCTAGGTCCCCTCCCCGTCCCGAAAGGAGACTTCATGTCCCCCACGAACGCTTCGTCCCCCTCCACCGCCGGCGGACCGCTGGCCGGATACACCGTCCTGGACCTGACCCGGGCACTGGCCGGACCCCACGCCGGCATGATGCTCGGTGACCTCGGGGCCCGGGTCATCAAGATCGAGACCCCCGGCACCGGGGACGACACCCGGAGCTGGGGCCCGCCCTTCGTCGGACCCGAGGACGACCCCCAGGCCACCTACTTCCTGTCCTGCAACCGCAATAAGGAATCGCTGTCCCTGGACCTGAAATCCGCGGAGGGCCGGGAGACGTTGACCGCGCTAATCCGCCGGTCCGATGCCCTGCTGGAGAACTTCAGATCGGGGGTGCTCACCCGCTTGGGGTTCTCCATGGAGGCGTTGCAGGAGCTCAATCCCCGGTTGGTCATCCTCTCGATCACCGGTTTCGGCCACGACGGGCCGGAGGCCCGGCGCAGCGGCTACGACCAGATCGTCCAGGGCGAGGCGGGGCTGATGTCGTTGACCGGGTCGGGCCCCGATGACCCCCAACGGGTCGGGGTGCCGATCACCGATCTGCTCTCGGGCATGTATGGCGCCTACGGGGTGCTCGCGGCACTGCTGGAACGGGAGAAGACCGGACGCGGCCAGGTGGTGCGGACCTCGCTCCTGGCGTCGGCCATCGGGGTGCACGCCTTCCAGGGCACCCGGGCGACCGTCGCCGGGGAGGTCCCGAGAGCCCAGGGCAACCACCACCCCTCGATCGCCCCCTACGGGCTGTTTGCCTGCCGCGGCGGCAACGTCCAGATCAGCGTCGGCAGCAACAAGCTCTGGAAGGCGCTGACCGGGGCCTTCGGCCTCGACGGCGACGACCCCGATTTCGCCACGAACGCCGAGAGGGTCCACCACCGCGAGAAGCTCATCACCGTGATCGAGGATGCCTTCAGCGCCTATGCCCCGGCCGACCTGCTGGAGAAGCTGAACGAGGCAGGGGTCCCCGCCGGGAAGGTCAGGACCCTGGACGAGGTCTACGCCTGGGACCAGGTCGAATCCCAGGGCCTGCTGGTCGACGTCGACCATCCGGTGCTCGGGACGATCCAGTTGCCCGGCCCGCCGCTGCGCTTCTTCGACGCGGCCACCGCCGAGGAGACGACCCGCACCACCCATACGTCCCCTCCCCTGCTCAATGCCGACGCGGAGTCCATCCGCTCCTGGCTCGAGGAGGAGAACCCTGCCTCGTCGACCGGGGACTAGGAAGCAGTGGCCCCGGCCGCCTGTCCCGGCGGGGCAGGCGGCCGGGCCGGTCGGCCTATAACCGGCTGAAGGCCCGGTCGAGATCGGCGATCAGGTCCTCGACGTCCTCGATCCCGCAGGACAGGCGCAGCAGGTTCACCGGAACCTCCAGCTCGGTGCCCTTGACCGAGGCGTGGGTCATCTCCGACGGGTAGTTCATCAACGATTCGATGCCGCCCAGCGATTCGGCCAGGGTGAAGACCCGGGTGGACTCGGCGATCTTCCGGGCCGCGGCCTCGCCGCCGGTGAACTGCACCGAGACCATCCCCCCGAAGCCACTCATCTGGCGCGCCGCCAACTCGTGGCCCGGATGCTCCGCCAGACCCGGATAGAGGACCTTTTCCACCTCGGGTCGGCCCTGCAGCCATTCGGCGACGGCCTGGGCGTTGTGGCAATGCCGATCCATCCGCACGCCCAGGGTCTTCAGCCCACGGGTGGTCAGGAACGCATCCAGCGGACCGTTGACCGCGCCGGCCGCGAACTGCAGGAAGCCGATCTTCTCCGCCAGCCCGGCCTCCTTGACGATGACCGCCCCACCCCCGACGTCGGAGTGGCCCCCGATGTATTTGGTGGTCGAGTGGACCACCACGTCCGCACCCAGGTCCAACGGCTGCTGCAGGTAGGGCGATGCAAAGGTGTTGTCCACCACCAGCAGGGCCCCGGCGTCGTGCGTGGCCCGGGCGACGGCGGCGATGTCGGTGATCTTCATCATCGGGTTCGAGGGCGTTTCCAACCACACCAGTGCCGTCCGATGCGCGGCGATCGCGGTGGCCAGTGCCTGCGGGTCCGCCATGTCCACGGCGGTGTTGCCGATGCCCCAGTCCCCGAAGATGCCCGAGATCAGCCGGTAGGTGCCGCCATAGGCGTCGTTGCCCAACACGATGTGGTCCCCGGGGCGGGTGAGCGCACGGATCAGCGAATCCTCGGCGGCCAGACCGGAGGCGAACGTCAAGGCATGGGTTCCGTTTTCCACGGCCGCCAGCTGTTCCTGCAGCGCATCGCGGGTCGGGTTGGTGCCGCGGCCGTATTCGTAGCCGTCACGCAACCCGCCGATGCCGTCCTGGGCATAGGTGGTGGAGAAATGCACGGGGGGCACGACGGCGCCGGTGCGCGGTTCGAAGGCCTGTCCCGCGTGGATGGCACGGGTATTGAAGCCGCTCGTCGGGCTGCTCATGGGGGTTCTACCTTTCGCTGGGATGGGCTGGGTCAGTGGTTCAGGTGGTTCAGCAGGTCCTGCCGGGTCAGCACCCCCGCGGGGGCCCCATGGTGGGTGACCAGCAGGGCGTTGGCCTCCTGGAGTCGGGTTCGGGCCGCTCCGATCGTCTCTCCGGCCCCGATCAGGGGCATGGGGGCGCCCATATGCCCGGCGACGGCCTCGGTCAGGGCCGCTTCGCCGGAGAAGAGCAGTGCGGTGAGTTCACGTTCGTCGACGCTGCCGACGACCTCGCCCAGGCGCACGGGGGGCTCGGCGGTGAGCACGGGCAGCACCGAGACCCCGTATTCGTTCATGATGTCGATGACGTCGCGCACCGACTCCCCCGGGTGGGTATGGATCAGCTCCGGCAGGGCGCCGGTCTTGCCGGCCAGCACCTGCGCCACGGTCCCCTCCTCGCCGTCGGTGATGAATCCATAGGACTTCATCCAGGAGTCGTTGAAGATCTTCGCCAGGTAGCCGCGTCCGCCGTCGGGCAGGATGGCCACCACGACGGCGTCCTCGTCCAGGTCCTTCGCCGCTTCCAGGGCCGCCACCACCGCCATGCCGGAGGAGCCCCCGACCAGCAGGCCCTCCTCCCGGGCCAACCGGCGGGTCATCGCGAACGAATCCGCGTCGTCCACGGCGATGACCTCGTCGGGAATCGAGGGGTCGTAGTTGCCCGGCCACATGTCCTCCCCGACGCCTTCGACGAAATAGGGCCGTCCGGTGCCCCCGGAATAGACGGAGCCGTCGGGGTCGGCGGCGATGACCTTGACCTGTCCGGTGGCCCGATCCGCCGACACCTCCTTGAGGTAGCGACCGGTACCGGTGATGGTGCCCCCGGTACCGGCGCCGATGACCACATGGGTCAGCTTCCCGTCGGTGTCCTTCCAGATCTCGGGGCCGGTGGAGGCGTAATGGCTGGCGGGGGCGGCGGGGTTGGAGAACTGGTCGGGTTTATAGGCCCCGGGGATCTCCCGGACCAGCCGGTCGGAGACCCCGTAATAGGATTCGGGTGATTCCGGTGCCACCGCGGTCGGGGTCACCACGACCTCGGCGCCGTAGGCGCGCAGCACATCGAGCTTTTCGGCACCGACCTTGTCGGGGGCCACGGAGATCGTCTGGTAGCCCTTGGCCTGGGCCACCAGGGCCAGTCCGACGCCGGTGTTCCCCGACGTCGGTTCGACCACCGTCCCCCCGGGGGCCAGTTCCCCGGATTCCTCCGCGTCCTCGATCATCTTCAACGCGATCCGGTCCTTGATGGAGCCCCCCGGGTTCAGGTACTCCACCTTCACCAGGATGGTGGCCCGGAGGCCGTCGGTGACCTTGGACAGTTTCACCAACGGGGTGTTGCCGATCAGTTCCAGAACGGATTCCGCGTATTTCATAGGCCGACTCTACCGCCGGGCCCACGGGGCCCCCGGGTCCGGCGCAACCCGGAGTCATGGAGTGCGCCCGGGCCTTCGGCTGGGTCCTGGGGCGTCCGGGTGGGATCATCGGGGGATGACCTCCACCCCTGCTGCGGGCCTCCCGACGTCGGCGGCCCTGCTGCGTCCCACCGGCCCGGTGGACGCCCCGGATGCCCACCGGCGGTGGTCCGCCCCGGCCGGATACGACCTGGCAACGACGCTCGGAGTCCTCCAGCGTGGCACCCACGATCCGTGCACCCGTGTGGGACCGGGTCTGGCCTGGCTGTGCTTCGAGACCGGCCAGGGCCCCGCCACCTTGCTGGTGATGCGGGACCGTGGAAGCCCCCTGGAATCCGGTGGCCACGGCCCCGGACCGGAATTCTCCGTGCGGGCCTGGGGGCCCGGGGCCCAGCAGGCCGTGCTCTGCGCTCCGGCACTGCTGGGCGCAGCCGATGACTGGTCGGGCTTCGACGCCGGGGCCCGGCATGAGCTTCCACACTGGATCGCCGAGGCACGACGGCGGAACCCTGGCTTGCGCCTGCCCTCGACCGGCCGGGTCTTCGATGCCCTGGTGCCGGTCATCCTGGAACAGAAGGTCACCACCATCGAAGCACGCCACGCCTGGCGGTATCTGGTCTCGCGTTTCGGCGAACCGGCTCCCGGTCCGGCGCCCGAGGGCCTGGCCATCGCCCCCGGAGCCCACCGGCTGCGCCTGATCGGCGGCTGGGACTGGCATCGGGCCCGGGTGGATGACTCACGCCGTCGCACCGTTCTGCGGGCCGCCGAAGCGGCCGCCGGAATCAACCGGCTCGGTGCCGTGGAGCTCGCCCGCAACCCGGGCTCCACGCTGCAGTCGGTTCCCGGAATCGGCCCGTGGACCGCCGCCGAGACCCTGCAGCGCAGCCATGGGCACCCCGATGCGGTATCCGTCGGCGATTTCCATCTGGCCGCCTACATCGGCCATGCCCTGGCCGGGAAGTCCACCGACGACGCCGGGATGCTCCGGTTGCTGGCCCCCTTCGCCGGGCATCGCCAACGCGTGGTCCGGCTGATCGGGCTGTCCGGATTCCGCAAACCGTCCTTCGGGCCCCGGCTGGCCCCGATGGACCACCGGGGCCGCTGAGCCGGGTCGGCGCGGCTAGTCCCCGGCCACCATCCGGATCGCTTCCTGGCGCATCTCCACCTTGCGGATCTTCCCCGAGATCGTCATCGGGAAGCTGCTGCGGATCTGCACGTAGCGGGGGATCTTATAGTGGGCGATCTGACCGGTGCAGTATTCGCGGACCGTTTCCAGGGTCATCTCCTGCGCCCCTTCATGCAGGATGATGCAGGCCATGATCTCCTCCCCGTACTTCTGGTCGGGCACCCCGATCACCTGGACGTCCTGGACATCCGGATGGCGGTAGAGGAACTCCTCGATCTCCCGGGGCGAGACGTTCTCGCCGCCGCGGATGATCAGATCCTTGATGCGCCCTTCGACGCGGACGTAGCCGTCCTGGTCCATCGAGGCCAGGTCCCCGGTGTGCATCCACCCGTCCGGATCGATGGCTGCGGCGGTCTTCTCCGGTTCGTTCCAGTAGCCCTTCATGACCGCGTAGCCGCGGGTGCACAACTCACCGGTCGATCCCCGGGGAACCACGTCCCCCGACACCGGGTCGACGATCTTGGATTCGAGCTGCGGCATGGTCCGGCCCACGGTTTGCGTGCGGCGTTCGAGGGAATCATCGGTGCGGGTCATCGTGGAGACCGGGGAGGTTTCGGTCATGCCGTAGCAGATGGCCACTTCGGCCATGTTCATCTCGGAGATCACCCGTTCCATGACCTCCTCCGGGCAGGTCGCCCCGGCCATCACCCCGGTGCGCAGGGTGCCCAGGTCGTAGTCGGCGAAGTCGGGAAGGGCGAGTTCGGCGATGAACATCGTCGGTACCCCATACAGGCTGGTGCCTCCGTGGTCCTGCACGGCCTGCAGGGTTTCATCCGGTTTGAAGGCCCGGCCCGGCAGGACGGTGGCCGCCCCGTGGGAGAGGGCCCCCAGGTTGCCGATGACCATCCCGAAGCAGTGGAAGAACGGGACCGGAAGCACCACCCGGTCGTTCTCGGTGTAGCCGAGCAGCTCGGCGATATGGAAGCCGTTGTTCAGGATGTTGTGGTGGCTCAGGGTCGCACCCTTGGGGAATCCCGTGGTCCCCGAGGTGTACTGCAGGTTGATCGCCTCATGGGGGTCCAGCGATTCCAGGATCGTTTCCAGGTGCGCCTGCGGTGTTTGGCCGGCCATTTCCAGCAAGGAATCCCAGGTGAATTCCCGTCCGGGGTTCCGGGCGGCATCCGCCGCGGGGTCTCCGCCGCGCGGTTCCATGCCCTCGGGGCGCGGCAGGTGGATCAGTTCCTGCAGGGGGTTGTCCTGTCCGGCCACGGTCCGGGCCATCGAGGTGTAGTCACTGCTCTGGTCCGACGGGGCGACGGCCAGGGCCCGCATGCCGCATTGGCCCACGACGAAGGAGAGTTCCTCCAGCCGGTAGGCCGGGTTCACGTTCACCAGGATGATCCCGGCCTTGGCGGTCGCGTATTGCAGCAACGTCCATTCGGCGCAGTTCGGACTCCAGATACCCAACCGGTCGCCGACGCCGATGCCCGCGGAGATCAGGGCCCGGGCGAGCTGGTCGGTGGCCCGGTCCATCTGGGCATAGGTCCAGCTGCGTCCGGTCGAGGCTTCCAGGACCGCCGGATGATCCGGGAACCGGGCCGCCACGGATCTGAAGTTCTCCCCGATACTCTGTTCCAGGACCGCGGGGGTGTTCCCCCCGTGGGTGTAGGAATCGGCGCTGGCTGGGTTGTCGGTATCCATCATCGACGGCACCTTTCAGGGGTTGCGGTCCAAACATCTGTGATCCACAACATATCAGCCCCGAACGGTGGCCCGACGCCCCGCGGAGGGCCGTCGCGGTGCTACTGGCCGGGGGTCTGCTCGGCGAGCTGGGCATGGACTTCCTGCATGTCGATGCCCTTGACCGCCTCGATCAGGTCATCGAACTGGGAGGACCCGATGGCCCCGGGCTGGGAGAACACCAGCACCCGGTCCCGGAAGGCCATCAGCGTGGGGATCGAGGTGATTCCCGCTGCCGCGGCCAGCCCCTGCTCGGCTTCGGTATCCACCTTGGCGAAGGTGATGCCCTCGTGCTTTTCCGAAGCCGCCGCGAAGATCGGGGCGAACTGCTTGCAGGGCCCGCACCAGGAAGCCCAGAAATCAACGAAGACAATATCGTTGTCCTGGATGGTCTGCTGGAACTGGTCTTCGGTGATGTCGATGGTAGCCATGCCTCCACGGTAGCCTTCCCCCCTGCCGCATGTCTGCCCCGGCGCCGTTCCGTGGTGGGTTTTCCACAGCCCGGGGTCCCCCCTGTTCCGGGCCGTTGCCGCTCCCTAGGCTTGCCCCACTATGGAACCGGCGCCAAGGAAGGAACGCATATGCCACGGTGCACGCTGCTGTTCGTGATCGAAGGTGAACTCCTGCGGGAGTCCATCCGGGCCAGCTGCGAACTGGCCGACGAGTACCAACGCCTCATGCCCCAGGTGATGGAGGTGTCCAAGTCCGAGATCTTTGCCGTCGGTGAAGCCCCGAGGATCCAGCGGCGCATGCGCCTTCCGCGCCCGTTGGACGACTG
>JAKDMV010000174.1 GCA_030452125.1 Micrococcaceae bacterium
CTGGCAGCCAAGCTGCCGGGCCGAGGCGGCATCCCGCGTCGTAGACTGGCAGGCGACGATTCATATCAGGGGGTTTCGTGGCACCGGAAACGGCTCCAAGCGCTGTCGAGCGCGGCAGGGCGCCACTGAGTCGGGAATTGATCCTCGACACCGGGGCTGAGTTCATCGAGGAACATGGTTTGCGGCGCCTCACCATGCGCCGGCTCGGGCAGGAACTGCGTGTCGAAGCCATGGCTCTCTACCGTTATGTGCCATCCCGCGAGGATCTGTTGGACGGCGTCGTCGAGCGGATTTTGATGGAACTCCAGGAGGATCCCGACGTCTTTGTCGATCCACGCCAGGGATGGCAGGATTATTTGGTCCGGCTGGCCCACGGGCTAAGGAAACTGGCCGTGGCCTACCCACAGGTCTTTCCCATCCTCGCCACCCGTCCGACGGGCGCCCCATGGATCAGGCCGCCGCTGCGCAGCCTCGCGTGGATCGAATCCTTCCTGGCTGCACTCACCAGCTCTGGATTTTCCGATCGGGATGCCGCCGACGCATATCAATCCTTCAGCAGTTTCCTCCTGGGAAACCTCCTGCTCCATGTCTCCCTTGAGGGGGAAGGCACACAGCCCGAATCGGCGGCCCAGGAGAGCCACGGCGTCGACCTCGGCGGATACCCGAATATCCACCGCATGCAGACGCTCTTGGCGGAGAGCTGGAACGAGCAGGAATTCGACATGGCCCTTCAGGACGTCCTGAACCGGATCGAGCTGCTCAACTCCTGAAGCCGCTGTCCGCACCCCCGCCACCTCGAGTGCTGGAGGCTTCGAAGACGAAACCCGCTGGATCGTGGTTCACTGGCCTCGTGGGCAGGAGGCGGAAGGGGCCAAAATGGGAACCGACGGGGACGAACCAGGCAGCGCGCACGAACTACTGGAATTGCGCATTCATGGGGTGTTGAACACCCCGAACTACGAAATGCTCGAAACGACGCCGCAACGGGTGAAAACCATCCGTGGGGATCAGCTCGCAGGATTTTCCACCTATCGCTTCCCGGCCCCCGTAGACGCCCCGACCGACCGACGCGTGGAAGCCTACGCCTGGGGCCGGCTGTCCCGGTTCACCGGGATCCCGTCCCTGGGCCGGATCGGTGATGCGCTGGTCAAACTCCTCTGGTTCGCGCTGGCTCCCTACGGACTGGCGAACACGGCCTACTGGTCGCGCCGCCAGATCGGCACCGGCGAAACACCCCGGACCGAGGACGCCGCCGACGGAGGGCACCGGTGGATCGCCCGCACCATCAGCACCGGGCGTGGCGCCGGCACCATGCGGCTCTACGGGCTGCTGCTCAGTCTGCTGTTCGTCACCACCGCGGCCACCGTCGCCCTGGACATGATCGGCCGCCAATGCTTTGCCACGGCGACCTCGGCCGTCGGGGCCGGGGTGGAACTGAGCTGTCCGGGGGCGCGACTGATGTTGTCACCGTTGGCCGCATGGGGCCCCGGCACCCGGGACGCCCTGCTGCTGGGCATGCCGTTGCTGGCATTGGCCGCCGTCGTCGTGCTGCCGATGCTGGGTCGTACCCGCTATTTGACCGGCCCCGCCCGCCCCGGGCGCGTGCCGCCGGACCAGGGGGCGGCGGTGCAGCCCGGGGGCCCGTTGTTGGCCCAACGCGACCTGTGGCTGGTGGGTTCTGGCATGGGCCGGTTGCGCCGCCTGCATGCGGGGGCGGCGCTGGCCTGGTTGGCGGCGATCCTGGCATTCGATCATGCCGACGGGTGGCGGCAGGATGCCGGGGCGGCTGACTGGGCGGGAATCGTCTGGCCGGTGGCGGCCGGGTTGGCCGTGCTGCTGACCGTCGGCGGCTGCGGATGGATCATCAAACCCCAGGCCCAGGTCGCCGGTGACGTGCCGCGTCGCCATGTGGTCTATCTGGTGGTCTGCGCCGGCCTGCTGGCCGCGGTGCTGGCCGCAGGGATCGCGGATCCGGGGACCGCCCGCGGAGCCCGCTCCGGAGCGTCGGCGGCCGTCGTCGTCATGCTCGCACTGGCGCTGACGTTGGTGGCCTTGCTGGTCAACGCCGAATCGGCGGCGCGATCGGAAAAAATGGGTCCGTCGGCAGTCGCCTCCGAGGACGAACGGAAGTACCTGGGCTGGAACGGCCGTGGCCCCTTCATCCTGGGTTCCCTGGCCGCCGGATTCGCCCTCCTGCTCTCCTTCGCCGTCGTCCTGGGTGCCGGATGGGTGTTGCGCGGCCCGAAACCACCGGTGGTCTATGTCCTGCAGGGTGCCGGCTTCCTGCTGTTCCTGCTGGCCGCCGTGATCTGGCTGGCCCTGCGGCAGGCCGCCATCCACCGGCGGGAGCGTGCCCGACGAGACGACGAAATCGCGGCGATCCGTAAGGATCTGCTCCGCCAAGCGGGGCATTGGACGACCGGACCGATGATCACCCACTCCGCCGAGGAGATCCACCACGCCCGCCGGCAGGCAGCATTGCTGCGCCGGATGGAGACGTTCATCGGGTGGATCGGCTGGGCCGTGTTCATCGGCATCTGCGGTGGTTTGCTGGCACTGTTCCTCTTCCTGGGGCAGGACCGGACGACGTCCGGGGGAGCGTGGAGCGTGGTGCGTGGGCTAGGGGACGCCGGGCTATGGGCCGGGATGATCGCGGTGGCGGCGCTGTATCTGTTGTCGCGGGGCTCCGATTCCCGCCCGTTGGGCCTGCTGTGGGACC
>JAKDMV010000175.1 GCA_030452125.1 Micrococcaceae bacterium
GCCGGCGAGGCGGCCGGCGAGGCGGCCGGCGAGGTGAGCAACGGGGCTGCCGAGCCTGAAAAGGAGAATCCCTGGGCGGCGTTCAAACCGTGGCAGGGCAAGGCCTCGGGCCTGGACAAACTGCTGCTCTTCCTCATCATCGGAGTCCCGCTCGTCTACCTGGGGCTGATGCCGCTCCGCCCGTGGATGCTGGTGAACGCGCCGGTCGTGCAGGAATTCATCAATGGTGCGAAGACCGCTGTCGTCGCGGCCGGTGCCTACGCCCGGGTCGGTGAGATTCCGCTGTGGCTGGTCGTGGTCGCCGGTTTCATCGGCATGGCGAAGCTCGACTGGGCGTTCTGGCTGGCCGGCCGGCGATGGGGCGACGGCGTGCTGCGGCTCTTCGCGCAGAACGAGCGCCAGCTCAAACGCATCGAGTCCCTCAAGCGGATCCCCAACTGGGCCCTGTTCCTCATGACCATCGTCTCGCGCTGCCCGGGTGTGCCGGGAACCCTCGTCTACCTCGTAGCCGGTTGGACGCGGATGCGGCTGTCGCTGTTCCTCATCGCCGATCTCCTAGGCTGCCTGATCTTCACCCTGATCTGGACGACGCTGGGCTATCAGCTGGGTGAGACCGCCGTCGATGTGCTCAAGGTCGTCGACAAATACGCCCTGTGGCTGACGCTGGCGATCATCCTCGGCATCTTTGTCATCACCTATATCCGGGAATATCGGAAGCAGAAGAGCGCGGAGTGAGCTTCACCAGTAGAACACAGGGTTCTATCAACGGTCTCTGACGACCCCACCCGCATGACAACCGCGACTACAGACTCTGCTTTCACCCGGAATCCTGCTAGTTTGCAGTTAGCGGACTGTATCGCAGTCCGGTTCTGGCGATTGAGGCGAACTGCAGGTCTACCTGCTCGATGCAGCTCTGCGTCGCCAGGCTGAGCACTCGTGGCCACATGATCTGATCTCCAGACCTGACGGCCCCATATTGAGAAGGCTGGCTGATCATGACAAGCAACTACGAGATCTACGAGCTCGGTAACTTCGAACTCCAGTCCGGGATGACCATCGAGTCTGCGAAGTTGGCATACATAACATTCGGAGAACTCAACGCTGAGAAGAGCAACGCGATCGTCTACCCCACCTGGTATTCGGGGTTCATTGATGACAACTTCTGGCTGGTCGGTGAAGGCATGGGCCTGGACCCGGCGAAGTACTTCATCATCATTCCGGCTTTGTTCGGCAACGGCGAATCATCGTCGCCCAGCAACACACCGAAGCCGCGCAATGGGGCTCGATTCCCTGACTGCACGTTTTATGACAACGTCAGGGCGCAGCACCAGCTCGTGACTGAACACTTCGGCATCGAGCACCTGCGACTCGTGCTGGGATGGTCCATGGGTGCCGGCCAAACATATCAGTGGGGCGTGCAGTACCCGGACATGATGGACGGACTGATCCCATTCTGCGGGTCGACCAAGACCTCCCCGAACAACATCGTCTTCCTGAACTCGCTGGAAGCCGCGCTCACCGCCGACGCGGCTTGGCACAACGGATGGTACAACCAGCAGCCTGACGTCGGCCTTCGCGCATTCGCCCGTGTCTACTCGGGCTGGGGCCTGTCCGCACAGTTCTACTGGGACGAGGAGTGGCGCCAGCTCGGGTATGCGACCCTCGACGACTTCCTTGTCGGCTTCTGGGAAGGACACTTCCTCCAGCGCGATGCCAACAACCTGCTGACCATGCTGTGGACCTGGAAGCATGGGGACGTGGGCAACACGACTGGCTTCGGCGGTGACACTGAAAAGGCGCTCGGTGCCATCAAGGCGCGACTCATCCAGATGCCGGCTCACGAGGACCGCTACTTCGCTCCGGAAGAGGAAAAGCGAGCAAGCGGGTTCATCAAGGGCAGCGAATTCAGAGAGATACCCGGGGTCTGGGGCCACTTCGCCGGTATCGGGGCGAACCCCGTTGACACTGAGTTCATTGATCGTGCGGTCAAGGAAATCCTGGGAGACTGACCTCAGGCGCCGAAAGACAGGAAGGTCTCGCGCATCCGCGCCGGTTCGGCCTTCTGTCCGCTGAAGAGCTCGAAGGCATCGATCGCCTGATTGACGGCCATCCCCGAACCGTCGAGCGTCCGGCACCCCTTGCCCTTCGCCTCTGCCAGCAGCTGGGTCTCGAGTGGGAAGTATACGACGTCGGCCACCCAGGTCTGCGAGTCCAGCAGACTCGTATCAAACGGTGTTCCCGGGAAGGCTGCCATGCCCACCGGGGTGGCGTTGACGATGCCATCCGCCGAGGTGATGGCCGGCTTCAGCTCAGCCATGGGAACTGCGCGAGCATGGTCGCCGATCTCGGCGGCCAGGTCCTGTGCCCGCTCCGCGCTGATGTCGGTGAGGACGAGGTCCTTGACTCCCAGTTCCGACAGTGCGAATGCGACGGCCCGTCCGGCCCCGCCCGCACCGATCTGCACGACTTGGTCCCTGGCAGCACCATTGAGTCCGGCTTCGAAGCCGCGGGCGAATCCGGTGACGTCGGTGTTGTGACCCGTGGTCCGCCCCGCTTCGTCGATGACGACGGTATTGACCGACCCGATTCTGCGAGCGACCGGGTCGACGTCGTCGAGGAGGTCGATGACCTGCTGCTTGAAGGGGTGGGTGATGTTGAGCCCGTCGAAGCCGAGGTTCACCGCCGAGGTCAGCAGCTCGTCCAGCGGCACGGAGGCCA
>JAKDMV010000065.1 GCA_030452125.1 Micrococcaceae bacterium
TTGGTGGTGCCCCGCCCTACTGCAGCATGGTGCGGTCGTCGAGCTGGGCGCCCTTGATCTTCTCGAATTCCTTGAGCAGCCCGGGAACGGTCATCTTCGATTTGGCCTCGGCATCGAGATCCAGGATGATCTCCCCGTCGTGCATCATCACCAGCCGGGTGCCCAACCGCAGCGCCTGCTCCATGTTGTGGGTGACCATCAGCGTGGTGAGTCCGTGGCGTTCGACGATCTCCTCGGTCAGCCGGGCCACCAGGGCCGCCCGTTGCGGGTCCAGTGCCGCGGTGTGCTCGTCGAGCAACAGGATCTGAGGTCCACTGAACGTGGCCATGAGCAGCGAAAGTGCTTGCCGCTGTCCACCGGAGAGCAACCCGACCTTGGCCTTGAGCCGATGTTCGAGGCCCAATTCCAGAGATTCGAGCTCAGTGGCGAATTGCTCCCGCCGTCGTTTGGTCACCCCCAGGCCCAGCCCACGGAATTTTCCGCGGTTCAGGGCCAGGGACATGTTCTCTTCGATCGACATGCTCGGCGCGGTGCCGGCCATCGGGTCCTGGAAGACCCGGCCGATGTATTTCGCCCGCGCATGGTCCGCCAGTTTGGTGACGTCCTTGCCGGCGATCTTCACGTTGCCGACGTCGGGCTGGAGCTTGCCCCCGACCATGTTCAGGACAGTGGATTTCCCGGCACCATTGGAGCCGATCACGGTGACGAATTCGCCTTCGGTCAATTGGAGGTTGATGTTGCGTAGCGCCTTGCGCTCGTTGACCGTCCCGGCGAAGAACGTCTTGGACAGGTTGTTGACTTCCAGCATGCTAGGACACCGTCTCCTTCTGCTTCTCCGCGGCGTTGTTGATGGTGCGCATCCGGCGACCGAACTTATTGAAGCCCTTCCACTGCGGCAGAACGAGCGCGAGGACCACGAGGATCGCGGAGATCAGCTTCATGTCATTCGGCTCGAGACCGGCGTCCAGGGCCAGTTGGATGAAGACGCGGTAGAGGACGGCACCGAAGATGACGGCCAGCGTGGCGATGAAGATGTTCCGGGTCCCGAAGATCGCCTGGCCGATGATGACCGAGGCCAGACCGATCAGGATCAGGCCGATACCCATACCCACATCGGCGAAGCCCTGGTACTGGGCGACCATCGCGCCGCACAGGCCCACCAGGGCGTTGGAAATGGCCAGCCCGAGGATCTTCTGGTTGTCGGTGCTGACGCCCAGGCTGCGGATCATCTGTTCGTTGTCACCGGTCGCCTGCATGGCCAGACCGGTGTCGGTGTGCAGGAACCAGTCCAGGACGAACTTCAGCACCAGGGCCACCACGAAGAAGATCAGGATGGATACGACGCCACCGGTGAGCTGGGCCTCCCGCAGCGGGGAGATCAGGGTGTCCTCCCCCAGCAGCGGGACGTTGGCTTTGCCCATGATGCGCAAATTCACCGAATACAGGGCGATCATGGTCAGGATGCCGGCCAGCAGGCCGTTGATCTTGCCCTTGGTATGCAGCAGACCGGTCACGACACCGGCTGCCGCGCCGGCCAGCAGGGCCAGCCCGGTGGCCAAAAGTGCCGGCATGCCGTTGACGATGGTGATGGAGGCGACGGCGGCGCCGGTGGTGAAGCTTCCATCAACCGTCAGGTCGGGGAAGTCGAGGATGCGGAAGGTCAGATAGACCCCCAGCGCCATGATCGCGTAGATCAGGCCCAGTTCAACCGCAGTAAGCATGAAGAGATCCTTGGGTAGAGAGGGAAGAATGCGGGGTGCCCGGCCGCTGGAGGGCGGCCGGGCACCGTGATCCGGAAGATCGGCGCGGGCTACTTCTTGTAGACCTCGGCGGCCTTGTCGATCATGTCCTGCGGGATCTCCACTCCGGCCTTCTTCGCGGCGGCGGTGTTCACATACAGTTCGACATCGGTCAAGGTCTCCACGGGCATATCGGCCGGCTTCTCCCCGTCCTTGAGGATCTTCACCGCCATGTCGGCGGTCTGGACGCCGAGCTTCTCGTAGTTGATGCCGTAGGTGGCCGTGGCGCCACGCTTGACCGACTCGCCGTCGGCGGCGATGACGGGG
This sequence comes from Micrococcaceae bacterium, assembly GCA_030452125.1. GTDB lineage: Bacteria > Actinomycetota > Actinomycetes > Actinomycetales > Micrococcaceae > Arthrobacter_H. The sequence goes on from JAKDMV010000065.1 coordinate 2,067, forward strand.
ACCTTCTTGGACTGCGCGGTCTGCAACAAACCTTCCAACGCGGAGACGACGGCGTTGTCGGTGGGCACGTAGTAGGCATCGACCTTCAGCGACTCGGCTGCCTGCTGGACCTCGGAGGAGGCGGAGATGGCCGCTTCCTTGATCTCCAGGTCGAGATCGGCCGCGGCTTCCTTGGCCCACTTCACCTGGACGGTGGAGTTGACCTCGCCGGAGGAGTAGACGATCCCGACGGACTTGGCGTCAGGGGCCAGTTCCTTGAGCAGTTCCATCTGCTCCTTCACCGGGTTCTTATCCGAGGTGCCGGTGACGTTTCCGCCGGGTTCCTCAACGCTCTTGACCAGTTTGGCTTCCACCGGGTCGGTCACCGCCGAGAAGAGGACCGGGGCATCAGTGATCGCCTGGGCGGCCGCCTGGGCCGCCGGCGTGGCGACGGCGAGGACCAGATCCAGGTTGTCCTGCGAGAACTGGTTCATGATCGCCGTGTTCGTCGAGGCATCCGCCTGAGCGTTCTGCAGATCGTAGCTGATCTTGTCCCCGGTATAGCCGGCGTCCTTCATCCCCTTCTTGAAGCCCTCGGTCACCGCATCCAAGGACGGATGGGACACGTACTGCGAGATGCCGATCTTCACGGGCTCGGTCGCATCCGCGGATCCGCTGGACTCCCCGGACCCTCCCGAGGATCCGCAAGCGGTGGCGAGCAATGCGGTGGCCATCAGGCCTGCGGCAAGCTTGCCGACGCGAGAAACGTTCATGGTGTTTTCCTTTCACGGGTCACGAGTTGATTTCCGGTCAACATCACCTTTGCTGCCACCGGATCCCGTCCCCCACTGCGAGTGATTCGACAATCTTTTGACCACCTCGTGCCTAAAGACACCTCGATACTACCTGTGAATCAACTCACATTGTCCATATGACTCAGGGGCCCATGGACGCCCTTGTGCGCCTCGAGGCCCATTGAAGACAAAACGTGTCCCATGCCACATTTCGGTATCATTCCGTACTTGGCCTCCCGACCACTTCCGGAAGCGCATCGGACGGCCGCTGGGCGCCGTCGTCGAGCGGACCCCCTTAGACTGGTTCAACCATGGCTGTAAAGATCACCTATCCCGAGTCCCTTCCGGTCAGCGCCCGCCGCGACGACATCATGGAAGCCATCCGCGACCACCAGATCGTCGTCATCGCCGGCGAAACCGGCTCCGGCAAAACCACCCAGCTTCCCAAGATGCTGTTGGAACTGGGCTTGGGCGAGGGCGGGATGATCGGCCACACCCAACCCCGCCGGCTGGCCGCCCGTACGGTGGCCGAACGCATCGCCGAGGAGACCGGGGTCGAGCTCGGGGCGGAGATCGGCTTCCAGGTCAGGTTCACCGGACACGTGTCGGCGTCCACCCAGGTCAAGGTCATGACCGATGGCATCCTGCTGGCGGAGATCCAGCATGACCGGCTGCTGCGTAAATACAACGCCATCATCATCGATGAGGCCCACGAACGCAGCCTGAACATCGACTTCCTGCTCGGCTACCTCAAACGGCTGCTGCCCAAGCGTCCCGATCTGAAGGTCATCATCACCTCGGCGACGATCGACCCGGAGAAATTCGCCACGCACTTCGGCTCCCCCGCCTCCGAGGGCGGAGAGGAGATCGTTCCGGCCCCCATCATCGAGGTCTCCGGGCGCACGTTCCCGGTGGAGCTGCGCTACCGTCCGCTGAATCCCGCCGAAGGGCGCGAGGACGACGACGACTACGACACGGACGAGGATCGGGACCCGCTGGACGCGGTCTGCGATGCCGTGGACGAATTGGCGGCCGAAGCCCCGGGCGACGTCCTGATCTTCTTTTCCGGCGAGCGCGAGATCCGCGATGCCGCCGAGGCCCTACGCGCCCGGGTGCGGACCAACCCCCGGCTGAGAGGCACCGAGGTGCTGCCGCTCTTCGCCCGGTTGTCCCTGGAGGAACAGCACAAGGTCTTCCACCCGGGGTCCAACCCTCGTCTGGTACTGGCGACCAATGTCGCCGAAACTTCACTGACGGTCCCGGGCATCAAATACGTCATCGATACCGGGACCGCCCGGATCTCAAGGTATTCGCACCGCACGAAGGTCCAGCGCCTGCCCATCGAACGGGTCTCCCAGGCCAGCGCGAACCAGCGGTCGGGTCGTTGTGGCCGCGTCTCCGACGGCATCGCCATCCGGCTCTACTCCCAGGAGGACTTCGAGGCCCGTCCCGAATTCACCGACCCTGAGATCCTGCGCACCAACCTGGCGGCGGTGATCCTGCAGATGTCCGCCATGGGGGTCGTGGAGTCCCCCCGCGACGTCGCGGGTTTCGACTTCGTCCAGCCCCCGGATTCCAAGGCCGTGAACGACGGCGTCTCACTCTTGCGCGAACTGGGCGCTGTCGGGGAGGGGGCCTCGGCAAAGGTCACCAGGATCGGGCGGCAGCTCAGCCAGCTCCCCGTCGACGTCCGGTTGGGCCGGATGATCGTGGAGGCAGGCCGGCGCGGCTGCGCCAAGGAGGTCATGATCCTGGCCGCCGCCCTGACCATCCGCGACCCCCGCGAACGCCCCTCCGAAGACACCGGTCAACGAGCCAATGCCATCGGCCTGCACCGCCGCTTCGACGACTCGACCTCGGACTTCTCGGGGTTCCTGAACCTCTACGCCTACCTGCAGGAGAAGCAGAAGGAGCTCTCCTCCTCGGCGTTCCGCAGGCTCTGCAAAAAGGAATTCATCAACTACATGCGGGTGCGCGAATGGCAGGACCTCTTCGCCCAGCTCCGCCAGCTCTCCAAACCATTGGGCATCACCCTGTCGACGGGGCCGGTGGACCCGGCAGGGCTGGAACGGGAGATCCACACCAGCCTGCTGGCCGGCCTACTCGGACACATCGGTGCCTGGGATGAGCGCAAACGCGAATATTCCGGCGCCCGCGGCACCCGGTTCTCCATCTTCCCCGGCTCGGCCTTGTTCAAGAAGAACCCCGAATGGGTGATGTCCGCCGAACTGGTGGAGACCAGCAGGCTCTGGGCCCGGGTCAACGCCCGCTTCGATCCCCTCTGGGTGGAGGAGGTCGGCAAGCACCTGTTGAAGTATTCGCATTCAGAACCCCACTGGTCCCGGAAGATGGGTTCGGTCATGGGCTACGAGAAGGCCACCCTCTACGGTCTGACCGTCATCCCCCAGCGCCGCATCCAATATGGGCGCGTCGATCCGGTCGTGGCCCGGGAGCTGTTCATCCAGCACGCCCTGGTGGAAGGCGATTGGAAGACCCACCATAAGTTCTTCCAACGCAACCGGCGCCTGCTGGCCGATATCGACGAACTCGAAACCAGGATGCGTCGGCGTGATCTGGGTGCCACGGACGAGGACCTCTTCGATTTCTACGATCAGCGGGTCGGTTCCGGCGTCGTCTCCGAACGCCACTTCGACCGGTGGTGGAAGAAGGCGCGGGCGGAGGAGCCCACCCTGCTGGACTTCGACCCGGAGGAACTCTTCAACGCCGACGCGGACGAACTGAACCAGGAGGACTTCCCCCGGACCCTGCAGCACGGGGACCTTGAACTGGAGCTGTCCTACGAGTTCAACCCGGCCGCGTCGGCCGGTGAATCCGACGGGTTGACCGTGCGGGTGCCCGTGTTGTTCCTGAACCAGCTGGACCCCGAACGTTTCCGCTGGCTCATCCCCGGTCTCCGCGAAGAACTGGTCACCGCCTTGATCAAGTCCCTGCCCAAGGCCATCCGCAAGAACTTCGTCCCGGCCCCCGACGTGGCCCGGCAGGCGGTGACCGCACTGAATGCCGATTTCGACCCCACGACCGATGACCTCGAACCCTCCCTGGAACTGGTGTTGCGTCGGATGCGCGGGGTGGTGATCCCGCCGGGATCCTGGGACTGGTCCAAGATCCCCGGGCACCTGTTGGCCACTTTCCAGGTCGTGGATGCCAGGGCCCGGATCCTGGATGAATCCACCGACCTGCCCACCCTGCAACGAACCCTGGCGACGCAGAACCGCCAGGCCCTGGCCGATTCGTTGGGAAGCGCGGGGCCTGCCCTGCTGGCGGCGGCCCGCGAGGCCGAACAACGCCACGGCAAGGAATCCTCGGGCGGTTCCGGAGCCGGAACCGGTGGGGCCCGGACCTCGCCCCGGCCCGGACGGGGCCGGGCGGGCACCACCACGCGGGAGCGTCCGACGCCGACGCTGGAGCAGACCGGGCTGACCGCCTGGCCCGAAGGGCTCGGCGACGGGGCCCGGATCGAGCGCCGGGTCAGCACCACGGTGGCGGGGGCGGAAGTCACCGCATTCCCCGGTCTGCTCGATACCGGGGACACGGTGTCGCTGACGGTGTTCCGCAACGAGGATGAACAGCTCACGGCCCATCGGGGCGGGGTGATCCGGCTGCTGCTGCTTCAGGTCCCCTCCCCGGCCAAGTACGTATTGGAGCACCTGAACAACCAGGAGAAGCTGGTCTTCACGCAGAACCCCCACGGTTCGGTGGAGAAGCTGATCGCCGACTGCACGCTGGCGGCCCTGGACCGGCTGGTCCCTGAGGAACTGCCCTTCAGCAAGGCGGAGTTCGATGCCCTGTTCGAGTCGGTGCGGGCCGAGCTGATCGACACGGTCTTCAAGGTCACCGCCATCGTCGAACGCGTCCTCTCCGGGGCCCGCCGCGTGGACAAACGGGTCTCCAAGGCCTCCTCGCTGGCACTGGTGAACGCGCTGGCCGATATCCGCAGCCAGGTGGAGAACCTGGTCTACCCGGGCTTCGTCGCCGGGACCGGCTACGCCCACCTCTCCCAGCTGCCCCGCTATCTGGAGGCGATCGGCAAGCGTCTGGATAAGTTGGAGGCCGGGAACGTGGCGCGGGACCACCAGGCGATGCTGGCGATCCAGGCGTTGGAGGATGAATACGATGCCGCCCGGGCCGCGGTGCCTGCCGGGGCACGGATCCCCGCGCCCCTGGCCCGGATCAAGTGGATGCTCGAGGAGTTGCGGGTGAGCATGTTCGCCCAGGAACTGGGCACCGCCTATTCGGTCTCGGAGAAGCGGGTGCGGACCGCCTTGCGCCAGGCCACCACCAGCTAACCGGCCGGTCCGAAAGGCCCGTCCCCGCCGTCGTCCCCGCGGCAGGGACGACGGCGGGACTGCGGGCCGGGATTACTGGTTCGGCACCATATCGGTATGCCCGTCCTCGCGCAGTGCGGTGCGCAGTCGTTCGGCATTGTCGTCCAGGTGGGCTTCCTTCGGGTCGGTATCGGCCCGGGAGAGGTCGAAGTCGGCCAGCGAGTTCGTCGGCCAGACGTGCACGTGCAGATGGGGGACCTCGAAGCCGGCGACCATCAGGCCGGCTCGTTCGGAGCCGAAGGCCCGCTTCTGGGCCCGCCCCACGACCCGGGCGACCGCGTTGAGCTTATTGAGCAGCTCGGGTTCGATATCGGTCCAGTCGTCGACCTCCTGGCGCGGCACCACCAGGGTGTGACCGTCGGTGATCGGTCCGATCGACAGGAACGCGACGACGTCGGGATCCTTCCAGACGAATCGTCCCGGCAACTCCCCGTTGATGATCTTGCTGAACAGCGTGCTCATGGTGTCCCTCTCTTCGGTAGTGGTCACGAATCTACTTGGCCTGCTCGGCCCCGGGCCAGTCAGCCGGTGGGGCCGGTGGCCACCTCCCGGGCGGGGTCGGAGGAAAACTGCGAATACGAGCCCGGATACAGGGCCGCGTCGATCCCGGCGATCGCCAGGGCGGCGATCTCGTGGGCGGCGGTGACCCCGGAGCCGCAGTAGACGGCTACCGGTGGGCCTCCTGCTGCCGGGCCCAGGGCGGCGAACTTCTCCCGCAGGGCTTCCGCCGACAAGAATCTGCTGTCCGCGTCCAGGTTCGCTGCGGTGGGGGCGTTCAGGGCCCCGGGGATGTGCCCGGGGCGTGGGTCCACCGGTTCGGTTTCCCCGCGGAAGCGTTCACCGGCCCGGGCGTCGAGCAGGACCCCGGTGGAGGGGAAGGCCGCCGCGCCGTCGGCATCCAGGACCGGCAGCGACCCGGGGTGCGGGACCCAGCGTCCCGGTAGCGGGGTGACCGGCCCGGTGGCGACCTCCCCGCCGGCCGCCGGCCAGGCGGCCCATCCGCCGTCGAGCAGGAACACCTCGGCCAGTCCGGCGTCCCGCAGCAGCCACCAGGCCCGCGCCGCCGACAGCCCGCCCACGGCGTCGTAGACCACCACGGTATCGCCGGGGTCGATCCCCCAGCGGGAGGTGGCGGCGGCGAAGGCTGCGGGTTCAGGCAGGGGGTGGCGACCGGCTTGCGGGCGGGCAGGGGCCGCCAGCTCGGTCTCCAGGTCCACATACACGGCCCCCGGGATATGCCCGGCCAGGTGGTCCTCCTCCCCCGTGGTCGAACCCAACGCCCACCGGACATCCAGGATGACGGTGCGCTGCCCGGCGGCGATCCGGGCGGCCAGGGCCTCGGTGGTGATCAAGACGTCCATGTCGGAACTTCCTCCCTCATGCCCCGCCGCCGGCTCCGGGGCGGCCGCCGAAGCGGGCCCGGGTAGGCTGGACGGGTGGATTCAACGATGCTGCCAACACTACCGCCGCCTGCCGGACGGGCTTGGGTCAACCAGGCCGTCCTGGCCCTGGAAGCCGATACCGCCCGCTCGGCGGATACGCACCTGCACCGGATCGGCCTGCCGGTGGTTTGGGGCATCGAGCTCTACCTGAAGGACGAGTCCACCCACCGCTCGGGCTCGTTGAAGCACCGCCTGGCGAAGTCCTTGTTCCTCTACGGGCTGGTCAACGGATGGATCACCGAGCGGACCACCATCGTGGAATCCTCCAGCGGGAGCACCGCGGTCTCCGAGGCGTATTTCGCCCGGCTGTTGGGCTTGCCCTTCGTGGCCGTGGTCGCCGCAACGACGTCGGAGCAGAAGATCGACCTGATCCGTGAGCTGGGCGGGACCTGCCACCTGATCGAAGAGGCCTCGGCGGTCGACGCCGAGGCACGCCGGTTGGCTGCCGAAACCGGTGGACACTACATGGACCAGTTCACCTACGCCGAACGGGCCACCGACTGGCGCGGGAACAACAACATCGCCGAATCGATCTTCTCCCAGCTCGAACTCGAACCGCATCCGGTGCCCGCCTGGGTCGTGGCCGGGGCCGGGACGGGGGGCACCAGCGCCACTTTGGGCCGCTACATCCGCTACCACCAGCATCAGAGCCGGTTGGCCGTCGGCGACCCCGAGGGCTCGGCCTTCCTGCCGGCCTGGCAAGCCTGGAACGACGGCGGTGACCCGGCGGCTGTGACCGGGACCCCGAGCCGGATCGAGGGCATCGGCCGGCCGTCGCCCGAACCCAGCTTCGTGCCCTCGGTGATCGATCTGGTCCAGACCGTGCCCGACGGCGCCTCGGTGGCCGCAATGCGCCATCTCTCCGGATGGGCGGGGCTGCACGCCGGACCGTCCACGGGAACGAACATGTGGCAGATCTGGCGTCTGGTGGCGCGGATGCGGGCCGCCGGACAGCAAGGATCGGTCGTCTCACTGATCTGCGACGGCGCCGAACGCTATGCCGGATCACATTACGACCCCGGATGGCTTCACCGCGCGGGCATCGACACCACCCCCTATGAAGGGGTCATCGAGGCCTTCCTCGCCGGCGGCGACTGGGTGGAACCGTAGGATCCCGGCGTAGAATGACCCGGGCTGGTTCTTGGCCCACCCTCCTGAGTCGGAAGAAGTGCCGCATGATCGAAATCCTGAACCACAGCCAGCTAACCCGGGCCCGGACCAGCGGCGCCCTGGTCGCCAGGATCCTGCAGACCATGAAACGCCGGACCACCGTGGGGACGAACCTGCTGGACATCGACCGGTGGACCCGGCAGATGATCACCGAGGCCGGGGCCCGGTCCTGCTATGTCGACTATGCGCCGTCCTTCGGACGCGGACCCTTCGGCCACTACATCTGCACCGCGGTCAACGATGCGGTCCTCCACGGCCTGCCCCACGACTACGCCCTGGCCGACGGGGACCTGCTGACACTGGATCTGGCCCTCATCCTGGACGGGGTGGCAGCGGATGCGGCCATCAGCTTCGTGGTGGGTTCTTCACGCCCCGCCGAAAGCGTCGCGATGATCGATGCCACCGAGGCGGCCCTGGCCGCCGGCATTGCCGCGGCAGGCCCCGGGGTCCGCCTCGGCGATGTCTCCCATGCCATCGGCACCGTTCTGGACCGGGCCGGATACCAGATCAACGTCGAATTCGGGGGCCACGGCATCGGCTCGACCATGCACCAGGACCCGCATGTCCCCAATACCGGGCGCCCCGGCCGGGGCTACAGGCTCCGGCCCGGCTTGCTGCTCGCTCTGGAGCCGTGGGTCATGGCAGATACCTCACAGCTCGTGACCGACGCCGATGGCTGGACGTTGCGCAGCGCAACGGGGTGCCGGACCGCCCATACCGAACACACGATTGCGATCACCGAGGACGGAGCCCGGATCCTGACCCTGCCCTAGCCGCTCCGGGGCCCGGCCGCTCAGGCCTCGCGGGACTCCCCGACCTGCAGGTACTCGAATTCGGTGCCGTACCGGGCCCCGAACCGGGTGACATGCCCGGTCATCATCCCCAGCCCCCTCTCGTTGAGCAGCCCGTCGTGGATCGGGTAGGCATGGGCCGGCCGGACCGACACCACGAAGTCCACGACCTCGGCCAGCTTCGACCACGGGGCATGCAGCGGCACCAGCAGGGTCTGCACCGTGACCCCGTTCGGGACGATGAACGAGTCTCCCGGGTGGTACAGGTTCCCGTCGACGAGGTACCCCAGATTGGCGACCACGGGGATCTGCGGGTGGATCAGCGCATGCTGGCCGCCGAAGACCCGGACGTCGAACCCGGCGATCTGCCGGACGTCGTCGGGGGCCAGCACGTGGATCCTGTCCCCCGCCGCCCCGAGTGCCGGGTGGGCCAGCAGTTGATCGACCACCTCCCGCGGGGCGTAGACATGCACCCCTGCGGTGCGGTCCACGATCGGCAGGACGGCCGCCGCGTCGAGATGGTCGGCGTGCTCGTGGGTCACCAGGATGGCTTCGGCACCGGCCAGGGCCGCCGGCACGTCGGTGAATGTTCCGGGGTCGATGACCATGACGCGTGATCCCTTTTCCAGGCGGATGCAGGCATGTCCGTGTTTGATGAGCTTCATGCCCCCACCCTAGTTCGCCGCCGCCGCGCTGATAAGCTGTTTCTTCCAGTCGTCCGCGGCCCGTCCGGTCGACCCAGGACCCCTCACGTCGGGCCCGAAGCAAGACTCCAGGAGCACAGCAACGCATGTCGGAGAAGATCGTCCCCAAGCGCGGGCGGGAACAGCGTGTCACCAAGCAGCGGCTCGCCGTCGAGGCCGCCATGGGCCGGTTGGAGGACTTCGTCTCCGCCCAGGAACTCCACCGTCTGCTTCAGGACCAGGGCGATAAGGTCTCGTTGGCCACCGTCTACCGGATCCTGCAGTCCATGGCCGAGGACGGGCTGCTCGACGTCGTACGATCCGGCGAGGGCGAGGCCGCCTACCGCCGCTGCGAGGCCGAGACCCACCACCATCACCTGGTCTGCCGGACCTGCGGCAAGGGGGTCGAGGTCCAGGCTCCCGCCGTGGAGACCTGGGCGGCCCGGGTCGCCGCCGAGCACGGTTTCACGGAGGCCTCCCACACCGTGGAGATCTACGGCTACTGCCCCGAGTGCACGCTCAACCGGCAGGGAGCCGACGGCGCCTAGGCTGCGAGTTGCGGTGCCGCTTCCTGGATCCGCCGCACCCGTGAACGGCGCCAGTCGATGACCCGGCACACCACGTAGATCGCGAAGGAAATGGTGGTCACGTAGGGGCTGATCGGCAAGCGTCCGGCCAGGGCGAGCATGATGCCCCCGACCACGCTGGTCATCGCGAACACGATGCTCAGCGCCACCGTCAGGCCCGGGCGCGCGGTCACGCGGATCGCGGCGGCGGCCGGGGTGATCAGCAGGCTGAGCACCAGCAGGGCCCCGACGACCTGGATGGACAGGGCCACCGCGAGTCCGAGTAACAGCATGAACACCACCGAGAGCCGGCCGGCGGGGATCCCCCGGGCAGCGGCGACCGAGGGATCGACACTGACGAACATCAATGGACGCCAGATGATCAGCAGGCCCACGATCACCACGACCGAGCACACCGCCAGGACCCCCAGCTGGACGGAGTCCACGGCGACGATCTGGCCGGTGAGCAAGCCGAACTTATTGGCGCTGCGCCCCTCGTAGAGGGACAGGAACAGGATGCCCAACCCCAGCCCGAAGGGCATGAGGATCCCGATGATGGAGTTGCGGTCCCGCGCGTTGGCGCCCATGAGCCCGAGCACCAGGGACGCCGCGATGCTGCCCACCAGGGAGCCGGCCACCACATTGGCCCCGATGAGCAGGGCGAAGGCGGCCCCGGCGAAGGACAGTTCGGCGATCCCGTGGACGGCGAAGGCCATGTCCCGGGTCATCACGAAGACGCCCACGAGTCCGCCGACCAGGCCCAGGATCGCCCCGGCAATGATCGAGTTGGAAACCAGGGGCAGCAGTTCGGCATAGTTCTCGAAGCTGAAGATCGTCTGCCAGATGTCGTGCGCGTTCATGCCCGGCCCCCGTCCCTGCTGGTCGTCGACGCCGGTTCGGCGTCGGAGGGATGGTGGTGGCTCAGGGTTTCGGGCATCCCGACCACCACGATGCGTCCGTTGCTGCGGAAGACCTCGATCGGGCTGGAGTACAACTCGGAGAGGACCTCGGAGCGCATGACCTCTTCCGGGGTGCCGACGTGGAACCGCCCGCCGGCCAGATAGAGCACCCGGTCCACATATTGCAGGATCGGGTTGATCTCGTGGGTGACGAAGACGACGGCGCTGCCCTGGTCGCAGGCCTGCCGGTGGATCAGGGCGGACACCGCCTGCTGGTGGTTCAGATCCAGCGACAGCAGCGGTTCATCGCACAGCAGGAGTTCGGGGTTCCCGGCCAAGGCCTGGGCGGCACGCAAGCGCTGCTGCTCCCCTCCGGAGAGCAGCCCCACGGGACGGTCGGCATAGGCGGTCGCCCCGACCCGCTCGAGGAGCTCATCGACCCGGGCGTTGATCTCCCGGCGGTGGAAGATCCGTGGGCCCCAGCGGTGCCCGTCCACGCCCAGGGCCACCAGATCCCGGGCACGCAAGGCCGTATCGGGGGGAAACCCGCGTTGCTGGGGGATGCTGCCGATGGTGCGCGAGCCCCGGGTGACCGGGCGTCCGCTGATCTCCACGCTGCCGGTACTCAGTTCCTGCAGCCCCAGCAGCACCTTGAGCAGGGTGGATTTACCGGCCCCGTTGGGCCCGAGCACGGCCAGGAACTCCCCCGGCTGGACCTCCAGGTCCAGCCCGCTGAAGAGCCTCCGCGGGCCGAAGTCCAGGCCGGCGCCCCGCAAGGTCACCGCCGGTGTCGTATCGGGCTGGCTGTTCGGTGGCACGGGCGGCCTTCCTGGAGGGTGGGGGTGGCTGGCGGAGGGGAGCCGCGCCGCCCGTCGGCGGTGTCACGGCACGCATCCAACCCTAACCCAAATGAGACTCATTTTCATTATCGGCTTGTTGGTTGAAGCGACGGATCCCGCGGCGTTCGTTTGAATCGTTGATCTCCCCGACCAGCTGCTCCAGGACGTCCTCGAGGAACAGGATCCCCAGCGTGTTGCCGGCGGCATCGTTGACCCGGGCCAGGTGGGATCCGGTGCGCTGCATGACCCCCAGCGCATCCTCGACCTCGACCTCGGCGCCCAGATTGGCCAGGTTGCGCAGGCGGGTGACCGGGATCGGCTGGTCGTAGCGGGACTGCGGGATGGACATGACGTCCTTCAGGTGCAGGTACCCGGCGAGGTTCTCCTGGGCGTCGGTGATCACGAACCGGGAGAATCCCGTCCGTCCGACGGCCTTTTCGAATTGGGCCGGCGTCGTCTCCTGGGACAGGGTGACGACCTCGTGCAGCGGAACCATCGAGGTCTCGGCGGTGTAATCGGAGAACTCCAGGGCCCCATGGATGATCCCGCTGCCGTCCTCGACCAGGCCGGACCGGGTCGATTCCTGGACGATGGAGTGGACCTCTTCGAGGGTGAAGGAACTGGTCACTTCGTCCTGAGGCTCGACCCGCATCAATTTCAGCGCATGGTTGGCCAGCCAGTTCAACGAGTAGACGACCGGGTGCAGGATCCGGGACAGGAAGATCAGCGGCGGTGCCAGCAGCAGCACGGCCCGATCCGCCACGGAGACCGAGATGTTCTTGGGCACCATCTCCCCGAACGTGACGTGCAGGAAGGTCACGATGAGCAAGGCGATCACGAACGCGGTGGTATCGGCCACCGGGACCGGCACGCCCAGCGCCTCCAGCGGCCCGGCAAACAGATGGTGGATCGCCGGTTCGGCGACGTTGAGGATCAGCAACGAGCAGACGGTGATGCCCAATTGGCAGACCGCCAGCATCAAGGAGACGTGTTCCATGGCGAACAGTGCCGAACGGGCCCGCTTCACCCCGTTGTCGAGCAAGGGTTCGATCTGGCTGCGCCGGGCGGTCATGACCGCGAATTCGGAGGCCACGAAGAAGGCATTGCCCAGCAGCAGGATGATGAGCCACATGATTCCAAGCCAGGGATTCACTGCTCCTGCCCCCCTTCCTGGTCCTCGTCCTCGGAGGCCTCGAAGCTCAGCCGGTCCACCCGGCGGCCGTCCATCGCCTCCACGAACAGCTCCCCGTTGCCGGTATCGACGAAATCGCCGACGGCGGGGATCCGTCCGAGCATGGCCATGACGTAGCCGCCGACGGTTTCATAGGCGGGGTCGTCGGGGATCTTCAGCCCGGGGACCTGGTCCCCGAGTTCGTCCGGACGCAACAGGGCGGGGAAATGCCAGCGGCCCGTGGCCGAAACCAGCACCCCCGGTTGGGTCCTGTCGTGTTCATCGGTGACTTCGCCGACGATCTCCTCGACCAGGTCCTCCAGGGTGACCATGCCGGCGGTTCCGCCGTATTCGTCCAACACCATGGCCACCTGTTGGTTGGCCTCGCGCAGATCGGCGATCAGCGAATCCAGGTGCACGGTCTTGGGGACCGACATGATCTCCTCCATGACGGTCGCCGCCACCAGGCCCGCCCGCTTATGCCGCGGCACCGCGACGGCCTTCTTCACGTGGCAGACCCCTTCGACGTCGTCGGCGGAATCGCCGATCACCGGGAACCGTGAATAGCCGGTGCGGCGGGCCGTTTCGATGACGTCCTCCAGCGGTTCGTCCAGTTCGACGGTCTCCATGCGGATGCGCGGGGTCATCACGTCGGCGGCCGAGCGTTCCGAGAAGCGCAGGGTGCGGGAGAGGAATCGGGCGGTGTCGCCGTCCAAGGTGCCCATTTCGGCCGAGCGGCGGACCAGCGAATTCAGTTCCGCCGGGCTGCGGGCCCCGGAGATCTCCTCCTTCGCCTCCAGCCCCACGGTGTGCAGGACCTTGTTGGAGAAGCCGTTGAGCACCACGATGGCTGGCTTGAAGACGGTGGTGAACACCAGCTGGGGCCGGGCAATGGCCCGGCCGATGCCCAGGGCGCGGGCAATGGCCAGGTTCTTGGGGATCAGTTCCCCGACCAGCATGGAAAGCACGGTGGCGAAGATCATGGCGACCACCAGGGATACCGGGGCGGCGCCCGCACCGAGCCCCGCGGCCTCCAGGACCGGGGTCAGCAGCCGCCCGACCGAGGGTTCCATCACGAAGCCGGTCAGCAACGTGGTCAGCGTGATCCCCAGTTGGCAGGACGAGAGTTGCGTGGACAGTGACTTCAGGCAACGCATGAGCGGTTCCGCACCGCGTTCGCCGTCGGCCACCGAGCGCTGCACCGTGCTCTGGTCCAAGGCGACGAGGGAGAATTCAACGGCGACGAAGAACCCGGTCCCGGCGATCAGGAGCAGGCCGAGCGCCAGGAAGATCCATTCCACCTACGTGCTCACCGCCGTCGTTCCCCGCACGGGCATCACGGCACGACGGCGGGATGCGCGGTAGGTGGGTTTCATCGGTTCGGGGGAACCCGGTCTGGAAGGCTCCGATGAGCCGGCCGATGAGCTGGGCATGCTGAGACGGTTTGAGCCGGCGCTGCGCGTGGACGCGACAGGCCGGCACACTGAGTGGCTGTCCATAAGGGTTCCAGTCTACAGAATCGCACCCACGCCCGCGAGGACACCTCCGCCGGGAGCGGTGTCCTGGCCCGTGGCCCGTCCGTCGGGGCACCGACGCCCGTCATGACGGGGAACACATCCATTCAGGACAGGCCGCGTCTGATTGGCAACGCCGCGCGGAAAGTCATTAGACTGGCCAGAGGTCCAAGGCAAAGCCGGAGGACCGGCCCGGACACGATCGGGACCAGCGACGAGGCAATCAGGGAGAAGAGGCGTAATCGTGCCAGATCAACCACACCACCGACTGACCGAGGAGTTCGGCGGGAACGAGTGGCTCGTCGAGGAGCTCTACCAGCAGTATCTGCGGGACAGGAACTCCGTGGACAAAAAGTGGTGGAGCATTTTCGATTCGTTTGATTCCTCGGGACGCCCCGCCGCCCAGGACTCCGCCCCCGCCCAGAAGGCCCCGGCC
>JAKDMV010000066.1 GCA_030452125.1 Micrococcaceae bacterium
CCTAGAAGGCCTGTCCAAGGTCACCGCATTGGAAGGGGGAGAGTACGGGGTGACCAGCAACTGCATCGAACCCGCCTACGTGAGAACACCCCTCGTCGAGGACCAGATCGCCGATCAGGCCAAGATCCACGGCATCGGCGAGGACGAAGTCATCTCCTCGATCATGCTCACCGAATCGGCCGTCAAACGGCTCGTCGAGCCCGAGGAAGTCGGATCCTTGGCGGCATGGCTGGCCTCTCCGGACGCCGGCATGGTCACCGGGGCTTCCTACACCGTCGACGGCGGATGGAGCGCCCGATGATGTAGGTGCCCCGGGAAGGCCGGACCAATGCGGTCGGGCCCCACCGAAAGCGATAGGTTGGAACGTAATAACGGTCACAACGCCCGACGGCGGGACCGCGGCAATATTTCATCGTGCGAGGGAGGTCTTTGAAATGACCATGGATAAAAGTGTCGGTTCTGCGGCGGAGGCCGTAGCGGATATCGGGGATGGTTCCCTGATATCGGTTGGTGGTTTCGGCCTCTCGGGCAACCCGATGGCATTGATCGAGGCCCTCTTGGAACAAGGCGCGACGGGCCTGTCGGTGGTCTCCAATAACTGTGGTGTCGATGGATGGGGGCTGGGTGTGTTGCTGGCCGCCGGCAGGATCCGGAAGATGACCTCCTCCTATGTCGGGGAGAACAAGGAATTCGCCCGCCAGTACCTCACCGGGGAACTCGAATTGGAGTTGACCCCGCAGGGGACGCTGGCCGAGAAGCTGCGGGCCGGTGGATCGGGGATCGCCGCGTTCTACACCGCAGCCGGTGTCGGCACCCAGGTCGCCGAAGGCGGATTGCCGCAGAAGTACGACGCCGACGGGAACATCCTGCAGGGTTCGGAACCCAAGGAGGTGCGCTCCTTCGCCCCGGGAGGCGAGAAGAACGACTTCGTCCTGGAAGAGGCGATCGTCTCCGACTTCGCCCTGGTCCACGCGCTCAAGGGCGACAGGCACGGGAACCTGGTGTTCAACAAGGCGACCCGGCAGTTCGGCCCGCCGGCGGCGATGGCCGGGAAGGTGTGCATCGCCCAGGTCGAGGAACTCGTGGAACCCGGGGAGATCGATCCTGACCAGGTTCACCTGCCGGGGATCTATGTGCACCGTGTCCTGGAAGTGGGCCAGGACATCGAAAAGCCAGTGGAGAAGCGCACGGTGCGCCCCGCCGGTTCGACGACGAAGGAAGGTTGAGACGATGGCACTGACACGTGAGCAGATGGCCGAGCGGGCCGCACAGGAGCTGGTGGACGGAGCCTATGTGAACCTGGGCATCGGGATGCCGACCCTGGTTCCGAACTACATCCCCGCCGGCAGGACCCTGGTCCTGCAGTCGGAAAACGGAATCCTCGGGGTCGGGCCCTACCCGCTCGAGGAGGATATGGATCCCGACCTGATCAACGCAGGCAAGGAAACCGTGACGGTCAACCCGGGGGCGAGTTTCTTCGATTCGTCCATGAGTTTCGGGATGATCCGCGGCGGAAAGATCGACGTGGCGATCCTGGGAGCGATGCAGGTCTCCACCCAGGGCGATCTGGCGAACTGGATGATTCCGGGCAAGATGGTCAAGGGCCCCGGCGGGGGCATGGACCTGGTGCAAGGAGCCCGGGAAGTGATCATCCTGATGGACCATACGGCCAAGGACGGTTCGGCGAAGATCGTGCGCGAGTGCTCGCTGCCGTTGACCGGCAAGGCCGTGGTGAACCGGATCATCACCGACCTGGCGGTGATCGAGGTGACCGATAGGGGATTGGTGCTCCTGGAAACCGCCCCCGGGGTGAGCGTCGAGGAGGTCCGGGCCGCGACCGAGCCGGAACTGACCTTGGGCGGAGAGCTCGCCGGCGCATAGGCCCCGGCAGCTCCCGTGATCACGGGCCCGGTCCGGCAAGGACCGGGCCCGTTCTCTCGGGGCCGGAACCCCGACACACGCTTCCACCTGCACCCGGAGGCAGAATGTCGGGGCTAGAGTGCTCAATGCCGGTGCTGTACGTTCCCCCAGCAAAGCCCCGCATTTTCGGACACTGACCGGTGGTCCGAGTGGGCAGAACTGCCATGATCAGATTTGAGCACGTCACCAAGGTCTACGACCAGAAGTCCCGTCCGGCACTGGACGATATCGATGTCGAGATCAATCGCGGTGACTTCGCTTTCCTCGTGGGGGCCTCCGGCTCCGGTAAATCGACGTTCATCCGTCTGGTCCTGCGCGAGGACCAGGCCTCACGGGGCTCCGTCCACGTCGCCGGCCAGAATGTGGCGGGAATCCCCAACTGGAGGGTCCCTCGCATGCGTCGGGGCATCGGCGTCGTCTTCCAGGACTTCCGGCTGCTGCCCAATAAGGATGTCTTCTCCAACGTGGCCTTCGCGATGCAGGTCATCGGCAAGGGCCGGGCCTCGATCCGCAGCACCGTCCCCGAGGTCCTCAAGACCGTGGGCCTGGAGGACAAGAAACGCCGGATGCCCCACGAGCTCTCCGGCGGTGAACAGCAACGCGTGGCCATCGCCCGGGCCATCGTCAACCAACCGGGGATCCTGCTCGCGGATGAGCCGACCGGAAACCTCGACCCCGCCACCAGCGTGGGGATCATGAACATCCTCGACAAGATCAACCAAAACGGGACCACCGTGGTCATGGCCACCCACGATACGGACATCGTGAACTCGATGCGCCGTCGGGTGATCGAACTGGACGAAGGCAAACTCGTTCGCGACGAACAAGCCGGCGAATACACGGCCATGATCCCCATCGTCAATCGGGATGGCTCGCGCGAATTGCGGACCGCCGACCCGCGGGACCAGGCCATTGCCCCCTTTGACACCGAGGAGGACGAAGCATGAGACTCGCATTCATCCTCGGCGAGATCGGTTCTGGTCTACGTCGAAACCTCTCCATGGTCATCTCCGTGGTCCTGGTGACCTTCATTTCCCTGACGTTCGTCGGGGCCGCCGCGCTGACGCAAATGCAGATCACGCAGATGAAGGGCTTCTGGTACGACAAGGTCGAAGTAGCCATCTTCCTGTGTGGAGACGATTACGGCTCCCAGACCTGCGCCGATGGTGCAGTGACCGA
Organism: Micrococcaceae bacterium; assembly: GCA_030452125.1. GTDB lineage: Bacteria > Actinomycetota > Actinomycetes > Actinomycetales > Micrococcaceae > Arthrobacter_H. The sequence goes on from JAKDMV010000066.1 coordinate 3,100, forward strand.
TTCGCAGCGTTCGGCCATCAAGAGCCAGCTCGACTCCGCAGCGGTGAAGCCGTATGTGGAGAGCTACGAGTACGAGTCGCAGGATCAGGCCCTGGAGCATTTCCGCGAGCAGTTCAAGAACTCGCCGATCGTGGATACCGTCACGGCGGACCAGCTCCCGGAGTCCTTCCGCGTCAAGATGGTGGACCCCGAAAAATACGACGTCATCAACGAACTGTTCACCCCCATGAAGGGCGTGGACACCGTCATCGACCAACGCGACTTGTTGGAGAAGATCTTCTCGGTCATGAATGTCGCCTCCCTGGTGGCCGTGGGCATTGCGGTGGTCATGATCTTCTGCGCCGTGCTCCTCGTGGCGACGACCATCCGGCTTTCGGCCTTCAGCCGACGAAGGGAAACCGGGATCATGCGCCTGGTCGGCGCCTCGAAGGCGGTGATCCAACTACCGTTCGTCCTGGAAGGGGTCATCGCCGCCCTCATCGGTGCCGTGCTGGCCTCGGGGACGCTGTGGGCGGTGGTGAAATACCTGATCCAAGGAAAGTTGGCGATCGAGTATCCGGACACTGCCTTCATTGCCACCAACGAGGTATTCCTGGTCGCCCCCGGCTTGCTTGCGTTGGGGATCGTCCTGGCTGGTGTATCGTCGGTCCTGACCTTAAGGCGTTACCTGAAGGTTTAGGTTGCTCCGAGCCCGTGTTCCCCGGGCTCCTTCGAGGATGAACCTGCCGTACCACTGAAAGGACCGACCCTGTGGCGGACCGCAATAGACGGAGCCTGTCCCGTGCCGTGATTAGTGGTGCCCTGGTGAGCCTGCTGTCCCTGTCGCTGATGGCTCCGGTGGCCCAGGCCGATAAGTTGGACGACCACAAGCAACAGGTCGAGAAGCAACTTGATTCCCTGGAAACCGATATGGAATTCCTCGATGCCGACATCCAGAAGACCGCGGAGAAGCTCAAGGGCTACCAGGACAAGCTTCCGGCGGCGAAGGAGAAGCTCTCGAGCGCCCGGGCCAGCGTCCAGAGTGCCACGGAGCAGGTGAACGAACTCTCCGCACGCGTGGATGCCGCGCAGGCCTCGAAGGACCAGATCGGCAGTCAAATGGACCAGGACGCCGAGAAGATGGAAGACACCCGCAAGGTCATCGGGCAGATCGCCACCCAGGCCTATAAGCGTGGGGGAGTCTCCAGCAACTTGAGCCTGATGCTCAACTCCAACTCCGAGCAAGGAAACCTCGCCGACAGCCTGGGCCTGGCCAACCAGGCGCTGCGCAGCCAGAATGCCGTACTGAGCGATCTGAGCCAACAGCAGGCGACCGATGCCAACGTCCAGGCACGACTGGCCGCCGTCGAAGAGGAGATCAGCGACCTCAAGGGCCAGGCAGAAGCGGCACTGGTCCGGGAGCAGGCGGCCCGGGACGAGGCTGAAGCCTCAAAACGCCATGTCGACGAACTCATCGATGGCGCCCAGGAAGCCAGCGAGGAACTCAACGCCAAACGTCCTCAGATCAAGGCCCAGATCAAGAAGCAAGAGGATGAGCACGACCAGGTGGTCGCCAAGATCAAGAAGCGCCAGGAGCGTCTGATCCGTGAGGCCGCCGAACGCAAGCGCAAGGAAGAGGCTGCCAAGGCCGCTGCGGAAAAGGCCGCCAAGGTCGCCGCCGAACAAGCCGCAGAACGCGCGGCGAAGGCCGAAGCCGCGGCGCGGGCCAAACGTGCTGCCGCGGAGAAGGCCGCCCGGGCCAATGCGGCCGATGCCGCCGCGAAGCGTGCAGCAGCCGACGCGGCGGACCGGAAGGCCGCTTCCGAACGCAGCAAGAGCAAGAAGACCAGCGCCCCGGCGAAGAAGAAATCCAGCCAGGGCAATAGCGGGTCCTCCAGCAGTACGAGCAGTTGGGGCCTGTCCAAACCGACCTCCGGCGGGCATATCACCTCCACGTTCGGCTGGCGCCCCACTCCGGCAGGAACCATCGACTACGGCGGCAGGGGTGGCTACGTCCACGCCGGGCTCGACTGGGGCTTCGGTGGTCGGTGCGGTGCTCCCGTGCACGCGGCAGCTGCAGGTGAGGTCTGGTATGCCACCCTGTCCCCGACCTCGGGGAACAAGGTCCAGATCAGCCATGGCGTCGTCAAGGGCCACGCCCTGGTGACGGGCTACCACCACCTGAGCAGCTACGTCGTCCATAGCGGCCAGAAGGTCTCCAAGGGCCAACTGATCGGCTATGTCGGAACCACCGGCAACTCCACCGGCTGCCATCTGCACTTCGAAACGATCCTCGACGGCAAGGTCGTCAACCCTGCGGGACTGCTCTAGCAACCCCGCGCAGCGCCCGGTGCTCCGGGCAGGGAACCTGCAGATGGTGCCCGCATGCAGGAGCAACCGTGCCGCCCGGGCGCCGGCCCCGATGACGTAGGATTGATGTTCGACTCACCGCGGCCACGGCCCGACACCATGACGTATACAGGAGGAGGTTGGCATGCCCAAGGACACCACCGAGCGCAAGGTCATTGCGACCAACCGCAAGGCGCGCCACGATTTCCAGATCCTGGACACGTACGAAGCCGGGATGGTGCTCAGCGGAACCGAAGTGAAGTCCCTGCGCCAGGGCAAGGCCTCCCTGGTTGATGGTTTCGGCCAGTTCTATAACGAAGAGCTCTACATTGAGGGGATCTACATCCCCGAGTACCTCAACGGATCGTGGACGAACCATGCGGGCCGGCGTCGGCGGAAATTGCTGCTGCACCGTGAGGAACTCATCAAGATCACACGGAAGATCCAGGACCCCGGCTACACGATCGTGCCGCTGCAACTGTATTTCCGTGACGGGCGCGCCAAGCTGGAAATCAGTGTGGCGAAGGGCAAACGGGAATTCGACAAACGCCAGACCCTGCGCGAGAAGCAGGACAACCGCGATGCACTACGGGCCCTGCGCGAACGGAACCGCGGCGTGTCCTGATTTTGACCCCTGGATTCGGGCAGGGAATGAATCCCGCCCATCGTGGGTTATGCTAGATGTCCTGCGGGTTTCGCCCGCAGGTTGAGCGGGGAAACCCGCATTGAGAAATTCATACGGGGATGATCGGTTTCGACGATGTGAGTCGCGACAGGAGAAGCGGGCCGAGGACGCAAAGTTATCTCGTAAACGCTCTTTGCAAAACACAAGTGCCAACTCAAAGCGCACTGACTTCGCTCTCGCTGCCTAAGCAGCCAGACAGTCCGTCAGCCAGGGATTGCTATCGGCCCTGATACTGGCGTCGTTTAGATAGCCACTGCTCAACACCTTTGTCATCGGGGTGTCGGGCATAATTCAGATGACTGTGCTCGGGGTATCCCGAAAGGGTCCAGCCGCATGTTTGTGAGACGGCTGTTGGAGCAGAGAAAACCCATAGCAGACTGCGCCCGGAGAAGTCCTGGCAACACCACATCGGACGGGGGTTCAATTCCCCCCATCTCCACGGTTGAAAGGCCTCGGAATCCTCGTGATTCCGGGGCCTTTTGCGTGCTGTCCCGGCTATCGCGGGCCGCATGCTTAGAATGGAAGAGACACCGGGACCCGAATGTTCCAGAAGGTGTACCAAATATTCAGGCTGCCCGCTCCCGGGCTGCCCCTCGAGGGGAAAGGCAGAAGGCATGGAAGAGGAACCGCAGAACGCTGCGGAAGTCGTGGCGGACAAGCCTTCCGGAACGCCGATCCGTCCCGCCGGGATCTTGGCATTCGTCCTGGAGGTGGCACTGCTGTGTGCCGCCGGGCTCTGGGCGATCGAGTTCCTGCCGCTGGCACCGGTGGTGTCCGTCCTCGTGGTGTTGATCCCGCTCGTCATCCTCTGGGGGCTCCTGCTCTCGCCCCAGGCGCCGTGGCGGCTGGGATGGCCCATCCACCCTGTGGTCGCCCACGTGCTGTTCCTGCTGGGTGTGGCGGCGTTGTGGAGTGCAGGACACCTCTGGCTCGCCGGCATCATGTTGGTGCTGACACTCGCCAGCGGAGTCATGAACTGGCTCAAGCGCGAGGAACTGGCTAGCGACGCGCAGGCCCAACGCCGCAACCGGCGTCGTCCCGCAGGACGCCGCGCCGCGCGCTGAAGCCTAGGCGCGTTCCCACGGGGAGGCGTGGTCGGCCCGCTGGTCGGCTGGGGCGCCGGAGTCGGGCACCACGGAATCGGGTGAACCGTTGAGCAGGTCCAGGGTGGCCTCGTGCAGCAGGGAGTTGGTGGCCAGCGCGTTGCCTCCCATGCAGCCGTCCTCGCCGTCCAGGGACGTGAAGCGTCCTCCTGCCTCGGTGACGATCGGGACCAGGGCGGCCATGTCGTAGAGGTTCAGCTCCGGTTCGCAGGCGATGTCAACGGCGCCCTCGGCCAGGAGGCAGTAGGACCAGAAGTCTCCGAACGCCCGGGTGCGCCAGACGGCGTCGTGCAGATCGAGCATGTTCTCCAGCTGCCCTCGTTCGCGCCAACCGCCCAGGCTTGAATAGGACAGGGATGCGTCGGCCAGGTCGTTGATCCCCGAAACGTTCAAACGGGTGGCCGAGGCCAGGGATTTGCCGGTATAGGCGCCCGTGCCCTCGGCTCCCCACCACCGACGACCCAATGCCGGTGCCGACACCAGACCGACCACGGCGCGACCTTCATCCATGAGTGAGATCAGCGTGGCCCACACCGGAACCCCGCGCACGAAGTTCTTCGTCCCGTCGATGGGGTCGATGACCCAACGGCGGGAGCCGTGACCGGTGCTGCCGAATTCCTCGCCCAGCACCGCGTCGCGGGGGCGGGTGCGGCCCAGCTGGCTGCGGATGGCCTCCTCGGCCATCCGGTCGGCATCGGTGACCGGGGTCAGATCCGGTTTGGTCTCCACCTGCAGGTCCTGTGCCTTGAAGCGGGACATGGTCAGGGAATCGACGGAATCGGCAATGGCATGTGCCAGGCGCAGGTCGTCGTTATAGCTCATTACGTCGCGGGTCATGCCTTCAAACCTACCGCAGGAACCGCTCCGGACCGTGCTCCTAGACCGACCCTAGTTCCTTGCCCTTGGCCTTCTCCTCGACCCCGAGCAGACGCCGCAGGGAAGCCAGCCGGGCCACCCCCGAGGCATCCGCCTCGGGGCGACGGACCCAGGCATCCAGTGCGCAGCCGGGGGAGTCGGGGGTGTGCCGGCAACCGCGGGGGCAGTCCACCGAACCCTGGACCAGATCGGGGAAGGAGTCCAGGATGTGGTCCGGGTCGACCAGTGCCAGACCAAAGGAGCGGATGCCGGGCGTGTCGATGATCCAGGTCCCCGCCGGGGCCTGCTCGGCCCGCAGGGCGATGGCGGAAGACGAGGTGTGCCGTCCACGACCGGTGACGGCATTGACGCCCCCGGTGGCGCGTTGCGCCCCGGTCAGGGCATTGACCAGGGTGGACTTGCCGACCCCGGAGTGCCCCAACACCACGGTCACGCGTCCTGCCATCAGCCGTCGAAGTTCCACGATGGCGCCTTCGTCCAGCCGGGCCGAGGCGCCGTCGGCCGAACGGGCGTCGATGCCCGTCCCCTCGGCGGCGATGCTCTTGCTGGTGACGATGTCCATGTCCAGATGCCGGTAGTTTTCCAGCAGCTCGGCCGGATCCTTGATATCGGTCTTGGTCACGCACAGGATGGCGTCGATGCCTGCGTCGAAGGCCGCGACCAGCGCCCGGTCGATGAACCCGGTCCTGGGCTCCGGATTGGCAGCAGCGACCACGATGACCAGCTGATCGGCATTGGCCACGACGATGCGCTCCACCGGATCGGTGTCATCGGCGCTGCGTCGCAGCACCGTGTCGCGATCCTGGATCCTGACCAGGCGGGCCAGGGTATCCGGCTGGCCGGTGGTGTCGCCCACCAAGGCGACGAAGTCCCCGGGGACGACGGGGGAGCGCCGCAACTCCCGGGCCCGGGCCGCGATGACGATCCGCTCGGTGGCGGTGTCCTCGTCCAGGATCGCCGTATAGCGGCCGCGATCAACGGTGATGATCCGCCCGATGACGGCCTCGTCATAGGAGGGCCTGTCCTTCGTCCGCGGGCGGGATCCTTTCTTATTGGGGCGGATCCTGACATCTGATTCGTCCCAACTGCGGGCATCACGCGCCATCGTCAGGCCCCGCCGGTCGCAGCCAGTTCCTGCCACAACCCGGGGAAATCGGGCATGGTCTTCGCCGTGGTGCCGATGTCTTCGATCCGGACCCCGTCCACGGCCAAGCCGATCACCGCACCGGCGGTGGCCATGCGATGGTCCTCATAGCTGTGGAAGAGTCCTCCCCGGTCGACGGGTCGGCGGATCAGTATCCCGTCGGCGAGTTCCTCGGCCTCACCGCCGAGGGCCTTGATCTCGGTGACCAGGGCGGCCAGCCGGTCCGTTTCGTGCCCCCGGAGGTGCCCGATGCCCGTCAGGCGGCTTTCAGAACCCGCCAGGGCAGCCAGCGCTGCCACCGTGGGGGCCAGTTCCGAGGCGTCGGCCAGCTCGATGCCGTCGATGGTTCCGTGGCCGTTGACCGTGAGTACCCCGCCCTCATATGAAGTCGTGGCCCCCATCCGGGTGAGGATCTCCGGCCAACGGGCACCGACCTGGGTGGTTTCGGCGGGCCAATCCGGCACCCGGACCGTGCCCCCGGCGGCCAATGCGGCGGCGAGGAAGGGGCCGGCATTGGAAAGGTCGCGTTCGATGGCGACGTCGAAGGCCTCCACGGTCCCGGGGTGGACGAGCCACTGGTTGGGGGCGGGCTCATCGATCCGGATCCCGACCTCGCGCAGCGTGGCGATCGTCATGTGGATATGGTCCAGGCTCGGCACCGAATCGCCGTCGTGCTCGATCCGCAGGCCGTGCTGGAAGAAGGCCCCGACGAGCAGCCAGGCGGAAATGAATTGCGAGGAACCGCTGGAATCGACCCGTAGATCCCCTCCGGCCACCACACCGGTGGCCTCGAGCGTGAAGGGCAGCATGCCGGGGTCCTCGTCCACGACCTGCAGACCCAGATCCTTCAAGGCGGTGACCACGGGGGCCATGGGACGGACCCGGGCGGCCGGGTCGCCGTCGAAGAACACGGTGGCATCGAGCAGGGCGGCCAACGGCGGGACGAACCTCATGACCGTCCCGGCCAGGCCGCAGTCGACGGTGAGCGCACCACGGGCCACCGTGCGGTCGATGGGGGTGATGAGCAGATCCTGCCCGGCCCCGTCGTGGCTGCGGCGTTCCTCGATCCCTGCACCCAGGACCCGAAGGGCCTGGATCATCAGGTCGGAATCGCGGGAACGCAACGGCTTGCGCAATCGCGAGGGGCCATCCGCCAGGGCGGCCAACAACAGGTATCGGTTGGTCAACGACTTCGACGCCGGGACCTGCACGGTGGCATCGATCCGGCCATGCGCCCGCGGGGCCGGCCAGTCGGTGGTGGACTCGGGGGTGATGGTGTTGCTGCTCATGACGTGTGCTCTAGCGGCCGACCACGTCTTCTGCGGCCTTGCGGGCATCCTGGGCCCCGTCACGCACCGTCTTGGAAAGTTCCTTATTGGCCTTGGCCAGCTGCCTGCGGGCATCCTTGCCGAGGTGGCGGGCACGCCAGGCCATCGACGGGGCACCATCGGTGTCCACGCTGGCCAGCAGGACGCCTCCGGCGAGGGAAAGATTCTTGACCCGGCTGGACGTCAACAGCTTGGACTCGCCGGCGTTGTCGTTGAAACCGGTGACGGCGGAGGAACCGACCAGGACGAAGGCCGAGAAACGCGGGAACTTGCCCAGGGCCAGCATCAGCCCCGACAGGACCTGGGCTGCGCCGATGCAGCGGGCGGCCAGGGCCGGCTTCGCGGCAACCGATTCCAGTTGGGGGAACACCGAGGCGGCACGACGCAGATTCGGGCGCAACCGCTCACCACTCTCCTCGGGCTTGCGGACGCGGTCCAGACCGGTCAACACGAAGCTGGAAGCCAGCAGGGGACGGGCAATCAGGCGAGCCAGGGACATCGATTCCTCCAAGGAGTCGGGAGTGCGTTCACATGCTTGTCCTAGTCTCGCACTTTTTCGGTTCGGACGGTGCCCCGATCACTGTCGGAAGGGAATAGGCAGCCAAATCGTGCTGTTGTGAAGTACAAGAGGCCGGTGGCAGAGAACCACCGCAACCGCGATGGCGGCTTAATGAGACTTCGAAAGGGGGTGCTGCCGAGCATGCCGACATTGACTTGCGCCGAACGAGTGGCCCAGCCAACGCCCAGTCGTCCGGCTCCCGGTCTAGACTGGGCCGTGATGAGCACTTCACAGCAAGGGACCGAAGCCGTCCCCGAGGGTCGCGAGACCGAAGCGCAGCAGCGCGCACGGTTCGAGCGGGATGCCCTGCAATATGTCGACCAGCTCTATTCGGCGGCGATGCGCATGGCGCGTAATCCCGCCGATGCCGAGGACCTGGTCCAGGAGGCCTACACCAAGGCCTATTCGGCGTTCCACCAGTACAAACCAGGCACCAATCTGAAGGCCTGGCTGTACCGGATCCTGACGAACACCTATATCAACCTCTATCGCAAGCGCCAGCGCGAACCGTTGCGTTCCAGCACCGATACGGTCGAGGACTGGCAAATGGCGAAGGCCGCGCAGCACACGTCCACCGGACTGCGCTCGGCCGAGGCGGAAGCGTTGGACCACTTGCCGGATTCCGACGTGAAGCAGGCGCTGCAGTCGATTCCCGAGGAGTTCCGTCTGGCCGTGTACTTCACGGATGTGGAGGGCTACGCCTATAAGGAAGTGGCCGAGATCCTCGGCATTCCGATCGGTACCGTCATGTCGCGGTTGCACCGGGGGCGCAAGCAACTCAGGGAACTACTCGCCGACTACGCCGCCACCAGGGGACTGGGCACGGCGCAGAAGGAGACGGACCGCCCGGCGGCGGCCGGACAAGGGAGGAAATGATGGGCGACTGCCAATCGTTGGGCGACTGCGGAGACGAACGGATCGCCCGTCTGTACGAATACCTCGACGGTGCACTGTCGGTGGATGACCTCAAGGACGTCCGCGAACACCTCGAGGGGTGTGAGGAATGCACCCACGAATACGACCTTGAATGCATCATCCGGTCGGTCGTGAAGCGCAGCTGCCAGGAAGTGGCACCGAATACGCTCAAGACCCGGATCATGAGCCGGATCAGCGAGCTGCGGGTGGAGACCCGGCACGACTGACCCACAACACAAAGGAGCCCACATCCTGAAGGATGTGGGCTCTTCGCTGTTCACCTGGTTTAGGTGTTCGGACGCTTACCGTGGTTCGCGCCCTTCTTGGCGCGGCCGCGGCGCTTACGTGCACGCTTGCTCATAGCTGCCTCCTGCTCTTCTCGGGGATTCTAGCTGCCCTCCATCTTGTCACACCCGGGGACCCGGTCCTATTCACCGGCACCCGGACGGAGCTACGCCCCGGTCGGTTCCGCGAGATCCAACCAGCTGTACCAGCCACGGTGGAGGACCAGCCAGGCAATGAGACCGTGGCCTGCCTGTCCCGGCAGGCCCCCGTTGGCGGCCAGGTCGTTGCGCCACTGTTCGTGGTTCTGCAACGGCGTGAAGGTGTCGACGTACGCGTGGTGGCGGCGGGAGGCGACATCGGCATAGGCAGCCGACAAATCGGCCAACCGGGCGTTGCGCTCCTGATCGAGGGAGGGGATCGGGCCCACGACCATGGCCTTGATGCTCATCTGTGACGCGGCATCAAGGATGTTGGCCAGATTCAGCCTGCTGCGGGCGGTGGAAAGCCCGAGGTCGAGGTCGAAATCGGACAGGGCCACCACCAGACGGTTGTCGCAGCCCTCGCCGAAACGCCGGCCAGCCTCCTGCAACCACCGTTCGGCCAGTGCCTCGGTGCCCTCGTCCGGGGAAGCCAGCGTGTAGCTCTGGAGTCGGAAGTCATCACCCGTGGTGCGGGCCAGGACCCGACCATACCAACCCAGTGACCGCGGGTCACCGTGTCCGGCGAGGATCTCGTTGCCGATGGCGGCGATGCGAATGGTTCGTTGTTCCACGAAAGACCTTTCTGCGCGGTACGCCCACCATGACGGGGGGCCTGCTACACCGAAGGGCGGGACGTACGGTCCCGCCCTTCGGCTGATGCGTTCGTTCGTCCGTCGGCTACTTCCCGAAGGAGTGCTGCAGGAGTTCGGCCAGCTCCACCTCGTGGCGCTTATGCGAACCGGTCGACGTGGCCGCCGACGCCGTACGTGAGACCAACTCCACCGGACGGTCCAGCTCCGGGGCCAGGTTCAAGCCGATGAACGGCCAGGGACCCTGGTTCGCCGGCTCGTCCTGGGTCCAGTAGAGCTTGGCGTTGGGGTACTTGGCCAGTTCGGCATTGATCTGCCCGACCGGCAGCGGGTAGAGCTGCTCGATGCGGATGATCGCCGTCTTCTCGTCGCCGGCCTTCTTGCGGGCCGATTCCAGATCGTAGTACAGCCGACCGGAGACCATCAGCACCCGCTCGACCTCCTGGCCCTTCAGGTCCAGGACATCGGGGATGACCTCCTGGAACCCGCCCTGGGTGAAGTCCTCCACCGAGCAGGCGGCGGCCTTCAGGCGCAGCAGCTGCTTCGGGGTGAAGATGATCAGTGGCTTGCGCGGACGGGTGTACGCCTGGCGCCGCAGCAGGTGGAAGTGGTTGGCGCCGTTGGACGGGTTGGCCACGATCAGGTTCTCTTCGGCGCACATCAGCAGGAAGCGCTCGATGCGTGCCGAGGAGTGGTCGGGGCCCTGCCCCTCGTAGCCGTGCGGCAACATGAGCACGAGCGAGGACCGCTGGCCCCACTTCTGCTCGGCGGAGGAGATGAACTCGTCGATGATGGTCTGGGCGCCGTTGACGAAGTCGCCGAACTGCGCTTCCCACAACACCAGGGCATCCGGGCGTTCGACCGAGTAGCCGTATTCGAAGCCCATCGCGGCGAATTCGCTCAGCAGCGAATCGTAGAACCAGATCTTGGACTGGTCCTCGGAGAGGCTGCGCAGCGGCATCCACTCGTCGCCGGTCTTGCGGTCGTGGAAGACCGAGTGGCGCTGGACGAAGGTGCCACGGCGTGAATCCTGGCCGGACAGACGCACCGGGATGCCTTCCATGGACAGGGCGCCGAAGGCGGCGATCTCGGCGAAGCCCCAATCGATCCCGCCTTCGCGGGACATCGTGTCCCGACGCTCCAGCAGGGCCTTGAGCTTGGGGTGGATGGTGAAGCCCTCGGGGATCTTCAGGTGGGCCGCACCCACTGCCGCGAGCGCCTCGGCGGAGATGGCCGTCTTGACCGGGCTCGTGGACGGGGCGTCCTCGAGCTGCGAGGTCGGCAGCTCCAGGTCGTTGACCGAGGCGTCGCTGGAGTTCACGACCGGGATCGGGGAGGTCTGGGCTTCATGTGTTTCCGTGAAGACCCGTTCCAGCCGGCCCTGGTAGTCGCGCAGCGCCTGATCGGCCTCGTCCTGGGTGATGTCGTTACGTCCGACCAGCGCCTCGGTGTAGAGCTTGCGGGTCGAGCGCTTGTTTTCGATGAGGTTGTACATCATCGGCTGCGTCATCGACGGGTCGTCGCCCTCGTTGTGGCCACGGCGGCGGTAGCAAACGAGGTCGATGACCACGTCCTTGTTGAACTTCTGCCGGTACTTGAACGCCAGCTGGGCGACCCGGACCACTGCCTCGGGATCGTCCCCGTTGACGTGGAAGACCGGCGCCTGGATGATCTTGGCGGCATCGGTGGAGTAGACCGAGGAACGCGAGGCAGTCGGGGAGGTGGTGAAACCGACCTGGTTGTTGACCACCACGTGGATGGTTCCGCCGGTGCGGTACCCGCGCAGCTGGGACAGGTTCAGGGTCTCGGAGACCACGCCCTGCCCGGCGAAGGCGGCATCGCCGTGGATGAGGATCGGCAGGACGCTGAAGCCGGTGGATTCGGTGCCGTGGTCCAGACGGTCCTGCTTGGCCCGCACGATGCCCTCGAGCACCGGGTCGACGGCTTCCAGGTGCGAGGGGTTCGCCGCCAGGTAGACGCGGGTCTCGTTGCCGTTGTCGGAGGTGAACTTGCCTTCGGTGCCCAGGTGGTATTTCACGTCACCGGACCCCTGGACGGAGCGGGGATCCTGCGTTCCCTCGAATTCGCGGAAGACCTGCGCGTAGGTCTTGCCGGCGATGTTGGTCAACACGTTGAGGCGACCACGGTGGGCCATGCCGATGCCCACTTCGTCCATGCCCTGGTCCGCGGCGTCGGACATGATGCCATCGAGCAGCGGAATCAGGGATTCGCCGCCTTCGAGCGAGAAGCGCTTCTGGCCGACGAACTTGGTCTGCAGGAACGTCTCGAAGGCCTCGGCGGCATTGAGGCGGCCCATGATGCGGAACTGCTCGTCGCGGCTGGGCTTGGTGTATTCATGCTCCATCTCGTCCTGGAACCACTTGCGTTCCTCGGGATTCTGGATGTGCATGTATTCGATGCCGGTGGTGCGGCAGTAGGAGTCGCGCAGCACGCCGAGGATCTTGCGTAGGGTCAGGCGGTCGGCGCCGCCGAAACCACCGGTGACCCATTCGCGTTCCAGATCCCATAGCGTCAGGCCGTAGGTGCGGATGTCCAGGTCGGGGTGGCGGCGCTGGACGTACTCCAGCGGGTTGATGTCCGCCATCAGGTGCCCGCGGACGCGGTAGGCGTGGATGAGCTGCTGGATGCGGGCGATCTTATTGACCTGGAGATCGACGTCGACCTGGTTGTCCACGACCCAGCGCACCGGCTCGTAGGGGATGCGCAGGGCTTCGAAGATCTCGTCGTAGAAGCCTTGCTCACCGAGCAGCAGCGATTCGACCAGCCGCAGGAACTCGCCGGAGCCTGCGCCTTGGATGACGCGGTGGTCATAGGTCGAGGTCAGGGTGATGACCTTGCCGATGCCCTGCATCGCCACGGTCTTTTCGCTGGCGCCACGGAATTCCGCGGGGTATTCCAGGGCGCCGACACCGACGATGGTGGCCATGCCCTTGGAGAGGCGGGGCACGGAGTGGACGGTGCCGATGCCGCCGGGGTTGGTCAGCGAGACCGTGGTCCCGGCATAGTCGTCGGCGGTCAGCTTATTGCCGCGCGCCCGCTGGATCAGGTCCTCGTAGGTGTTCCAGAACTCCGAGAAGTTCAGGGTCTCGGCCTTCTTGATGTTCGGGACCGCGAGCATCCGGGAGCCGTCGGGCTTGGGGATGTCGATGGCGATGCCGAAACCCACGTGGGCCGGCTGCACCGAGGAGGGCTTGCCGTCCACCTCGCGGTAGCTCACGTTCTGCGAGGGGAAGAGCTTCAGGGCGCGGATGACGGCGAAGCCGATGATGTGGGTGAAGGAGACCTTGCCACCACGGGCCCGGGCCAGGTGGCTGTTGATGACGATGCGGTTGTCGATGAGGGCCTTGGCCGGCACGGCACGCACGGTGGTGGCCGTCGGGACCTCGAGGGAGGCCTCCATGTTCTTGGCGATGGCCTTGGCCGGTCCACGCAGCGGCTTCACGACGTCTTCTTCGGGCTGCTGCTCCCCGGCGCTGGACTTGGGCAGTTCGGCGGGGATCGGGGAG
>JAKDMV010000067.1 GCA_030452125.1 Micrococcaceae bacterium
GCTGGGGGAGTCGGGGAGCGGATTCACGGTCATTACACTACGTGCAAGTTTGCACGCTGTGCAAATTGCTTATCCGGGCGGGGTCGGCGTCCCCGGGGTGGGCGCCCCCGGCTCCTGGTGGAGGCCGTCCACCGAATGTTCGGTGACGTCCCGGTGGAGCTTCCAGCTCCCGTCCACGTCCCGGCGCCAGGACTCCAGCAGGGCGGCCCTGGCCAGGAGGGTGCCCTCCAGGACATAGCCCAGTTCGTAGAAGACGATTGCTTCCCGATCCCCGCGCCGGGCGTACGTGCGGTTGCTGGCGTGGACCGAGGCGCCCTTGAGCGCACGGGCCGCCTGGGTGAAGCCTTCCCAGGCCTCGGAGGTGGAGAACGGTTCGATGTTCCGGGCATCGCCGCCGGCCCAGCCGTGGTAGTCCGTGGCGATGAAGGGGCGGAGTTCCTCGGCGTCTTCGGTGGCGGTCGCCCGATTCCATGCCTTGAGGTAGGCGTCATGGAAGGCGGGGTACTCGGCGGAGGATCCAGCTGGCTGTCTCATCTGCACAGGCTACCGGTGCCTGAATCGACGGGGAGGGCCGATGAAAAAGGGGCTCCGCACGGCGCGGTGGCGGTGCGGAGCCCCTGGGGAGTGAGCGTGCTGTTGATCAGCAGACGGTGGCGGGCTGGGCCGGTGCGGGGTCCGGGCTCTGCTCCTGCTGCGTGGCCTCGGCAGTGCGGGCGTCGTCGAACTCCTCGGCGAACGGGGTGCCGTTGCGCGGGGCGTTGTACAGATCGTGATCCAGGATGCCTTCCCGTTGGGAGACGATCACCGGGATCAGCGCCTGTCCGGCCACGTTGACCGCGGTGCGGCCCATGTCCAGGATCGGGTCCACGGCCAGCAGCAGGCCGACACCGGCCAAGGGCAGTCCCAGGGTGGACAGCGTCAGTGTCAGCATCACCACTGCGCCGGTGGTCCCGGCGGTGGCGGCGGAGCCGAGCACCGAGACGATGGCGATGAGGATGTACTGGGTGACGTCCAGGTCGATGCCGAAGAACTGGGCCACGAAGATCGCCGAGACGGCCGGGTAGATCGCGGCGCACCCATCCATCTTGGTCGTCGCGCCCAACGGGACGGCGAAGGAGGCGTAGCCGCGGGGGACCCCGAGGTTGCGTTCGGTGACGCGCTGGGTCAGCGGCAGCGTGCCGATCGATGAACGGGAGACGAAGCCGAGCTGGACCGCCGGCCAGACCCCTGAATAGTAGGAACGCACGCCCAGGCCGTGGGCCTTGACCAGGATCGGGTAGACCACGAACAGCACCAGAGCCAGGCCCGCATAGATGGCGATGACGAACTTGCCCAGCGCCCCCATGGTGTCCCAGCCGTAGGAGGCGGTCGCGTTGCCGATCAGCCCGACGGTGCCCAGCGGGGCCAGCCGGATGATCCACCACAGGATCTTCTGGATGATGGACAGCAACGAGGCGCTCAGATCCAGGAACGGCTTGGCGGCGGAACCGATCTTCAGGGCCGCGATGCCCACGGCCACGGCGATGACCAGGACCTGCAGGACGTTGAAGGACAGGCTCGTGGAGACGTCACCGGATTCGGCGACCTTGCTGCTGGTTTCCAGGCCCAGGAAGTTCTCCGGGATCAGCCCGGTGAGGAAGGCCCACCAGTCGCCGGTGGTGCCGACGTAGTCCTCCGGGGCTCCTTGGCCGGTGTTGGCGCCGGGGCGGATGAAGGTGCCCAGTCCCATGCCGATCAGCACGGCGATCAGCGCCGTGATGCCGAACCAGAGGATGGTCCGCCAAGCCAGTCGGGCGGCGTTGGTGACCTGGGCCAGGTTGGCGATGGAGGCGACCACGGCGAAGAAGACCAGCGGGATGACCGCTGCGCGCAGCAGCGAGACGTAGCTGGAGCCGATGGTGTCCAACGTGGCGCCGAGGGCGTTGGGGGACTCGGCGGTGCTGCCGGTGTATTTGGCGACCAGGCCCAGGACGACGCCGAGGACCAGGCCCGCGACGATCTGGGGACCGAAGGCGGTCGCCCAGCGGGGCAATATGCGGTGGGGTTTGGTTGATGTGCTCACGGAACGACCGTAGGGCCGGAAGGTACACCCCGAAGAGTCGATATTTCACTTTATGACGTCGCCACGGTGTGGTGGGTGGGCGCCCATGCCAGCGGATCCCTGCTGGCACAAGGGGTCGGTGGGTTCATTCCCGATCACGATGTGGCGCTTCCCGCATTTTGGTAGAGCATCACATCGCGGCGCTGACTCTCCGACATCCAGGTGTGTGGTCTCACTAGCTAAGTAGGGTTACTATCTATTATGAATGAAATCGATTGGGCATCTGAGCTGACGCGTGCGGCCTTGCCGCAAGCGGTGTTGGCTCTGCTCAAGAGTGGGCGGCGGCACGGATACGCCATGATCGAGGTTCTTCGTGATCACGGTTTCGAACGCCTCAAGGGTGGCACCCTGTATCCACTTCTGCGGCGGCTGGAAGAACAAGGGCTGGTGGCTCACCAATGGGAGCAACAAGACGCCGGCCCGGGACGGAAAGTTTTCGCACTGACCCCCCTTGGCACGAAAGAACTCGAGCGAGGACACCTTGCTTGGAGTCACATGACCGAGAAACTAGCTGTTCTTCGAACCTTACGAAAGGACGCATCATGACCTACGAGCACAACCTAGCCTTCTATCTGCGGATGCGAGGGCTGCCGGAGGCGCAGGTCTCCGAGGCTATCGATGAGGTTCGCGCTCATGTGATGAGCTCGGGGAATTCCGCCGAATCCGAGTTCGGAACCGCTGAAGACTATGCCGAGAGCTTCTCCGCGGTGAAGCGGCGGACTCTGGGCGTTCGCGTGATCACCGTCGCGGGTGTCCTGGCCATCGGCTATGTCATCGCCGTTTTCGCGCTGGGGGCCTTGACCGACGTCGATGTCAGGTCCATCACGGGTCCGGTGCTGCTGTGGCCGGCCCTGGTCGTGCTGGTGGTGGGGGTGCTCGGTGGTTTCCTGACCGACTATCTCCGATCACCGCCCCGCCCTAGACCGCATTAAAAGTGGACGACGCCGGGACCCCGTTCGGGATCCCGGCGTCGTCCACTGTGGGTCGCTCGGCCAGTGGTGCTGCCTACTGGGCCGGCAGCAGGGCCCGGCGCAGGGTGTCCAGCCCGACCGATCCCATGTTCAGCGCCTGGCTGTGGAAGGCCTTCAGATCGAAGTCGTCGCCTTCGGCCGCGCGACGGGCATCGCGGATCTGCTCCCAGAGGCGCTGGCCCACCTTGTAGGAGGGGGCCTGACCGGGCCAGCCGAGGTAGCGGGTGAACTCGAATTGGCGCTGGCCCTCGGAGATGTCCAGGTGCTTCGAGAGGAAGTCGTACCCCTTCTCGGGGGTCCATGGGCCGGAACCCCAGCGGGAGGGCATCTCCAGCTCCAGGTGGACGCCGATGTCGAACACGACGCGGGCGGCGCGCATGCGCTGCATATCCAACATGCCCATATGGTCGCCCGGATCGGCCAGGTAGCCCAGATCCAGCATCAGGCGTTCGGCGTAGAGGGCCCAGCCCTCACCATGGCCGGAGACCCAGCAGGCGTTACGGCGCCAGTTGTTCAGGGTGTCCTTGCGGTACGTGGCGGTGCCGACCTGCAGGTGGTGGCCGGGAACGCCCTCGTGGTAGACCGTGGTCGTCTCGGACCAGGTGGTGAAGTCGTCCTCACCGGCGGGAACGGACCACCACATCCGGCCCGGACGGCTGAAGTCGTCGGAGGGTCCGGTGTAGTAGATGCCGCCTTCCTGGGTGGGGGCGATCATGCATTCGAGGCGGCGCATCGTTTCGGGGATCTCGAAGTGGACCCCCTCCATGGCGGCCACTGCCGCGTCGGCCTTCTCCTGCATCCACGCCTTCAAGGCTTCGGTGCCCTTGAGCTGGCGCTGCGGATCGGCGTTGAGGATCTCCTTGGCTTCGGCGATGGAGGCGCCGGCCTTGATCTGTCCGGCCACCATCTCCTGTTCGGCGATGAGCCGGTCCAATTCGGCGACGCCCCAGTCGTAGGTCTCGTCCAGGTCGATCTCGGCACCGATGAACTGCCGTGAGCACAGGGCGTAGTACTCCCGGCCCACGGCGTCCTTGGCCGGGGCGGCGGGCAGGAGTTCGGTTTCGAGGAAGTCGGCCAGGCGGGCATAGGCTGCGGCTGCCTCGGCGGCATGGGTGGATAGTTCATCGCCTAGCGTTTCCGCCGGTTCCCCGGCAGCGGTGGGTGCCTCGGCGGCGAGGGAGGTGAAGAAGCCGCCGGCCTTGGCATAGTCGCGGGTCTGCTCCATGACAATGCGGACCTGGCGCTGGGCCGCCACAAGGCCCTCGTCGCGGCTCTTGGACAGCGAGGCGATGTAGCCGTCGATGGCTGCGGAGACATTGGCGAGCCGGCCGCTGATGTGCCGCCACTGCTCGGTGGTGTCGGTGGGCATCAGATCGAAGATCGCTCGGATGTCCTGGGCCGGGCTGGCGATGTTGTTCAGCTGGGTGATCCCGGTGGCGTCGAGTTCCAGGTCGAGGCCGAGCCGTTCGCGCATGGCATCCAGGGTGATGGCATCGACGTCGTCGACCGGCTCGAGGCCTTCGAGGGCCTGGAGCGTGGTGCGGACGGCCTCGACATAGGCCTGCTGGCCGGCGGGGGAGTAGTCCGAATATCCGGTTTCGTGGCCGGGGATGCCCAGTGAGGTGGCGAAATCGGGGGCGAGGGCGATGAGGCGGTCGAAGAACCGGTCGGCGACGGCGTCGATGGCACTGGGGGCACGGGTGGCTGGAGGTGTGGCGTTCGTCATGGTGCACAGCCTAGCCGCATGTGAAGCTGGTGTTGAAGATCAGCCGCGGCCGGCGGGCGGCCCCGGGACGCCGACTAGGAGCGTCCGCTGCGCCAGGGGCCCGGTTGGCCGGCCAGGTGACGGCGCTGCCAGGCCTGGTTGCGCATCACCTCGCGACGCGAGGTGGCGGCCTCGATGCCCTGGGGCTCCCGGGCCTCGCCGGGCAGGGCGGCCAGGACCGCGGCCAGTGCGGCCACGTCGACGTCGTCCGGGTTCCCCCGGACCACCTGGAACAGCGGCGCCGGGGTGCCGGCGTCGTTCTGATGGTCGGTGGAGCCGGTCACAGCGGGATGTTTCCGTGCTTCTTCGCCGGCAACGAGGCGTGCTTATCGCGCAGGGCCCGCAGTCCGCGCACGATCTGCGTCCGGGTGTCCGAGGGGGCGATCACGGCATCGATGTACCCCAGTTCCGCCGCCTGGTACGGGTTGAGCAGTTCGGTTTCGTAGTCGTCGATGATCTCGGTACGCCGGGCTTCGACGTCCCCGCCCTCGGCCGCGACGGCTGCCAGGTCCCGGCGGTAGAGGATGTTCACCGCGCCCTGGGCCCCCATGACCCCGATCTGCGCGGTGGGCCACGCCAGGTTCAGGTCTGCGCCGAGCTTCTTGGACCCCATGACGATGTATGCGCCGCCGTAGGCCTTGCGGGTGATGACGGTCAGCTTCGGGACGGTGGCCTCGGCGTAGGCGAAGAGGAGCTTGGCCCCGCGGCGGATGATGCCCTGAAACTCCTGGTCCTTGCCGGGCAGGAACCCCGGCACGTCCACCAGGGTCAGGATCGGCAGGCCGAAGGCGTCGCAGTGGCGCACGAAACGGGCCGCCTTTTCCGAGGCGGCGATGTCCAGCGTGCCGGCGAACTGCATCGGCTGGTTGGCCACGATCCCGATGCTGCGTCCCTCGACGCGTGCGTAGCCGATCATCACGTTCGGGGCGTAGAGCGACTGCATCTCCAGGAAGGCCCCGTCGTCGACGATGTGCTCGATGACGTCACGCATGTCATAGGGCTGGTTCGCCGAATCGGGGATGAGCGCATCCAGGTCCAGATCGTCCTCGGTGACCGTCAGCTCCTCCTCGAACTCCGTCGGCGGGGCCTCGGTGAGGTTGTTGGACGGCAGGTAGTCCAGTAGTTCCTTGACGAAGTCGATGGCGTCGGATTCGTCGGCGGCCAGATAGCTGGCGGTGCCGGTGTTGGCGTTGTGCTGGCGGGCCCCGCCGAGGGTCTCCATGTCCACTTCCTCGCCGGTGACCGTCTTGATGACGTCCGGGCCGGTGATGAACATGTGGCTGGTCTTGTCCACCATCACCACGAAGTCGGTCAGGGCCGGGGAGTAGGCCGCGCCGCCGGCGCAGGGCCCGAGGATCAGGGAGATCTGCGGGACGACGCCGGAGGCGTGGACGTTGTTGCGGAAGATGTCGGCGAACATCGCCAGCGAGGCGACGCCCTCCTGGATGCGGGCCCCGCCGCCGTCGTTGATCCCCACGACCGGGCAGCCGTTGCGCAGGGCGAATTCCTGGACCTTGACGATCTTCTCGCCGTTGACCTTGCTCAATGAGCCGCCGAAGACGGTGAAGTCCTGGGAGTAGACGGCCACGAGGCGGCCATCGACCGTACCGTGCCCGGAGACGACGCCGTCGCCGAGGGGGTGCTTGGAGTCCATGCCGAAGGCGGTGGAGCGGTGCACCGCCAGGGCGTCGAATTCGACGAAGGAGTCCTCGTCCATGAGCTGTTCGATGCGCTCGCGGGCGGTGTTCTTGCCGCGGGCGTGCTGCTTTTCCACCGCCTGCGGGCCGGAGGGGGTCAGCGACTGCGACTGCCGGCGCCGGAATTCGGCGATCTTGCCCGCGGTGGTGGACAGGTCGATCTGCTCGTCCGGTGCCTGGAGGCCGGTCTCGCTCATGCGGGAGACTCCCGTCTGTTTGAAAGTAGTAGGAATGGCACAACAAGCGTGCCCTCAAGGTCAGTCTAGTGACGTGCCGCGCCGTCTCGGCTGTAGGAACCCTACAAAGTCACCGCGTGGCGCTCGGGTGGTTCCGGGCAGGAAGGGCTTGTTACTGACGGGTAACCTTCGCGGGGGATTTCCCGTAGGCTGGTCCCATGACCGAGTCACCAGCACCCCAGAACCCCGTAGCCGACGCCGCCGACGGAACCCGCCCCTTCGCAGGACGTACGGTCCTGATGAGCGGTGGAAGCCGCGGCATCGGACTCGCGATCGCCCTGCAACTGGCAGCAGGCGGAGCGAACATCGCCCTGATGGCCAAGACCGCCACGGCCCATCCGACCCTCGAGGGGACCGTCTACACGGCAGCCGAGCAGATCCGGGACCACGGCGTCGGCGCCCTGCCGATCGTCGGGGACGTGCGCAACGACGACGATGTGCAGTCGGCCGTCGAGGCCACCGTCGCCGAATTCGGAGGCCTGGACATCGTCGTGAACAACGCCTCGGCGATCGACCTCTCCTCCACCGATGCCGTCTCGATGAAGCGCTACGACCTGATGCATGACATCAACGTCCGCGGCACGTTCCTGCTGTCCAAGCTGAGCCTGGATGCGCTGCGCCGTTCGTCGAACCCCCATATCCTGACCCTGTCCCCGCCGCTGAACCTGGACCCGAAATGGGCCGGTGCCAACCTCGCCTACACCATGGCCAAATACGGGATGAGCATGACGACGCTCGGCCTGGCCGAGGAACTGCGTTCGGACGGCATCGGCGTGAACTCGCTCTGGCCGGCCACGCTGATCAACACCGCGGCGATCCGCAACATGCCCGGCGGGGAGAAGCTGGTCCTGGGCGCCCGCAAGGAATCTATCGTCGCCGATGCCGCCGCCGCCATCCTGGCCCGCCCGGCGGGCGAATGCAGCGGGAACTTCTTCATCGACGAAGAGGTCCTGCGTGCCGAGGGGGTCACCGACTTCACCGGCTACAGCATGGGAGCCCCCGAGGAGTCGCTGGTCGCCGACATGTTCCTCTGAGCCGGTTCCCGGTGGCGGGCCGCCCCGTGGCGGGGCCGGCCCGCCACCGGCACCCGGACTAGGCTGGACCCCATGAACGAACCCGCCGCCCTGCGTACCCCCCTGGATGCCGAGGCCCTGCGCCGTGAACTCGTCGCCCCCGGGACCATCGCCCGGGTGGAGGTCGTGGAATCCACGGGGTCGACCAATACCGACCTGGCCGCCGCCTTCACCGCCGCCCCCCGGGAATGGCCGCAGATCAGTGTGCTGGCCACCGATTTCCAGTCCGCCGGAAAAGGACGGATGGACCGCAGTTGGCAGGCCCCTGCCCGCAGTTCCCTGGCGGTGAGCCTGCTTTTCCGCCCGGTACCCGGAGGCCGGCCCGCCACCGCCGAGACCTACGCCTGGATGTCGATGCTCTGCGCCACGGCCCTGGCCGACACCCTGCGCGAATGCGCCGGGGTCCCCGCCGAACTCAAATGGCCCAATGACGTGATCGTCGCCGGCCGCAAGGTCGCCGGCGTCCTGGCCCAACTGGTCCCCGCCCCCGGAGGGGCCGCCGTCGTCGTCGGCTCGGGGGTCAACGTCACCCTGGAACGCGAGGAACTGCCCGTACCCACCGCCACCTCGCTGCTGCTTGAAGGGGCCCGGACCGTTGACACGACCGCCCTGCTGGAGGATTACCTGCGCCGGGTCTCCGCCCTTTACACCGGGTTCCTGCGGGCCGGCGGCCGGGCGGGGGACGCGATCGACGGGGGAGCCACCTTGCTCGAACGGGTGGCCCGGTCCATGGCGACGATCGGGGCGCCCGTCCGGGCCGAACTGCCCTCGGGGGAGAGCGTGGAAGGCACCGCCGTCGGTTTGGAGCCCGACGGGGCGCTGAGCGTGCAGACGGCCGACGGGACCCTGACCGCCATCCGGGCCGGGGACGTGGTGCACCTGCGTCGCACCGACGGACGCTACGCCTGATCCGGGCCATCGGTGCTGCCGCCTAGACTTGGAACCGACGTGGGCGAGCAGGATCCACGCGAGGGAAGGGACAGCGGATGAGGCTGCGACTGGCAGAGAACGAGTGGGTGATCGTCAAGACCCGGGCGCACCGCCGTGTGTTGAACCGTCCCGCCGTCGTCTTCGTCATCCTGACCGCACTGAGCGCCTTCGCCCTGGGCACCCTGACCCGCAACGACCTGCCGGAGGCCGTGGAGCAGACCGTCCCGTTGCTGCAGGTGGTCATCCCGATCGTGGCCGCGGTGCTCCTGCTGGCCTGGTGCATCATCCCGGTGGTTCGATGGAGACGGACGCTGGTCTTTTTGACCAACGAACGGATCGTGGTGCGCCGGGGGGCCGGGGCCAGGAACCAGTGGGAGTTGCCGCTGGCCTTCGTACGGACCCTGAAGACCAGCCAGAAACTCGTTGAACGGGCGAGCGGCTCGGGGGCCCTGGTGTTGGAGACCGCCAACGGGCCGGTACGCATCCCGCATCTGCCGCGGATCGAACGCGTCAGGGAGCTGGTGGTGACCACCATTGAGCGTTTACCCAGATCCATGGGGTTCGATGGTGTAGAAATTGGTACGGAGGAACACGTGGATGGGATCGGACATGGATGATGGGCAGGACGCCGGTGGTCAGCGGGCGGAAAGCGCCCCGACACCGGGACGGGAGCCCCTGCCCAGAACCGCGGCCCTCCCGATCCTGCCCCCGGCGCCCTGGCAGCGGGCCGGGGAAACCGGCCCCGGGCAGGAGCCGGCCGACCCCGAAGCGGTGGAGCCGGTCACCGACCGGGCGGATCCGGAAAGTGCCGACCTGGAACCACCCGATCACGGTTCGACGCCGACCGGGACGTCCACCGGGAGCCTGCCGCAGCTGAGCCCCGATGCCGGCCCGGAAACCCGGGCCCTGCCGCTGGCCCAGGCGTTGGAACGCGAAAAGGTCAAGGAATCCGCCCAGGACCTGGAGAAGCTGTTGCTCGGGGCCAAACGCACCATGCGCCGTCGCGAGGCGGCCGCCGCGGCGGGGATCTCGCTGCTCAGCGCCCGCAAACTCTGGCGCGCCCTGGGCTTCCCCAACCTCGGGGA
This sequence comes from Micrococcaceae bacterium, assembly GCA_030452125.1. Classification (GTDB taxonomy): domain Bacteria; phylum Actinomycetota; class Actinomycetes; order Actinomycetales; family Micrococcaceae; genus Arthrobacter_H. The sequence goes on from JAKDMV010000067.1 coordinate 9,859, forward strand.
CGACGACGTCGCCTTCACCGAGGTGGACCTGGAAGCCTTGCGCACGATCGTGGGCAACGTGCGCAGTTCGGTGCTGACCGAGGAGGCCGCGGTCTCCATCACCCGGTCGATCGGGCAGATGACCGACCGGATGGTCGTTTGGCAGATCGAGGCACTGGTGGAGGACATGGTCCAGAACCAGGGGGTCAGCGACCCCGAAGCCCGGCGACGGTTGGTGGACCGCCTCCCGGATCTGGTGGATCCGCTGGAGAAGCTCCTGGTCTATTCCTGGCGCCGCCAGCTGAACGCTGCGGTCCACCGGTTGGGGGTCCGCGCCGAAACGGGGCTGGCCTCCAGCGAAGAGGGCCGCGACGGCAGCGAGGACGACGCCCCGTTGCCGTTGGCCCGCGCCGTAGGCTTCGCGGACCTGGTCTCCTACACCTCGCTGTCGCGCCGGATGAACGAACGCACGCTGGCCCAGACCGTGCAGCGCTTCGAGAACAAATGCGCCGAGATCATCTCCATCGGTGGGGGACGGCTGGTCAAGACCATCGGCGACGAGGTCCTCTTCATCGCCGAGACCCCGCAGGCCGGGGCCCAGATCTCGCTGACCTTGGCCACCGAATTCGCCGACGACGACTTCCTGCCCAAAGCGAGGGTCTCCATCGTCTGGGGGCGCATCCTCTCCCGGCTGGGTGATGTCTACGGGCCCACCGTGAACCTGGCCTCGCGGCTGACGGCGCTCGCCGACCCCGGCACCGTCTGGACCGATTCGGTCACCGCGGGCACCCTGGAAGGCGACGACCGCTTCGTCCTGGACCCCCAACCGACCACGCAGGTCCGTGGTTTCGGGGACATCAACCCCGTGGTCCTGTCCATGGGGGAGGGCGCCGGGCTGGTCCTGGACTGAGCCCGCCCGCCCCGGGATGGGGAGTTCTCCCCATGGGCCGGATTTCCTCCATCGGTTAGGATCTAGGGTGGCTGGTTCTGCTTCCCGCTGGGGGCCGAACAAAATCTGACGTTGATGAGGAACTACACGTATGTCCCGATGGGGTGCGAATCCGGGCAAAAGCACGGGTTTCAAGGTGGCAGCCGTGTCAGCGGTCTCCGCCTTGGCGATCACCGGGGCCGTCATCTATCCGGGATTCAAGACCGCTGACGTCGATCTGAACGACGGCGGCGTCTGGGTGGTGAACAAGGAACTCAACAAGGTCGGACACCTCAACTACGAGTCCAAGGTGCTCGACGGCGGGGTGCTGACCCCGTTGCCCGATTACGATCTCGAGCAGGATGCCGAGCATGTCTTCGTGCGCAACCTCGACCAGGGCGCCTTGACCACGATCGACCCGGCGATGGTCCAGTTCGCCGACGACAACGCCCTGCCTGCCAACTCCTCCTTCTCCTACGGTTCCGGGGTCGTTTCGGTCACCGACGCCGACCACGGCATCGTCTATGCCACCGCCACCGAGCACCTCGGGTCCTTCGCCTCCCAGGACACCCCTCCGTTGCTCGATGCCAAGGGCCAGGTCCTCACCGCCGTCGGCGCCGACGACACGGTATGGGCCGTCGACGTCGAGGCGCAGAAGTTCTTCAGCTGGGTCCCGGAATCGGACGGCAGCTTCACCCAGGACAGCGAACAGGACGTCGAGGCGCTCGGGGATGCCTCCGCGGCACAGCTCAGCGTCGTCGGGGACACCGCGGTGCTCTTCGACGAGAAGACCGGACGGGTCACGATGTCCACGGGCAAGACCAGCACCGTCGTGGACCCGGAGGGGGGCCAGCTCCAGGCCCCCGGACCCGATACCGACCATGCGGTGATCGCCCTGGGCAATAAATTGGCGGATGTCCCGCTGGGAGGAGGGGACGCCGACTACCTGCCATTGGAAGCCGGCGGGACCGCCATCCAGCCGGTCAGGGTCGGGGAGTGCACCTACGCCGCCTGGCAGTCAAGCGCCCAATACGTGCGCGATTGCGACGACGACTCCCAGGACGTGAACCGGCAGGTGCCCGATCTGCCGGCCGGCTCGGATCTGCAATTCCGGGTCAACCGCGACGTCGTCGTGCTCAACGACGTCACCTCCGGCCAGGTGTGGCTGGTCAACGACGGCATGCAGATCGTCAGCAACTGGAGCGATCTGGAGCCGCCCAAGGGCAAGGGCGAGGCGAAGAAGGAGGACTCCAAGGAGGTCACCGACGCCATCGAACTGCCCAACCGGACCGAGAAGAACAAGAAGCCCATCACCAAACCCGACTCCTTCGGCGTCCGGGCAGGACGCACCACGGCCCTTCCGGTGTTGTTCAACGACGTCGACCCCGACGGCGACCTGCTGACCGCTTCGTTGGAAGGCAAGCAGCCCACGATGGGCACCCTGCAGCAGATCAACGACGGCACCGGGTTCCAGATGGTCGTCCCCGAGGACGCCACCGGCAGCACCTCCTTCACCTACCGGGCCAATGACGGCCGGGGCGGCGAGGCGACGGAAAAGGCCACCGTACGGGTCGTCCCCGAGGACGAAAACCACAAACCCAGCCAGGAACGGGTCACCACGCTCCGGGTCCAACAAGGCGAATCGGTCACCCAGAACATCCTGAGCGACTGGATCGACCCCGACGGCGACGACCTCCAGCTGCTGGGCGGTTCCAGCGATGACAAGGACGTCATCCGCGTCCGCCCCGATGGCGCCTTGACCTTCCAGGACAACGGCAAGAAGGCCGGCCGCAAGGAAATCACCGTGCAGGTCTCCGATGGGCGCGAGGGCGCCCAGGGGCGTGTCGTGGTGGAGGTCCTGCCCAAATCGGCGACCCCGCCGGTGACCGCGACCGACCATGTGACGGCGAACGTCGGCGAGGAGGTGACGTTCTCCCCGTTGAAGAACGACGCTGATCCCGGCGGGGCGGAGCTGCGCCTGGCCACCGTCGAATCGGTCAACGGCGTGGACGTGGACAGCAACCCCGACACCGGCACGGTCACCATCCGCGGGGAACGCACCGGGACCTTCTATGCCAAATACGTGGCCACCAACGGCCCGGCCAGTGCCCCCGGACTGGTGCGCATCGACATCAAGGATCCCGAGCAGAACTCCGGCAACCCGGTCGCCGTCCGCGATGTGGCGCTGCTGCCGGCGGGCCAGGACGTGCTGGTGAACGTGCTGGGCAACGACTCCGACCCTGCCGGTGGGGTCCTGGTCCTCACCGGGGCCGAAGCCCCCGACGACGCGCCGTTCACCGTCTCGGTGGAACGCAACAGCTTCGTGCGGATCACCGATGTGCGTGGACTGACCGAACCGATGAAGGTCCAGTACACGGTCTCCAACGGCAGCGGGGTCTCCACCGGGGAGATCAACGTGATTCCCGTTCCGGCACCACCCAAACTCGATCCGCCCCGACCGAACACCGACGACGTCGTCGTCCGGGCCGGTGACGTGGCCACGGTCGATGTGCTGGAGAACGACCTGCACCCCAACGGCGCGGATCTGACCCTGCTCCCCGAACTGAAGGAAGCCGACGACCTGGGAGCGGGATCGCTGATCAGCGTCGCCGATGACACCGTCCGTTTCCGTGCCGGTGAATTCGACGGCAAACCACATAACGTCTCGGCCGTCTATACCGTGGCCGGACCCGACGGGCAGGAAGCCAACGCCCGGGTGAACTTCCACGTGAAGCCGGTGGACGTGGCCGATAACGCCCCGCCCTCACCCGAACAGATCGTCGGACGGGTCTTTGCCGGCGGGACCACCGCCATCGCGGTCCCGTTGGGCGGAATCGACCCCGATGGGGACTCGGTGACGCTCGTCCAGCTCGGGGGTGCCCCGAAGCTGGGCTCGGCGAAGGTCAAGGGCTCGGCGATCGAATACACGGCCAGCAAGAACTCCAGCGGTACCGACGTGTTCTCCTACGTCGTTGAAGACCGGTTGGGGGCCCGGGCGACGGGCACCGTCATGGTCGGCGTCGCCCCGCTGTCCAACACCAATAATCCGCCGGTGGCCGTGAACGATTCCATCACGGTGCGTCCCGACCGGCCCGTGGCCGTGGACGTCATGGACAACGACACCGATCCGGACGGCGACCAGATCACCCTCATCGACGATCTGCAGACCTCCAACGGCGTCGACGCGAAGGTCTCCAACGGGCGGATCGTGGTGACCTCCCCGAAACAGAAGGGCTCCTTGTCCGTCAGGTACAAGATCACCGATGGTCGGGGCGGGACCGCCAGCGCCACGTTGACCGTCGAATCGGATCCCGAAGCCAAGCTGCTGGCCCCGATCGCCCGCGACGATCATGCCTCGATGCAGGAGGTCGTCGGCAAGGACGACGTCACCCTGCCCATTCTCGAGAACGACGAGGACCCCGATGGGCGCATCGACGATCTGAAGGTCACCCTGCCGGATGAGCCGGCCACGGCCCACGTCACCAAGGACAACCAGCTCAAGGTCAAGCTCGGCGACGACTCCCAGGTCATCGCCTACACGATCACCGACCAGGACGACCTGTCTTCCACGGCCTTCGCCATCGTCCCGGGCGTCGGCGGCGCGCGGCCGGTGCTGCGCAGTGACAAGCCCCAGGAAGTGATGGCCGGGGAGAGCCTGAAACTCGATCTCGAGGATCTGGTCCAGGTCCGCGACGGCCACCGGCCCCGGTTGACCGATGAATCCAAGGCCTCCTCGGTTCCGGAGAACGACGGGGAACTGGTCCGCTCGGCCACGGAACTCACCTTCAAGGCCGCCGAGGACTATTCGGGCCCCGCCTCGGTGACCGTGGAGGTCACCGACGGGTCCGGGCCCGACGACCGCGATGGCCTGGACAGCATGATCTCCATCCCGATCAAGGTGCTGCCGCGTCCGGAGGACAACGAACCTCCGACGATCCAGTCCAATTCGCTCGACGTGGCCCAGGGGGAGGACCCTGCCCGGTTGGATCTGAGCCAGATCGCCAGCGACCCCGACGAGGACGAGCTGGAGTTCTCCGTCGGGGAACAGGACCTCGAGGGGGTGGAGACCCAACTCGTGGACGGCCACTTCCTCACCGCTTCCGCCGACGTGAAGACCCCCAAGGGCGCCCAGGGATCGGTGAAGGTATCGGTGACCGATGGGCACAACGACGCGGTCTCGGCGAACATCACTTTGAACGTGCTCGCCTCCACCCGTGAACTGCCCGATGCCGTGGACGACACCGTCAAGGACGCGCACCAGGGCAGAACCGAGACGGTCCCGGTCCTGGAGAACGACCACAACCCGTACGCGGACCAGGGCCCCCTGGAGATCATCAGCGTCACCGGCGAAGAGGGCGAGGGCACGGCGGAGATCCGCGGCGACCAGCTGGCCATCACCCCGGCCGAGGACTTCGTGGGGACGTTGCGCGTCCTCTATACGATCGGGGACATCACCGAGGACCCGGACCGCCAGGTCAACGGCACGGTGACCCTGAACGTCAAGGGCAAACCCGAGGCCCCCGGCCTGCCGCTGGTCGAATCCACCGGTGATTCCAAGGCCGTGCTGAGTTGGGATGCCCCGTCCAACAACGGCTCTCCGATCGAGTCCTATACGGTGACCGGCGACGGCGTGGAGCAGAACTGCGACACCACCACCTGCACGATCACCGGGCTGGAGAACGACCACGTCTACAACTTCTCCGTGACCGCCACCAACGCGGTGGGCGAATCAAGTGCCTCCGCGTCCTCGGCCGATGCCCGGCCCGATGTCGAACCGGAGCAGCCGTCAGCACCGAACAGCACCTCGGGGGACGAGCAGGCGACGGTGAACTGGGACAAGCCGGTCAGCCACGGCTCGGCGGTGACCAGCTACACGCTGGAGATCTCCCCGGCACCGGCCACCGGGGTCAGCCAGGTCACCGGGGTCACCGGGACCAGCCACACCTGGAAGGGCCTGAAGAACGGGGTCTCCTACCAGTTCCGGGTCAGGGCGGTGAACAAGGCGGACAAGCCTTCGCAGTGGAGCAGCTATGCGGCCTCGGTGATCCCTGCAGGCAAGCCCTTCCAACCCAACGCCCCCGTCGCGGTCCGTGCCGATTCGGCGGTCAACGGCGGGGTGGTCGACGTGAATTGGAAGGCCCCCGGGAACAACGGGGCACCCATCCAGGGCTACACGCTGAAGGTGAAGGAGGGAGGATCAACGGTCAAGACCATCGGGGGGATCTCCTCGGGGACCACCCAGCAGACGGTCACCGGCCTGAAGACCACCGGGTCCTACAGCTTCTCCGTCACGGCCGAGAACAAGGTCGGCACCTCGCCGGCGAGCGGCAAGTCCACGGCGGTCACGCCCTATGGCCGGCCCAAGTCCATCGGCAAACCCACGGCCCAGGCCACGGGAACGAACAACAAGGTCAAACTCTCCTTCAAGAAGCCGGGAGCCAACGGCTCATCCATCACCGGCTACCAGTACTCCACCGACGGAGGCTCCTGGAAGAAGCTCGGCGGCCCCGGTTCGGTCGTGACCACCAACAAGAACGGGGCCTCCCACTCGTGGCGGGTCAGGGCGCTCAACGCGGCAGGGGCCGGGGACGCGAGCCCCGGCTCGAACAGCACCAGTTCCTACGGCCCGCTGCGCGACGGCGGCGGACGGTCGAAATCGAACACGAAGGATTCGATCTCCTTCAAATGGAACGGGAAGGCCGATTCCTACGCCAACGGCCGCAAGGCAACGCTCAAGGCATCGATCGATGGCGGGGTGGGGGCGGTGAACGCCGGCCAGGGC
>JAKDMV010000068.1 GCA_030452125.1 Micrococcaceae bacterium
CGTTGAATGTCGCTGCGGCCTCCACCGTGGCCATGTGGGAATTGCGGGCGAGGTAGGCGCGGCGAATGTCGTGGGCGCAGGCCGGGTCTCCTGGATGGTTCGCCGGAGTGGCTCCGGCCCTCTCAAAACGCGCCCTAGAAAGCTGGCATGACTCCAGCAGGGGAGTGCGAGCCCAATGAGAGGCGTGATGGTCGTGGTTCATCAGAGCCAGACGTGGACGTTGGCGCTCGGCACTGAAAGCCAGGGCTTGAATCCGACTGCAGGCCATGGACTCGTTGATCCTGGGCTGACGCTTCGGACGTACTCGAACAACCGGCGCTGAATATTACCCGATGAGCAGTTGGTGAGCGCCCAACGCCGAGTAGTGCCGGCTTTGAGTGGGATCCCGGTAGTGCAAACCATCAGCAGCAGGGCGACGAACCGATCGTTCTTCTACCTGGCGAGAGGGTGTTGTTGTGGCAGCTCGTCCCTGTCCAGGCACTCAGGTCTTCACCAACGACTGGGGCGAGTGGCGGACCGCCGGATCATCCAAGGTCGAGGTCGCCCGTGAGCCACTCATATGCACGATGCTTTTCGGCAGTGAGGGTGAAGTTCAGGACGTCGTCTAAATACGGGTCGAATGCATCAAGTGTCAGTGAGTCGCCAAGGGGGATAAATTCGGCGTCGTCGTCTTCGGCGCCGAAATCAGCGGTCGCTATTGCCGTACCGGCAACAACGAGCGAGGTGAACAGTCTTGCTTGGCCGACAAGGTGGACCAGTCGAACTTGGACTTCGTTTGTTCGGTTGTTGACGGCAACGTGTTCGAGCGCGGCTGCGGACTCGGGAATTTCCGAGTAGTCGTAGTGACCGTTGCGTTCGCAGTAGCGCGCCAGTTCGATTTGATTGATTGCCGGGCGCGCGTCGCCCAGCAGCTCGGTCAGGAACTCGTCTCTGGGGTGGAGCCCGGTATAGGCATCCTGGAATTTGTCGTAGAGATGGCCCAAGGCAGCGAGCGTGATGAGTTGGGATGCATAGTCAGGACTGGATTCGTCCACGATCGGCTCGAGGTCCCCCTCTCGGGAAATCGCCGCCCAAGCCCACGGGATCCAATGGTGCTTATCGTGGTACTCAAGACCAGAGGTGATGATTTCCAGTGTTTCCTCGGGAATCTGGACGTGCATCTGTGAAGCGGTATCCATGGTTGTCCTTTCGTGTGTTGCTCGCTTGACTGTGAAAGCAGGCTGTCATGCAGCCCTGACATTTTGCCCGCGCAGGTAAGCGCTACGTGCGGATGTCAGTGAAGCTGTCCCACGAAACCATCGGGCTGCGGATCCCAGCGTCGATGCCCCCCATCCGGGGACCAGCCAGGGAGGTAGCCGGTGGGGTGCAGGAGGGGCGTGGCTTTTCGTGTTGGCACCGGACTACGCACCCAGTAGGCGCGGCGATTTTTCCGGGCATCTGTCGATGGGATACAGTGAATGGTCGGTTCCGTGACGAACGGAACGGCTGTACCCGTATGGCTGCTGGCAAAATCCAGTGGCTCGAACAAAGGTTTTCCACATGAAGTCCAATACCCACCCGAAGTACGAGGCGGTCGTGTTCAACGACCTCGCCTCCGGCGAAAAGATCCTGACCCGCTCCACCCGGTCCTCGAGCAAGACGATCGAGTGGGAAGACGGCAAGACCTACCCGGTCATCGACGTCGAGATCTCGGCAGCATCACACCCGTTCTACACGGGTAAGCAGCGCATCATGGACTCGGCCGGCCGCGTCGAGCGCTTCAACGCCCGCTTCAAGAACTTCGGCAAGAAGTAAGCGGACCCTTCATGTGGCAAAAGGACCCTTCGGGGTCCTTTTGTCGTTAACGGCCCGGGGCCGACGCCGCCCCGCCGGGCCGTTCCGGGACCCGTGGGCCCGGCGGGTTCACTAGGATGGAACCATGCCAGTCGAGAATCTTCCCCAGCCGGACAGCACGCCCTACACCCACCACGGAGAATTCAAGGTCCACGGAGGAAAACTCGTGGTCGCCGATCTCGAGGTCGCCGGTGAAGGGGCGGAGGCGCGGATCGTGCGCGCCAACATCAACGGGGACTTCTTCCTCGAACCGGATGAGGCGCTGGATGACATCAACTCGGCCCTGGTCGGAATGGAGGCCTCGGCACCGCATGCGGTGATCAGCGGAGCCGTCGGCAGGGCGGTCGGCCACGACGCGGTCATGTTCGGTTTCGATCCCGCGGCCGTGGCCACCGCGGTGCGCCGGGCCCTGGGCCTGGCGACGACGTGGGCCGACCACGACTGGGAAGTCATCGGACCCCGTTCGTTGCCCATCGCCGCCAACGTCGCCCTGGACGAGATCATGACCCGTGAGGTCATGGAAGGGACCCGGAAACCCACCCTGCGGATCTGGGACTGGAACGAGCCCGCCGTGGTCATCGGCAGTTTCCAGTCGGTCCGCAACGAAATCAACCCCGACGGGGCCCGGAAGCATGGGGTGACCGTGGTGCGGCGGATCAGTGGCGGTGGGGCCATGTTCATGGAGGCCGGGAACTGCGTGACCTATTCCCTCTATCTTCCCGCGTCGCTGGTGGATGGCATGAGCTTTGCCGACTCCTACCCGTTCCTGGATGCCTGGGTGATGGAGTCGTTGAAACACCTGGGCGTGGAAGCGTTCTATAAACCATTGAACGACATCGCGACCGACCAGGGAAAGATCGGCGGAGCCGCGCAGAAGCGTTTCGCCGGGGGAGCGATCCTGCATCACGTCACGATGAGCTACGACATCGACGCCGAGAAGATGACCGAGGTGCTGCGCATCGGGCAGGAGAAGATTTCCGATAAGGGGATCGCCAGCGCCAAGAAACGGGTGGATCCACTCAAGCGGCAGGCGGGCATCCCGCGGGCCGAGATCATCGAGACGATGATCTCGACCTTTGCCGAGCGCTATGGGGCGACCCGGACCGAGATCGATGAGGCCACGTTGACCCGGGCCGAGCGTCTCGCCGACGAGAAGTTCCGGACCGATGGATGGCTGAACCGGGTTCCCTAGCCGGACCGGGCCCCTGGACGGGCCGGCGCCGGATTGGGCCCGGCGCCCGCCTCATCCGATTGCCGGTGAGCTCAGTCCCGTGACGCCAGGACGGCGGCCTGCCCGTGCAGGGTGCGCACCAGCTGGTCGCGCTGTTCGATGATGATCCGACGCAGGGCCCGTGGAGCCTCTGCGTGGTCGGCGAGCCAGGCATCGGCGCTGCGCACGACGCGATGCTGCTCCGGTGCCTCGGTGCCCAGATCCTGATCCAACGGGAACAGGCCCTGCACGATCCGGGTGGCCAGGCCGATGCTCATCTTCTCCCAGATATCGGCCAGGGCCGGCCAGTAGCGTTCGTAGTAGCCGTCGATCTGCTCATGTGAACCGATCAGGAAACCGTTGACCGTGGCACTGAGGACATCGTTGGAGAGGACCGCGCCGTCGGCGTCGGTTCCGGACAGGGCGGCGTCGAAGGCCGCCTGCTTCACCTGCGCCTCCGGGCGTGCTGCCCAGGCGAGCGCCTGCCCCACGGTGGCGACCGCCGACGGGTTGGCCTGGCGCTCGGCCTCCAGGGTGGAGGTGGAGATGTGTCCCCGGGCCGCACCGGCCTGCAGCAGGGCCCAGCGCAACTGCTCGTCGACGGTGAGTCCTTCGACCCGGAGGCTGCCGTCCAGCAGCCCGGCCACGACATGGTCGAGTTCGCCGGCGCGGGCCAACTCGGCCAGGGCCCTGGCGAAGGCCAGCTGGGCGTCGGATCCGGGATCAGCAGCGAGCAGGAAATCATGCAGCGACTGGGCCAGCTGCCGGTGTTCGGCATCCCTGACATGGGGAGGGCAGTACCGTTGGACGGCGGTCTCGGCCTGCCCCAGGATCATCGACAGGACTCCGACATCGGTGATCGTGGAGACATGTCGGCGGACCGCGCTCAGGAAGACCGGTGCCGGAAGCAGGCCATCGCGGACCATGGACCAGAGGGCTGCCCAGGCGGTGGCCCGCGACAGAGGCTCTGTCAACGTGCCGAGGTGTTCGAGCAGGACCTGCAGGGAGGACTCGTCGAATCTGACCTTGGCATAGGTCAGGTCCCCGTCATTGGGCAGGACGACGGCGGGGCGGGGCCGGCCGACGAGTTCGGGGATCTCGGTCCGGGCCCCGGTGGCATCGAGCCTGAATCCTCCGGTGCGCTCCAGCTTGCCATCGCGCAATTCGAAGGTGCCCAACCCCAGGGTGTGTGGACGGATGGCGGGGGATCCCGTCGTGGGATCCGCGCCCTCCTGGACGATGACCGCCGAGGTGACTGCGCCGTCGTGCTCCTCGAACTCGACCTCCAGGGAACCGACCCCCGCGGTGCGGAGCCAGGATTCGGACCAGGCCCCCATATCGCGGCCGGAGGCCTCGGCCAGGACGGCCAGGAAGTCCGCCAGGGTGGTGTTGCCGTATTCGTGGCGACGGAAATAGGTACGGGCCGCGGAGACGAAGGCCTCGCGCCCGACGTAGGCATCGAGCTGCTTGAGCACGGAGGCGCCCTTGGCGTAGGTGATGCCATCGAAATTCTGCCGGGCCGCTTCCAGATCGGGGATGTCGGCGACGATCGGGTGGGTGGTCGGCAGCTGGTCCTGGACGTAGGCCCAGGCCTTGCGGCGGTTCGCGAAGGTGACCCAGGCGGTATCGAAGTCGGTGGCTTCGGCCACGGCCAGGGTGCCGATGAAGTCGGCGAAGGATTCCTTCAGCCACAGGTCATCCCACCAGCGCATCGTCACCAGATCGCCGAACCACATATGGGCCATCTCGTGCATGATCGTATTCGCCCGGCCCTCGTACTGGGATTCGGTGGCGCGGGAGGTGAAGACGTAGTTCTCAGTGAAGGTGACCAGACCGGGGTTCTCCATGGCGCCGAGGTTGTATTCGGGGACGAAAGCCTGGTCGTATTTGCCCCAGGGGTAGGGGTAGTCGAAGAGGTCATGGAAGAAGTCCAGCCCCTGCCGGGTGGTGGTGAACAGGGCATCGGCATCGAAGCTTGCCGCCAGCGAGGCCCGGCAGCTCAGGCCCAGCGGGACGGTCAGCGTGCTGCCGTCCTCGAGGCGGCGGGACCAGCTGTCGGTGACGTAGTGGTATGGCCCGGCCAGGATCGTGGTGATGTAGGTCGAGATCGGCAGCGTCGGGGCGAAGACCGAGGTGGCCATGCCGTTGTCGTGCTCGGTGCGTTCGGCCACCGACTGGTTGGAGGCGACATGCCAGTGGGCGGGCGCCGTGACGGTGAAGCTGAAGGGTGCCTTGAGGTCGGGCTGTTCGAAGTTCGCGAACACCCGGCGGGCGTCGGCCGGCTCGTACTGGGTGTAGAGGTAGGTCTGGCCGTCCACCGGGTCCACGAAGCGGTGCATGCCTTCCCCGGAGGTCGAGTAGAGGGCCGTGCCATCGACCTCGACGAGGTTGTGGCCCGCCGTGGGAGTGAAGTGGATCCGTGACCCACGGACCGCGGTCGCGGGATCCAGGGGCTTGCCGTTATGGACCACCGAGGCGACGCCACCATGGATGAAGTCCAGGAAGGTCTCCTCGCCGGCGACCTGGGCGGTGAGCGCGATCCGCGTCCGGGATCGGTAGCCGGAGACCGTGGGATCCGGGGCGCCGGTCAGATCGAGATCGACTTCATAGGAGTCGACACTGAGGATCCGGGCGCGCTCGGCGGCCTCATCGCGGGACAGGTTCTGGTTTCTGGGCTGCTGATTCTCCACGGGGCCATTCAACCATGAAACAGGTGTTGAAGATCACCGTCCGGCGTGGATCCGTGGATTACCAGGGGGAGGGACGGTAGTCCTTGATGAAGCAGCCCCGCAGATCCGTGCCCTCCTCGCCGGCAACGATCGGATGGTAGACCCGGGCCGCGCCGTCGATCAGATCCAGGGGTGCATGCCAGCCTCCGGCGGCGTGTCGGATCTTGGACTCGTGCGGGCGTTCGTCGGTGATCCACCCGGTGTCCACGGCCGTCATCAGGATGCCATCGGTGTCGAAGAGCTCCTCGGCGGACGTGCGGGTCAACATGTTGATCGAAGCCTTGGCCATGTTGGTATGGGGGTGACCGGGGCCCTTGTAGACCCGGGAGAACTGCCCCTCCATCGCCGAGACATTCACGATGTACTTGCGGTTGAACGAGGAGGCGGCCATCGCCGGACGCAGCAGGCTCGCCAGCAGGAACGGTGCCGTGACGTTGCAGAGCTGGACCTCCAGCAGTTCCAGCGCCTCCACTTGGCCCAGCGTGTGGGTCCAGCTGTTCACGCTGACCAGATCGGGGACCAGCCCGCCGGCATCGATCGCGGTTCCTGCTTCCACCCGGTCCAGGGAGGCCGATCCGGCGGTCATCGCCAGCTCGGCCAGCCGTGCCGGATCCCAGGCGGCGGAGGATTCCAGGGCGTCGGTGTCCAGGTCGAAGGCCGCGGCCAGGGCCCGGGGGTGGGCTTGTGGTGCCTGGCCGGCGCCCCAGAGTTCCGGGCCACCTCGGGCCTGGCTGAGCTCGGGGGGCAACGGCCGGGCCTCGGCATCGATGAGGTGGCGGTAGGCCTGGCCGGAACGGCGGACCGTCTGGGCCGCATTGTTGATCAGGATGTCCAGCGGCCCGGCGGCGATGAGTTGCTCGGTCAACGACACCACCTGGGAGGGGTCGCGCAGGTCGATCCCGACGATGCGCAACCGGTGCAGCCAATCGCCGCTGTCATCCAGGGCGGCGAACCGGCGGGCCGCATCGGCGGGGAAACGGGTGGTGATGGTCGTATGGGCCCCGTCGCGCAGCAGCCGCAACGCGATATGCATGCCGATCTTGGCCCGCCCGCCGGTGAGCAGGGCCCGGCGTCCGGTCAGGTCGATGCGGGCCTCGCGCCAATGCCTGCCGGCGGTGGCGCAGTCGGGGCACAGCAGGTGGTGGAAGGCATCGACCTTCGTGAAGGGCTGTTTGCAGACGTAGCATTTGCGCGGCTGCTGGTATTCCCCGGCGCTGGAGCCCGCGGAGGTCGAGGACAGGTCCAGCCCCTCGGTCTCGTCGTCGAGCCGGTTCGCGGCGCCGGTGGCCGTGCGTTCCATGACCTGGCGGTCGGCCTCGACCACCGCCTGGCGGGCCTCGGTCCGGCGGGCGCGTTTGACCTCCTTGAACATCTTCGCAGTGGCCCGGCGCACGGCGATGAATTGTTCGTCGTCGTCGGGGAGTTCGTGGATGCGTTCGAGGACGCCCAGGCAGGCGGCCAGATCGGCGGCGGCGATGGGGGAGGAATGCTCAGTCATGACGGCAGAACTATACCGCCCCGGCGCGACATCCACCCAGTCGGGTCAGCCGTCGATCTGCTGTCCCTTCGCCAACACGGTCAGCCCCGAGTCGGTGACCAGGAATCCGCGGGCCCGATCCACCGCGTGGTCGATGCCGATGCTGGCGCCGGCGGGGACCACCACGTTCTTGTCGATGATCGCGTGGTTGATCGTGGCACCGGCTCCGATGACGACGTCGTCCAGCAGGACCGAATCGGTGACGCAGGCCCCGTGCTCGACGCGGGCGTCGGTGGAGATCACCGAGCGGGTGACGACGCCTCCGGTGATCACCACACCCGCAGCCAGCAGCGAATCGTGTGCTTCGCCGGGGACGCCGTTCTTATCGCGGACGAGCTTCGAGGGCGGGGAGCTGTGGTGCCGGGTGTGGATCGGCCATTCCTTGTTGTACAGGTTGAACTTGGGGATGGGGGAGACCAGATCCATATGGGCGTCATAGTAGGAATCCAGCGTGCCGACGTCGCGCCAATAACGCACCAGCCCGTCGTCCTCGCCCGGGACGGGGTTGGAGGAGAAGTCATAGACCCCGCAGTCACCGCGTTCGACGAAGCCCGGGATGATGTCCGCGCCCATGTCGTGTTTGGTGTCGTCGCTGAGGTTGTCGGCGTCCAGGGCCTCGAGCAGGGCATCGGTGCTGAAGACGTAGTTGCCCATCGAGGCCAGGAAGGAATCCGGGTCATCGGGCAGCCCGGGGGTCGATGCGGGTTTCTCACGGAAGGCGGCGATACGCCCTGGGTCGTCGTCGTCGACCTCGATGACCCCGAATTGATGGGACTGGTCGATGGGCTGGCGGACCGCGGCGACGGAGGCCGAGACCCCGGCGGCGATATGGGCGTCGATCATCGCCGAGAAGTCCATCCGATACACGTGATCGGCGCCGACCACCAACACGTATTCTGGTTTGGCGTCGTGGATCAGGTTCAGGGACTGGTAGATCGCGTTGGCCGAGCCGAGGAACCAGTCCTTGCCCAGCCGCTGCTGGGCAGGAACCGAGGCGACATAGTTGCCCAGTTGGGTCGACATGCGCCAGGTTTCGGACACGTGGCGGTCCAGGCTGTGGGATTTATATTGGGTGAGCACCACGACCCGCAGATATCCCGAATTCACGACATTGGACAAGGCGAAGTCGATCAGCCGGTAGCTGCCGGCGAACGGTACGGCCGGTTTGGCACGATCCGCCGTCAGGGGCATCAGCCGCTTGCCTTCCCCACCGGCCAGAACCACGACGAGGACTTTTCTCTGGGGCATGCCGTCTCCCTGCTCCTTGTTGCCTCCCGGCGACGTGGACGCCGGGCTTCACCTGCACGCCTCAGACTATGGCAGAAGTCACTTAAACGGCTACGTTGGTGCTGTGAGAGTAGACATTGTGACCAAGGAATTCCCGCCGGCCATCTATGGCGGGGCCGGTGTCCACGTCGCCGAGCTGTCGCGGGTGCTGGCACCGCTGGCGGATCTGCACGTGCACGCCTTCGGAGCGGAGCGCCCCGCGGACTACCACGGCGCCACCGTGGCCAGCTATGCCGAGCCCGGGGACCTGGGGGAGGCGAACCCCGCACTGGCGACCCTGGGGACCGATCTGCGCATCGTTCCCGCGCTGGCCGGGACGGATATCATCCACTCGCATACCTGGTACGCGAATTTCGCCGGCCACCTCGGCTCGCTGATGCATTCGGTCCCACATGTGCTCAGCGCCCACTCGCTGGAGCCCCTGCGCCCCTGGAAGGCCGAACAACTCGGCGGGGGATACGCCGTCAGCTCCTGGGCCGAATCCACCGCCTACCACGGGGCCGACGCCGTCATCGCGGTATCCGCGGGCATGCGCCGGGACATCCTGCGCGCCTACCCCGACGTCGATCCGGAACGGGTCCACGTGGTCCACAACGGGGTCGATGTCGAGGCGTGGCATCCGGCACCGGATCTACAGGCACTGCCCGGACTGGGGATCGACCCGGACCGACTCACGGTGGCCTTCGTGGGACGGATCACCCGACAGAAGGGGGTGCCCTATCTGCTGCGGGCCGCGGCACTGCTGCCGCCCGACGTCCAACTGGTGCTCTGTGCCGGAGCCGCCGACACCCCCGAACTGGCCGCGGAAGTCGCCGGGCTGATCGCCACGTTGCGGGCCACCCGGGAGGCCGTGGTCGTCATCGAACGCATGCTGCCACGCAACGAACTCATCCAGGTCCTGAGCCAGGCGACCGTCTTCGCCTGCCCGTCGATCTATGAACCGCTGGGGATCGTGAACCTCGAAGCCATGGCCTGCGGCACCGCAGTGGTGGCCAGCGCGGTCGGGGGGATCCCCGAGGTGGTCGCCGATGGCGAGACCGGACTGCTGGTGGCCCTGGAACAGCTCGACGACGCCTCGGGCACGCCGGCGGATGTCGAGGGTTTCGTCGCCGATTTCGCCGCAGCGCTGACCCGGGTGCTGGAGGACCCCGAACGGGCCCGGGTGATGGGCGCCGCCGGCCGGAAACGCGCCGCCAGCAACTTCAGTTGGGATGCCATCGCCCAGCGGACGTTGGAGGTCTACCAGGACGCGATCGACTCCTACCGACCCTGAGGGCCCGGGCGCCGTCACGGCCCCGACAGACGACGACGGCGGTGCCTCCGGAATCCGGAGGCACCGCCGTCGTGCCGTGGCCGGGTCGGTCTAGGCGCCGACCTTCTTGCCCTGGGTGGCCGCCGACTTCGCGGCCTTGCGCTTGGCCTTCTCGGCCGCCTTGCGACGGGCGACGAGGATCTTCTCGTCGATGGGGGCATCGGGTTTGGCCCGTTCCCGGCGCAGGTACTCGGCCGCTTCGTCCTGACGCTCCGCCTCGATGCCCGAGGAGATGTCGGCCCGCAGGTGCTCGGGGCCGTAGCCGAAGGCGTCGACCAGGTCCTGGGCGTGCGGACGCAGACGGGCCAGCAACCGGTTGATGTACGGGCCCAGGGTCCTGGCCCGCTGGTTCGAGAGGCGTCCGTGCATCACATACCAGGACAGGTCCTTCTCGATCAGCTGCAGGCCGTAGAGGTCCCGGACCCAGGTCATGACCTGGCGGGTGCCCTCGTCCTGGATCTTGCCCAGGGCCGTGGTGAACGACTCCCAGAGCAGCAGATCGGCGTGGGCGCGGGCCGCCTCGATGATCTCGTTCTGGTGCTCGTTGAAGACCTTGGCGCCTTCGGCCTGGGGCAGCTTGGCGGCCCCGCGCATCGCGTCGGCGACCTCACCGACCGCGGTGCCGACACGGTCGGTCAGCAGACCGCGCTGGGTCTCGGCATCCTTGAGGAAGTTTGCCGAGCGCTTCTCCGAACCGGTATCGGAGAAGGTCTGGGCCAGCTGGCGCAGACCCGAACGGTTGATCGCCACGTTGCCGGCCTGCCGGACCACATAGCGGGCCAGGACGCCGGCATCGAGGTGGCGGAACTCCTGGGCGTAATCGGTCAGCAGGCGCTTGGCGACCAGCTGCAGCAGCACCGTGTTGTCGCCTTCGAACGTCGCATACACGTCGAGGTCCGCGTAGAGGGAGGTGAAGCGGTTCTTCGTCATGTAGCCGGAACCACCGGTGGCCTCGCGGCACTCCTGGACGATGTCCAGGGCGTTCCACGTGGATGTGGGCTTCAACGCGGCAGCCAGGGTCTCCAGGTCCTGCCGGTCCTCATCGGAATCGGCGGTTCCGGAGAACACGCCGTCGAACTTCTCCAACAGCTCCTCGTGGGCGAAGGACATCGCATAGGTGGTCGCGATCCGCGGGATGAGGCGACGCTGGTGGCGCTGGTAGTCCATCAGGGTCTCCTCCTGCACCGTGGAGGTCGCGTTGAACTGGCGACGCTGGTGGGCGTAGGTGGTGGCGATCTGCAGGGCCACCTTGGAGGCGGCCACCGCGGCACCGTCGAGGGAGACCCGCCCCTGGACCAGGGTTCCGAGCATCGTGAAGAACCGGCGCCCCGGGCTGGAGATGGGGGAGGTGTAGGTCCCGTCGACGGCGACATCGCCGTAGCGGTTGAGCAGGTTGGTGCGCGGGATGCGGACCTGGGTGAAGTGCAGGCGGCCGTTGTCGATGCCGTTGAGCCCGCCCTTCAGGCCGTCGTCCTCGCCGCCGACGCCGGGCAGGAACCCGTTGTCATCGCGGATGGGTACGTAGAAGGCGTGGACCCCATGCTTGACCCCGTTGGTGATCAGCTGGGCGAAGACCACGGCGGCGCGACCGTGCTTCGCGGCGTTGCCCAGGAACTCCTTCCACGCGGCCCGGAAGGGGGTGTGGATGACGAATTCCTCGGTGGCCGGGTCATAGGTCGCCGTGGTGTCGATGCTGGCGACGTCCGACCCGTGGCCGATCTCCGTCATGGCGAAGGCCCCGGGGATCTCCAGGTTCATGATCCCGGGAAGCCACTTCTGGTGGTGTTCGGTGCTGCCCAGGTGCTGGACCGCGGAACCGAAGAGGCCCCACTGCACGCCGGCCTTGATCTGCAGGGACGGATCGGCGACCACGAGTTCCTCGAAGGCGGCGATGTTCCCACCGTGGTTGTTCGCACCGCCCATCGTCTCGGGGAAGGCGCGCTGGATGGCGCCTTCGTCCACGAGGATGGACAGCTGGTTGAAGACGCGTTCGCGGTGCTCGTCCATGGACTGGCCCTCGATGCGCTGGAGGTCGTCGCGGCCGGCGAGCCGGCGTGAGGTGCGGCGGTCCTCGGCCCACTGGCCCAAGAGCTGTTCGGCGAGTGCGGCGACGTCGATGCGGGGGTCTGTCCGGCCGGAGCCGGCGGTGTTCTGCTGGGTCACGTCGTGTGCCTTTCCAATTCGGTAGGTTCGTTGCTGGGATGTCGGGGCTGTTCGGTCCCACCGGGGGGATGCCCGGTGATACCGGAGACCAGCCAGGTCGTGATGGTTTGGGTCAATTCGAGTTCATCGGGTTTGCCGGGGCTCGCGGCGGTCCGCAGCCAGGCTTCGCCCGCGGCCCGGACCATGCCGATCGAGGCGGTCGGCCAGAGTTCCAGCGCCGGGCTGGTCGCCCCTGCCGCGCCATGCCGGCCGTTCAGGTAGGCATGCATGCGTTCCTTCATCATCGAGGTGATCTCCGCGAAGAAGTCGTCCAAGGGGGCGTCGCCCGTCGTGGCGGGGGTCGGCCGGAACGGATCACGGGCGGTGTCGGTGACGAAGAAGTAGACGTTCGGTGACGTCTGGGCCATCTGCAGGTAGGCCTTGACCATGGCCCGCAGACCGGCTTCCTCGGTGGTGGCCCGGCGGGCGGCGTCGACGACCTTGGCCCGCATCTGGCCGATCGCCATCTCACCCATGGCCTGGCGCAATCCGTCCTTATCGCGGAAATACCGGTAGAACACGGATTTGGAGGTTCCGGCGGCTGCGGCGAAGTCGTCCATCGAGGCCGAAGGGCCCATGCGGTGGATGACCGAACGGGCGGCTTTGACCAGTTCGGTGCGCCGGGACTGACGGTGGGCGTCCCACCGGGCGGAGCGCCCGTCTCCGGTGGCGCCCGCCCCGCCGGTTGCGGAGGGCTCTGAAGTGTTCACGATACCCAGCGTATCAGGTACGCTAGGTATCGGTAATCAACTTCACATCGTCAGGAGTCATTCCATGGCCGACCCGGCTTCCCCCGCCCAGTCCACGACGACCGGCACCACCGGTCCGCGTCCCGCCGTCGTGATCGGCGGCAACCGCATCCCCTTTGCCCGGTCCAACGGCAAATACTCCACCGCCTCGAACCAGGAGATGCTCACCGCCGCCCTGGACGGCCTGGTGGCTCGTTTCGGGCTGCAGGGCCAGCGCATCGGGGCGGTCGCCGCCGGAGCCGTCCTGAAGCACTCCAAGGACTTCAACCTGGTCCGCGAATCAGTCCTGGGAACGGCACTGTCGCCGACCACGCCCGCCTATGACGTGCAGATGGCCTGTGCCACCGGCATGGAAGCGATCGGGTCGCTGGCCAATAAGATCCGCCTCGGGCAGATCGAATCCGGGATCGGCGGCGGGGTGGACACCACCTCCGATGCGCCCATCGCCGTCAGCGAGGGCCTGCGCGCCGTCCTGCTGGAACTGACTCGGGCCCGCACCCTGCAGCAGCGGCTCTCGGCACTGTCGAAGTTCCGTCCCAAGGATCTTTCGCCCGCCGCACCGGGCACCGGGGAACCGCGCACCGGGCTGTCGATGGGCGACCACCAGGCCGTCACCACGGCCGCCTGGGGCATCACCCGCCAGGCCCAGGACGAACTCGCGCTGGCCAGCCACAAGAACATGGCCGCGGCCTATGACCGGCACTTCTTCGATGACCTCATCACCCCCTTCCGCGGGGTCAGCCGGGATACGAACCTGCGTCCGGACAGCACGTTGGAGAAGCTGGGCACCCTGAAGCCGGCCTTCGGCAAGAACCTGGGGGATCAGGCCACGATGACCGCCGGGAACTCCACCCCGTTGACCGACGGGGCCGCGACCGTGCTGATCGGTTCGGAGGACTACGCCCGCGCACACGATCTGCCGATGCTGGCCAACTTCGTGGACTTCGAAGCCGGGGCCGCCGATTTCGTCAACGGCGGGGACGGCCTGCTGATGGCCCCCGCCTACGCCGTGCCGCGCCTGCTGGCCCGCAACGGACTGACCTTGCAGGACTTCGACTTCTACGAGATCCACGAGGCCTTCGCCGGGACCGTGCTCAGCACGCTGGCCGCCTGGGAGGACGAGGATTTCTGCCGCAACAACCTGGGGCTCGAAGCCCCGCTGGGGTCGATCGACCGCAGCCGATTGAATGTCAACGGCTCCTCGCTGGCCGCCGGCCACCCGTTCGCCGCCACCGGCGGACGCATCGTGGCCACGCTGGCCAAGATGCTGCATGAGAAGGGTTCGGGCCGTGGCCTGATCTCCGTCTGCGCAGCCGGCGGCCAAGGCGTCGTGGCGATTTTGGAGGCACGCTAACCATGGCCGACAACTACCTGAAGCTCGTCAACACCGGGTTCACCAAGGATCTGGCCAAGACGCTGGGTCTCCCGCGTCCCACGATCCTGCGCCGCTATGAGCCCGGCAAGCCGCTGGTCCCGGGACCCGTCGTCGTCCTCGGCGCCGGCTCCGCCGCCCATGACCTCACGGAGACCCTGTTGGGTTGGGGACTCGACGTCCGCCGCCATGCCGGAGGCCCCGAGAAGCTCGGCGCGCTGATCCTGGCCCTGGACGCCGTGGAGGCCCCCGGCGATCTGTCGGCCGTTGCCCTGGAGGCGGGTGCCGCGTTGCGCAGCCTGCTACCCGGTGGGCGCGTAGTCTCCATTTCACGCCCGGCGACCGTCAACGACGCCCCCGCCCGGTCGGCCGCCCGGATGGGCGTCACCGGTCTGCTGCGCTCCCTGGGCCGTGAAATGCGCGGTGGTGCCACCGCCAACGGGATCCTGCTCGCCGAAGGCATCGGCGCCGCAGCCCCCTCGGCGGCAGCCGCCCTGCACTTCCTGCTCTCCGGACGCAGTGCCTACGTCGATGGACAGTTCATCAACGTCGAGTCCGAACGCGGTGTCCTGCCGGCGGACTGGGACCAGCCGCTGGCCGGCAAGGTCGCCGTGGTGACCGGCGCAGCCCGGGGCATCGGTGCGGCCATCGCCCGGACCCTGCACCGCGACGGTGCCACGATCGTGGCCGTCGACGTCCCGCAGGCCGGGGAATCACTGGCCGCGGTCGCCAACGGGATCGGCGGTACCGCACTACAGCTCGACATCACCCGGGACGACGCCGCAGCGGTGATCATGGAGCACGCCTTGGGCCGCCATGGACAGCTGGACATCGTCATCCACAACGCCGGGATCACCCGGGACAAGCTGCTGGCCAACATGGACGCAGCACGCTGGGATTCGGTCATCGCAGTGAACATCCAGTCGCAACTGCGCATGAACGAGGCGTTCCTGGCCGCAGACCTGCAGGGGCTGCGCATCGTGTCTCTGGCCTCCACCAGCGGCATTGCCGGGAACCGCGGTCAGACCAACTACGCCACCTCCAAGGCCGGGGTCATGGGCATGGTCGCCTCCACTGCGTCGGCGATGGTCGAACGCGACGGTGGCATCAACGCCGTCGCCCCCGGCTTCATCGAAACCGAGATGACCGCCAAGATCCCCGTGGCCACCCGGGCCGTGGGGCGGATGCTGCTGCCCTCGCTGATGCAGGGCGGCCAGCCGCTGGACGTGGCCGAAGCCATCGGTTTCCTGGCCTCCGACGCCGCCGGGGGCATCAACGGACAGACCCTGCGGGTCTGCGGACAGTCGCTGGTGGGCGCATGAGCCGCCGCCTCGTCGACCTGGATGCCGTCCCGGCGCTGCCGAAGCTCTACGCCGAAGCGGTGGCCCATCAGGTCCGCAACCAGCTGAGCCGCTCGAGCAGCGAGCTGGTGCTGCCCGAGGTCGAACACCGGGTCCATGGCGTGGTCCCCGACCAGACGCGGTTGGAGGCCTACCAGCGACTGGTGGGCGATACAGTGCGTCCGAACCTGCCGAGCGTCTTCATCCACGGGACCGTCTTCCCGGTGGCCATGTCCGTGTTGGCCTCACGCGACTTCCCGTTGCCCCTGCTGGGGATGGTCCACCTGTCCAACCAGGTCGAGCATCTGCGCCCGGTGGGTGTCGATGAGGTCCTGAAGGTGCGGGCGTGGACAGAGAAGCTGCGCGACCACCAGGCCGGCACCCAGCTGGACGTGGTGTGCGAGGTCAGTGTCGGGGAAGAAACCGTGTGGGTGGGCACGTCGACGTACCTGGCCAAGGGCGTCTGGGCCGGGGAGCGTCCCGAACGCCGGGGCCAACGACCCGAATTCGTCCCGCCCCGGCAGACGGGCGCCTGGCGTTTGGGGGCGGGGACCGGGCGTAAATACGCCGCGGTGCTGGGGGACTACAACCCCATCCACCTCGGGGCCCTGCCGGCCAAGGCCCTGGGCATGAAACGCCAGATCGCCCACGGCATGTTCCTGGCCGGCAAGGCACTGGCCCAGACGGCACCGCTCGAGGGCGGATACCACTGGGACATCGTCTTCGAAGCCCCCGTCCTGCTGCCGTCCACGGTGAGCTTCGGGGTGATCAGGAACGAGAAGCTCCTCGGCTTCGAGGGCTGGAACGCGAAGAAGGGCCGCCGGCATTTCCACGGAGCGGTGCGCGCGCTCTAGGTCACTGCCGACCCGGCGAGGCGGCCGGTGGTTTGTGGTCGGAGCAAAAC
>JAKDMV010000176.1 GCA_030452125.1 Micrococcaceae bacterium
GCGGTTCCCCCGACGAGGAAATTGACCAGGGTGGCGGTGATGGGGGTGCCGTAGGCGGCGGTCTGGGTCCCGTTCATGGCCTGCTGGAACCCCATGAACAGCCCTGCGGTGAACGGCAGGAGCACCGGCACCAGCCAGGAGAGCCCGTCGGCGGAGGATTCCAGCCGGGGCGATACCGCCCACAGTACGGCGATGATCATCAGTACGGCCCCGGCCATCCGCCGGGCGGTGATGAAGCGTTTGCCCCCGGGGCCGAATCCGACCCGGTCGACCATCAGCCCGCTCATGGTCTGTCCGGTCACGATAGCCACGGTGAACAGTGCGACGCCGATCAGGGGCACCGCGTGGCTCTGTCCGAAGACGATGTAGCCGCCGCTGATCCCCGCCAGCAGGTACCAGCGTGGGAATTCTCGTCCGGCCACGGCCCGGCGCATGGCCACCAGTCCGGCCCGCCCCCGCGGCAGCAGGACCGAGGCCAGCATCATGACCACGGTCCCGCCGGCGAAGCTGATGGCCGCCGCGGCGTTCGGGTCCCCCATCCGTTCAGCGAGCCCGCCGTTGATCCGGCCCTGGATGGGCATCATCAGTCCCCCGATGATGGCCAGGACCAGACCGGCCCATAACGGAAGGTGCCGGGCCTTCGCCCGCGGAGCAATCACTGGGTTCATCGTTGGACATGCTATCGCCGCGGTGGCGGCCGGACCTGCTCGTGACGCAAGATGGTCTCATGACAGCAGAACAGCCCCGGCCCATCAGCATCCGCGACGATTCGATCCGTTTGGGGCAGCTACTGAAGCTGGCGAGCCTGGCCGAGGACGGTTTCCATGCCAAGGAGCTCATCGAAAACGGGATGGTTCAGGTCAACGGTGAGATCGAGACCCGCCGGGGCCGGCAGTTGAAGATCGACGATGTGATCGCCCTGGCCGACGAGTCGGTGATCGTCACCTCCGAGTAGGCGCGACTCCGCCGGGTCCTAGTCCAGCACGTGGTGGCGCAGGAACTCGCCCACATGCTTCATTTCCGGTTCCGATACGCTGTGGCCCATTCCGGCATAGAGCATCTTGGTCAGGTCGGTGTGTTCCCCGGCCCAGTCCAGGGTGAAATCGATCTTCTCCTCGGTGATCACCGGGTCGGCTTGTCCGCGTCCCCAGAACATCGGCGTCCGGGCCGCCTTCGTGGCCTGGTCGTTGAAGAATTCGTGTCCGGCGGCCTGGATCGCGAATCCCGACAGTCCGACGACGGCGTCGATCTCCTCCGGTCGGTGGCGCAGGACCGAGGTCGCCACGGCCATCCCCATGGAGAAGCCCAGGAGCGTCACCGATGCGTGCTGTTCCTTCACCTCCTCCAGCCAGGCCCACACCTGCTGCACCGACTCCACGACCTTCTCCAGCGAGTAGTCCAGGTCCTCCATCAGCGGGAACCAGGTGTAGCCCGGGCCCATGGCGTAGGGGGCACGCACCGAGGCCAGGGTGAATTCCTCCGGCAGCATCGGGGCCAGGCCGATCAGGTCCTTCTCATGGGAAAGGTAGCCATGGAACAGGACCAGCAGGGGGGTGCCCTCCCGCTCGGATTCGGGGCGGGACCAGGCAACGACGGGCTGGGGCAAAGTCTCAGTCATGCGGCCATTGAATCACGCCGGCGCGCCCGGCCACAGGACGCGGCATCGCTTCCGGCGTGCCTGCCGGTCGTGTCCCGGGGTGGTAAACCCGGGCGCCCGGTGAAATGATGTACCCGTGAGTAACAATGATGCTTCCTCCGCACCGGACCAGTCCGACCCCTCGTCCACGTCCCCCGGCGACGCGATCCGCCACCCCTGGCGCCGCATGGTCTCCCTCGGCGACTCCTTCACCGAGGGCATCGGGGATCCGGATCCGCAGAGCCCCGGCGGACACCGTGGCTGGGCCGACCGTGTCGCCGAGCAGCTCAGCCGGCAGGCGGAGGACTTCGCCTATGCCAACCTGGCGATCCGCGGCCGGCTGCTGGACCAGATCCATGAGGAGCAGCTGGAACCCGCCCTGGAACTCCGCCCGGACCTGATCACCATTTGCGCCGGGGGCAACGACGTGCTGCGCCCCGGTGGGGATCCCGATGCCCTGGCGGTGACCATGGACCGGTTCATCGGCGAGCTCTCGGCCACCGGGGCCACGGTCCTGCTGTTCAACGGCCCCGATATCGGTGAAACCCCGGTCCTGGGCTCGATGCGCGGCCGGGTGGCCATCTACAACGAGAACTTGCGGGCCATCGGCGCCCGCCATGACGCGGTCGTCGCCGATATGTGGGCGATGCGCCAGCTCCACGAACCCCGGATGTGGGCCCCGGACCGGCTGCACTTCTCACCGCTGGGCCACCACACCATTGCGATGATGGCCCTGGATGCCCTCAACGTCGAACACGAGCTCACGGCCTTGGAGCCGAGCCCCTCGGAGCCCAAGCCCTGGAGGGTGGCCCGGCGTGAGGACCTGGTCTGGGCGCGCACGCATCTGGCGCCCTGGGTGCTGCGGCGGCTTCGGCACCAGTCCAGCGGTGACGGAATCACGGCCAAACGCCCGCAGGCCATGCCCTTTTCCCCGGGCGGGACCCCCCACAGCGTGGGTGCCGGGGATCCGCGCAACGACGCGGACTAGGT
>JAKDMV010000069.1 GCA_030452125.1 Micrococcaceae bacterium
TTGCGTATTTCAGTCCTCAGCTCGGATTTCGAATCTTCACCCAACAGCTGATCCAAAACCTCCGGGAGATTGGACTGGTCTTCTTTAAGAATGTAACCGGCAGCAGCAGCAGGTAATTCACTTTCCAACTCTGCGGGAGTTTTCTTCATCGACACGACGGCAAAGGGCTTTTCGGATTGAAGGTAGTCCGACACGACTGCCGACACGTCAGAAATCATCGCATCAGAAGAGTTGAAGCAATCAACGATGCTCATTTGCTTCTCGGCCTTCCGACCCCACTGATGGTCTCGACCGGTCTTTGCGGCGTTCTTGCGAAGAAGCCGGCAAATCCGATTGATCGTTTTCACATCATCCGGGAATTGGTAATTGAGGATGTGAGCGCGAAACACAACGGTGCAACCGCGCTGTAGCAGGGCGGAAACGATCTCTTCACCACGGCGAAGTGAATAAACTTCGGTGTCCTTATACGGGCCCCGCCAGGTTGGTGCATAGAGGACGGTCTGGGAGCGCCCCCGTTCCTGCTGGTGGCTTTGACGCAGCACCTCCCGAATCTGGGGACGCCCGACGATCTTGAATTTCTCCGCGGGAATGGAAACTCCGTGACGGGCATAACGATCCACACCAGCCTGTCCGGCAGAAAAAATGTAGTCGTAGATATTGTGCACCGGATTGTAGCAGGCCGGCTTCTCGGAATCCCCGTGGTTGAGCCACACATGTTTGAGGTCGCGTCTTTCGATGAAATGGGAATTATTGCCGGCATTGTTGACGTAAAAAGCGACTTTCAGTGATGGGGTAATGACCTCTTCCAGACTGCGGAGCGTCCTCCGGTAGATCACCGGTGCCGTGGTGCGCGGCCAGATTTCGCGCATCATGACGATATTTCGGGTCACGATGATGAACGGTTTGTTCATTTCCTCAAAATATTCCAGCCACATGCCCAGTTGGTAATCGATACCCGTTTTTGCCCCGAAGTAGACGACGAACTCCGGAGAGATGGACACCAAGACGTCGGGCAAGGAAGTCTCCAACTTGGCGCTTCGCACCCCTCGTTCCAAGCCGCTGCAGAAGATAAATACGGAGAACAGGAAAGGACCTGCAGAGACAATGAAAATCATGACCGGGTGGGAGCCCCCGTAGGCGAGCATCCAGCACAGAGCGATCGCGGCGCTGGAAATCAGAGTTGCGTATCCCCGAGCAATCGGCTGATAGCCGCGGGTCTCGACCCCCCGGACGTTCCGGCATTCGAGACCACTCACGCGCCAGGCTTTATGGATGCTCGTTTCCATCACGATGGATAGGAGGAGCAGGGTTGCGGCACCAGCAAGCCACCAGGACCAGCCATACCTGCCCATGAGCGTAATGCCCAGTGCCGCTACTCCGAGCGAGCGAGCACCATTGACTGCCCTGAGCAGCCGATTCACGGTTCTGGAATCCCCGGCTGCCTGCTTGTTCTGGAATAGATAGGTGGCAGATGCGGCCACGCCCAGCACCGCGACCAAGAGGGAGGAGGCGCCCAGGACCGCAAAGGTAAAGACCGCTACGTTCAGACTGACCGGTAATACGGTCCGCCCCGAGTCCCTTTTCCAGATCCTTCCAGCCAGGTGAACTATGAGATTCTCCTTGGGCGCCGCCATGGCTGAAACCACCGACTGCCCCGGCTCGCTGGCCGCGCCTTCGAATGTCATCCCCGAGGGGATTCCTACTCGTAGCCCGGGCCCATCCGGCGTGGAGGTTCCGCCGGTATGCGATCCAACGATGGCCTCTGGAGGCAACGTTCCTGCGTCTTGCTGGCCAGGTCGATTCGCCGCGTGGGTTGTCGGACGGCTCTTCTTCGCTTCACCTGCGTTGGGTTTCTGCCCAGCCACCGCCGAGTGGGCCTTCGTCGTCGCGGCCCCAGCGACCGATGATGTTTCAATACCCGCCGGGTTTATCAGCGACCGTGCGGCTTCGACGAAATTCGAAGCATAATTTTCGAGGGGAAAGTCGCCCAAATAGTCTGCTCTCAACCTCCTGCGCTCCGACTGGAGTGGATCACTGCCGAGCATGGCATCAAGCGACCCCGAAAGCGTAGTCAGGGATTCGTCCACAACATATGCGGCCGCACCGACCGGATACAGTGCCGAGAACCGGTCGGCTTCAATCCCAATCGACATCATCGCGAATGGTTTCTCGGAATACAGGTAGTCCGATACAACACTGGACACATCCGAAACCATGGCATCGGACTCGTTGGTGCAATCGGTGATTGAACGCAACGTTTCGGCTGCATCCCCGTATACGTGCTGCAGGCCACTAATTTTGGAGTCCGATATCAGGCGTTCATGGATCCTGGAGATTTGTTCCCTGTCTTCGGGGAACTGATAACTGAACGGATGTGGCCTGAAGATCACGCGGCATCCACGGTCCAAGAGGCCCGAAACGATCTCGAACCCTACGGCCAGGGAAGACAAACTCGTCTCTTCGACGTGTCCACGCCACGTTGGAGCAAAAAGAACTGTCTGCGGTCCCGTGCCGGCGTCCGATCGGACGTTGCGAATCACGGTCTCCAGCTGGGGGCGACCGACGACAACAAACTTCGTGGGGTCAATATGGATGTCGTGCGCGGCGTATCTTCTGATCGCAGCTGGCCCCGCGGCGAAGATCTTGTCATACATGGCATGCAACGGGTTATATGAGGTTGGTTTGTCCGAATCACCATGTCCAAGAAAGACATGAGTGAGATTCGTGTACCGAACCATTGTGCTGTTGCCGGACGAAGCGTTCACGTAAAAGACGGCGCGCATTGATTCAACCATGACCTCCTCGAGCGCTTCGATGGAGCGGCATAGGAGAACAGGGTGGGTTGTCAGCCCAGCAAGATCGCGAGCGGTACGTTCGGTACGAGCGACGAGCACAAAAGGCAACCCGGTTCGCTCCAGGTAGGGAAGCCACATCTTGACCTGATGAGCAGCTGGTTCCGCCAACGAGGTGTAGATCATGAATTCCGGTGCGAGACGCAGCAGTGCGTCCCCCAGATTTCGTTTGACAAGCGTTGACTGCCGAAACTGGGCAAAGGCGTGCAGAAAAACCAGCGCATAGAACATATCCAGTACGCCAACGGCTGCGATCCACCACCAGAGCTGATGTCCACCGCCTTGCAGGACTCCTCCGGCCATGATCACGATTGAACTAGCGGTGAGCAGTTGACGATCGAGGGTGATCGGCTGTCTCGTCGTCGGAACCCCTGACAAATGCGCGACAAACGGCAGGCGAAGAGTGATGGCCCGCCTGAGAGAAGGCTCGAACAGTACTGGCAGCCCAATCCCAATAAAGCCCAGTACGGCTAGATAGGGTGCTTCCGGACGACCATCTGATAAACCGACCGTGGCTAGATTGGCGGCAACCGCGGCAGCGGCGAGGATGCGGATGACCGGGCGGTACCCGAGTTTCCCGCTTTTTCTCCAGAACCCCAGAACATGGACCACCAAGGCGAAGGCCAACAGTCCGATGAAAAAACCCTGATGCCCTGGACCGGACGCGACGAGAATTGCCAGGGAGGCGGCAATGGCACTGACGACATAGGAAATAAGCGGCGTAAAAACACCTTTGACATATGTTCCCGCAATCGACTCTGGTCGTTTGCTTTCCCTATGTCGCTTGAAATTCACCGCGGCTTCCCCCATGATTTAACGCTTTGACAACTAAACAATGCTAGAGGAGGGCATGGCTCAAGTGAAATTGACGGCCGTCTTCTCACGTTTACTTCTTTGGACTTCGGTCGATTCCCTCTATTCACGTCCTGCGGTCTGTCGTCCCATGCTTCCCGCCGAGACCATACCGGGGTATGACGCGGGGCGGGGACGACCAAAAGTAGAGTAGGTCCATGACCCCGCACCGCATCCTGGATGTTTGGATCCGTAACCACCCGGGCAAAGTCGATGGGGCCCTGGCGATCGGACTGTGGCTGCTCCTCACGCTGTCGGCCTTCCTCCTGGGCGGATTCTCCGGACAGCACCGCGTCCTCGAATTCATCATCGCGTCGTTGCAGGTCCTGCCGCTGATCTGGCGGCGCTCCCATCTGCTGCTGAGCAGTGCCGTCGTCGTGCTGGGATGCCTGCTGCAGGTCGTCCTAATCCCGACGTTCCTTCCCTCCCAAGTGACCGTACCGATCGTGGTATTTACGTTGGCGAAGTACGGCAAGCGCTGGGCCTCCTCCGCCGGTCTCGGCGCCGGCATGCTCGGAGCCCTGCTGGCCACGCTGCGCTACGGAAACCCGACCGGGCAGGCATTGGGCCTGCACCTGTTGCCCAACCTCGTGGGCCTGGCCCTGATCGTGCTGGTCGCCTGGACGTTCGGTGACCTCGCCCGCACCCGACGTCTGGCCATGCAGGCCTTGTCCGACCGGGCCAGCCGGTTGGAGATCGAACGCCAACAGGAACGTGACCTCGCCGCCTCCGATGAACGCGGCCGCATCGCCCGGGAGATGCACGACATCGTCGCCCATTCGCTCTCGGTCATCATCACCCAGGCCGATGGTGCCCGCTACGCGAGTGAACACGATCCGCTGGTCGCCCGCGAAACGCTGGGCACGATCTCCGAAACCGGACGCAAGTCGCTGCGCGAGATGCGCCGGCTACTCGGTGTCCTGCGGGGCGACGAGCAAGCCTCCACCCGCCCGTTGCCCACGCTGGCCGATATCGAATGGCTTCTGGACGAAACCCGGACCGCCGGGTTGGACGTTTCCTCCTCGATCACCGGGGCGCCCCGCCGTGAGCTCCCGCCGGGGGCGGAATTGACCGCCTACCGGGCCATCCAGGAAGCGCTGACCAATACGATCAAGCACGCCGGGCCGGCCGCTTCCTCGCAGGTCCGGCTGGAATGGACCTCCACCGGATTGGACGTGGAAGTCACCGACGACGGGCGCGGTGCGGCGGCGACCGAAGACAATGTCGGGGCCCGCCAGGGTCTGGTCGGCATGGCCGAGCGGGTGGGCCTCTACGATGGACGCATCGAGACCGGTCCGCGCAGCACCGGTGGATTCTCCGCCAGCATCTTCATCCCCTACACCGAGGACTAAGTGGACACCGAGCCCAACACCCCGATCACCGTCGCTCTCGTCGACGACCAGCTCCTGGTCCGCAGCGGATTCCGTATGCTGATCAATTCGCAGCCCGACCTGGAGGTCGTGGCCGAAGCCACCAATGGCCGTGAAGCCCTCGCCTCCCCCGCGCTGGCCCGCGCCGACGTCGTCCTGATGGATGTGCGCATGCCCGAAATGGACGGGATCCAGACGACGGCCAAACTGCTCGAACACGGGCCGGGGGCCGACCCCCGCATCATCGTGCTGACCACCTTCGATCTGGACGAATACGCGTTGGCGGCCATCCATGCCGGGGCCAGCGGGTTCCTGCTCAAGGACGCCCCGCCGGAGGAACTCCTCGAGGCCATCCGCACCGTCTTCCGCGGGGATGCGGTGATCGCCCCCTCCACCACCCGGCGGCTGCTGGACCATGTCGCCCCGATGCTGCGCCAGCCGGCCGCCACCACGTCGGGGCACGAGGCGGCCGTGGCCTCGCTGACGGCCCGCGAGGCCGAGGTCTTCGAACTCATCGCCTGGGGCAAGTCGAACCCGGAGATCGCCGCCGAACTCTTCCTGTCCGAGGCGACCGTGAAGACCCACGTGGGGCGGATCTTGTCCAAGTTGCAGGCCCGTGACCGGGTCCAGGCCGTGGTCATTGCCTACGCCACCGGGGTCGTCACCCCATGACTGCTTTTCAGCGGCGGTAGCGGGGTTTTTCCTTGGGCTGATGAATGAAGACGAAGAAGTACCAGAGCCCGCCCAGCCCCAACAGGGCACCCAAACCGACGGCGGGGGCCGATGGCGAGGTGACCAGATCCATCACGACAGAAGGCCGGTCGGCGGAGTCCCCGGCTTGGCTCGTGGCCTTCGAGGTCGGGACGACGGCCGCGGCGTTCGTGCCCCCGACCCCGGCCCCGGCCGAAGGGACCGGTTTCGCGGCATCGGAGCCGCCACCGTCCTGTTCGATGGAGAGCTTCACGCTCTGTGAGGCCTGGTCATAGACGAAATCACTGGCCTCCAACGATCCACGCACCAGCATCCGTCCGGTACCGGGTTCGATGAGCAGCCCGGTCTTGGGGTGGATCGGATATCCGGTGGCCGGGTCGATGAGGAACCCCGTGGCGGCATCGCGGGCGCCATACCGCGCTTCCGGGTGCGGGGTCCTGATGTTCTTGGAGGACTGGCCGGGCCACGGGCTCCTGGTCGAGCTGCCGGGTTTCGAGGGATACCGCGGGGGCTTCGGTGGTGCCGGAATGACCCCCGGGGTGGTTTTCGACGGCATCGTCGACGGTGCCGGGGCCGGAGGCTTCGAGCTCGAATCCGAGGACGACCCGCTGGACCCCGAGGAGGAGCCGGGCTGCGACGGGGACGTCGACGAGGGCGGCGGGGTCGTGGGATCCGGGCTGGAGGGCTCCGTCGTGGGGTCGGTCGTCTCCGTGGGGTCAACGGGCTCAGTGGGTTTAGTGGGTTCCGTCGGCTCGGTGGGCCCGGGGGATTCATCGGGGTCCGGCGTCTCGGAAGGGGTTTCCGGCCCGGGAGATTTCGATGGCGTGTCGCTCGGGGTGATCGGCGATTCCGGGGTGACCTCGGGGGTCTCCCCCGGCGTGTCGGTGTCGGTCTGGTCCGCGGTGTCGGCGGCGTTGACGCTGACTGCGGTGGATGTTTCAGCGGCGGAAGCGGGCGCGATGGCGAGGGAACCGCCCAGCACCAGGGCGCCGGCGATGGCGGCCCAGCGCAGGGTGGAGCGCGGGGTCGAGTATGGGGTCGTCGCGCGCATCCGCCTCCTTCACCGGGTCAGACGCCAAACGACGCCTCTGCCATTGTAACGAAAAGGACACGATTGGCGATATTTTTTGTTACTTCGACAGATTTCCGTCCTTGAAGTCCGCGAATACCTTCCGGGTTGCGCCGGTGATCTCCAGGATCGATTGGCCGTCGGCACTGCGTCCGTAGTCGGCCGTGGGCACCTGGTGGCCCATCTTCTTCAACTCGATCCGGTAGGCCCAGGCCCCGAAGGTCAGCGCCTGTGCTGCCGTCAGATCGGTGGAGACGTGTTCATCGGCGATGTCGAGGATCTTCGCCAATCCGGCGGGCCCCTCGGCGACCGCCTTGGCCCCGATCCCGGCCAGCGCGATCCCCTGGTTGGAGGTGCGGTCGAAGTCGCCGTTGGGCAGCGTCTTGCGTTCGCGGGTGAACCAGAAGGCGTCGTACCCGTCGACCTTCTGCGTGCCCTTCTTCACCGCCCGCACCTTCATCGGGGCCTTGATGGTGATCCCGCCGAGCTCGTCGATCATCTTCTGGAATCCGGTGAACCCGGTCAGGACGTAGCCTTGGACCGGCAAGCCGGTGGCCTTCGAGACGACCTTCGTCTGGGCTTCGGGCCCGCCGGTGGACAAGGCGCTGTTGATCTTGGCGTTGCGGCCATTGGCCTGGGGTACCCAGAGGTCACGCGGGATGCCCATGACCCCACCGCCGCCGTGGCCATCGACCCCGACCAGCTGCAAGGCATCGGCTCGGGCCTCTTCGATCTTCTCCCCCTGCTTTTCCCGGGCGTCGGAGCCCATGAGCAGCACATGGCGTTTTCCGCCCAATGCCTCCTTCGGGATCCCCAACGAGGGCCACCAGCCGCCCACCGCGGTCCAGCTGCCCTTCTTCTTCACCACCAGGGTGACGTCCTTGCCACTGGTGAGCACGGCGAAATGTTCCTTGTTCCAGGTCCCGGTCGCCGCCTTCACCGTGGCGGCCTTCCCGGGTGCCTGGGCCTTCTTCAGCGCCTGGGCCGCCGGTCCGCTGGCGGGCACGGATTCCCCGGTGTAGAGGCTGGTGGCGAATCCTGCGAGGTCCTTCTTCATCCCTGGGGTCTTCACCGCCGGGGCGGAGGGGCTGGGCGTGGACGACGCCGAGGAGGCGGCCGGGCTCGGGGAGGCTTCCGGCTCGGCCGGGGTGCTGCAGCCGGTCAGCAGGGCCAGGGTCATTACGGGGGCCAGCACGGCGGCGGCAGTGGAGGAACGCACAGTCATGGGCTCATTCTGCCGTTCTGGGGGTTCGCGGGCCGTGATCGCCACACCAAAAAGCCCCGGCGGGTGGTCCGGATCCACCGCTGACTGGTGCCGATGTCATACCCCGGTATGACCTGGCGGGCCTCCAAGACCCTCCACCGGGTTGATCCGGCAGGGGCACCCGGGCCAATAGGTTTGGAGCATGACGATCACCAACACCCCCACCACCACCCAGGCAGTCTCCGCCCGCGGCCTCACCAAGGTCTACGGCAGCGGCAGCACAGCGGTCCACGCCCTGGCCGGCGTCGACATCGGCTTCACCGCCGGACGCTTCACCGCCATCATGGGCCCCTCCGGTTCCGGGAAGTCCACGCTCATGCATTGCCTGGCCGGACTGGATTCGGCCACCAGCGGTTCCATCACGATCGCCGGGCAGGAGATCACCTCGATGAACGACAACGAGCTGACCCGCCTGCGCCGCGAGAAGATCGGCTTCGTCTTCCAGTCCTTCAACCTGGTCCCGACCCTGGACGCGGAGCAGAACATCCTGCTGCCGCTCCAACTCGCCGGGAAGAAGCACGACGCCGCATGGCTCGCCACCGTCGTGGACACCCTGGGCCTCGGGGACCGGCTGGGCCACAAGCCGCATGAACTCTCCGGCGGACAGCAGCAGCGCGTCGCCGTCGCCCGCGCCCTGCTCACCCGCCCCGCCGTCGTCTTCGGTGACGAACCCACCGGCAACCTCGATTCACGCACCGGTGCCGAAGTGCTCTCGCTGCTGCGCTCCTCGGTGCGCGAAATGGGCCAGACCATCATCATGGTCACCCATGACCCGGCCGCCGCCGGCTACGCCGACGAAGTCGTGCTGATGCGCGACGGCGAACTGGTCGGCCACCTTCCGGATCCGACGCCGGAAGCCGTGACCTCGGCACTGGCCGGTCTGGGGGCCTAGGATGTTTTCACTCGCCCTGGCCAACATCCGCATGTATTCGCGGCGTTTCATCGCCGTCACCCTGGCCGTGATGATCGGCACCGCCTTCCTGGCGGCCACCTTGATGGTCAACGCCTCCACCACCGCCTCGCTGGAACGCAGCATCGGCGAGGCCTACCAGAACGCCGATCTGGTCGCCGGCATCAGCCCCGATGAGACCGACGACAGCGTGGGACTGGGCCCCGAGCAGCTCACCGCGGTCCGCCAGGCCCCCGGCGTCGCCGCCGCGGAGGCCCAAAGCAGCGCCGGAGCCAGGATCGAAACCGGCTCGGGCGACTATAACGCCATCGTGCAATCCTATGGCTCCGACGAACAGTTGCGCACCACCAAGCTGGACTCCGGTGCCGTTCCGGCCGGCCGCGAGGAAATCACGGTGGACGATCAGCATGCCAAGACCTACCACCTGAAGGTCGGCGACGAGGTCGGGATGTCCGGGTCCTCCGCGGACGGCTCCACGGTGGACTTCACGGCCCGGATCAGCGGGATCACGACCTCCAGCAACAGCCCTTTCATGGGGTCAAATCTGCAGGTGACCGTCTCCCCCCAGCGCTACTCCACCCTGATCGGCTCCGACCCGCAGTATCAATCCCTGCTCGTCCGACTGGATGATGGAACCGACCCGGCAGAGGCCACCTCGGCCGTCACTGCCGCACTGAAGTCCGCGGGTGTCCCCCAGGCGTCGGTCATGACCGCGCAGGAACGCACCGTCGAAGACCTGGCAGGTTTCACCGGAGGCCAGGATCAGCTCACCGGGGTGCTGCTGGTCTTCGCGCTGATCGCCCTGGTGGTCACCGGGCTGGTGGTCATGAACACCTTCGCGGTCCTGGTCGCCCAGCGCACCCGCGAACTCGCCCTGCTCCGCACCCTGGGTGCCCTGAGCTCCCAACTGCGCCGCTCGGTGCTGGTCGAGGCCCTGGTGGTGGGGCTGGTCTCCTCCGTCCTGGGCGTGCTGCTGGCCATCGGGGTCATGGCCGGGCTGGTCGGCTACGTCTCGACGCTGCCTTCGGCTTCCTTCGCCGTGTTGGCGGTGCCCCCGGGCGCGATCATCGCCGGTCTTCTCGCCGGCACCGTGATGACCCTCTTCGCCGCCTGGGCCCCGGCCCGCAAGGCGATGAGCGTGGCCCCCCTGGCCGCCCTGCGTCCTGCCGAGAACGCCACCGTGCACAACCGGGTGGGCAAGGTCCGTCTGGTCTTCGGGGCCCTCCTGCTGTTGGGCGGCGGAGGGTTGCTCATCGCCGGAGCGGTGCTGGGCCTGCTCCTGGTGGGTTTCGCCGGCGGCCTGTTCTCCTTCATCGGGGTACTGATGCTCGCCTCGCTCTTCCTGCCCGGTGCCGTCCGCGGCGTGGGACGGCTGATCGGTGGATCCTCGGTTCCGGCGAAGCTGGCGTCGTTGAACTCGGTGCGCAACCCCGGGCGCACCACCGCGACCGCAACGGCGCTGCTGATCGGCGTCACGCTGGTGTCGATGATGATGGTCGGCGCCCAGACCACCAAGCAGTCCTTCAACGACGAGCTGGCCCGCAACTACCTGGTCGATGTCACCGTCGCCTCCCCCGCCAGCTACGGTGAGGGCTTCGACGGCGGCGCCCAGCCCGGCCCCGATGCCGCGCCGGGGGTCGGCCAGCTCGGTACCGAACAAGCCAAGCTCGCCGCGGGGGTCGACTCGATCGAGGAGGTCGCACTGCTCAAACCCGTGGGGCGGAACGCCGCCGGGGAGCCGGTCTACGCCGCAACCGCCGAGCAACTGGCCCGGGTCCTCAAGGACCCGTCGCTGGTACCGGGCACCGGCGAAGTGTTGGTCGGCCAATCAACCACCAGTGACGACGTCGAGGTCACGGCGTTCGAGGGATCCACCGCCAGCTCCTTGGCGACCAAGCATTCCCAGTCGGAGATCTCGGCACCGCTGATGAGCCTGGAAACGGCACAGCAGCTCGATGGATACACCACCGGCGCTTCGGCGGCCCGTGCCGCGGCCGAGGCGGGACCCGATCAGGTGGGCGCCTATCCGCTGCTGTGGCTCAAAGCCGCCAACGGGCTGAGCACAGATCAGCTGCAGGAACTGAGCAGTACGTTGGCCGCCGAACTACACGTGCAGGACTACCAGGTCGCCGGTGGCGCCCTGGAGCGCTCGCTGTTCAACCAGGTCATCGACACGCTCCTGCTCGTGGTCTCCGGGTTGCTCGCCGTGGCGGTGTTCATTGCGCTGATCGGGGTGGCCAACACCCTGAGCCTGTCGGTGCTCGAACGCACCCGTGAGTCGGCCCTGCTGCGGGCCCTGGGGCTGACCCGGGGCCAGCTGCGCTCCATGCTGGCCCTGGAGGCGGTCCTGATCGCCGGGGTGGCCGCGGCACTGGGGATCGTGTTGGGTACCGCCTATGGCGCCCTGGGGGCCCAGTCGGCCCTGGGCGCCTTCACCGACGTGACGCTGTCATTGCCGTGGGCCCAGCTGGCGCTGGTCCTGGGGGTCTCCGTGGCCGCGGCGCTGGCCGCCTCGGTCCTGCCGTCCCGCCGGGCGGCCCTCCTCTCCCCCGTGGAGGGCCTGGCCACCGAATAGGCCCAGGACGGCCGGAAGCCCCGCCCCTCGTGCTATCGCCAGGAGCGGGGCTTCCGTTGTGTCGGATCCGGGTGGTCCGGCCTCGGACAAGCCAGGCCTTGCCTACTTCGAGACCTTCCCCATCAACCCGGCCACTGGACGCAGGAACAGGGGCCTGGCCAGGAGCCAGGCGGCGACCATGACGGCCAGCGAGGCAGCGAAGAATCCGAAGCCGAGCCATCCTGCCCCCTCCCTCGCGGCATACATGTGGTTGAGGTTGGCCAGCATCCCGGTGGAGAACACCAGCACCACGTGCACGATGACGAATCCGACGAAGAAGACCATCACCGGAAAATGGATCCTGCGGGCGAGTTCGATCGGGAAGGCCTTATCCAGCCTACGGTGGCCCTTGGGCCAGGCAGAGCTCATCCGCACGCCGGTGATCGCTGCGAGCGGAGCAGCGATGAACACGATGGCGAAATACGCCAACAGTTGCAGCGAGTTGTAGTTCACCCAGCCGTTCTCGATCGGCCAGTTCAACGAGGCATATTGCAAGGCGGCACTGAGCGCATTCGGGACCACGTCCCAACTCGTGGGAACTATCCTCATCCAGCCACCGGTGACGAAGAGCAACACCACGAAGACCAGCCCGTTGAGCAACCACAGCACGTCCAGGCTCAGGTGGAACCACAGGTCCAGGCTGATCTTGGTCGGCTTGTTCCGGGTCTTGAACAGTCCGGTGTTCCGGCGCGTCCAATGACCCGGGGGTCGGGCGGTGTTCCTCACCTGCCAGCCCGTACGGATGATCAGCACCAGGAAGAACGCGTTGAGGAAGTGCTGCCACCCCAGCCAGGCCGGTATCCCGACCGGGGCCCCGTCGGGAAGTTCGGACCGTCCGGGGTAGGTGAGCAGGAAGTCCTGCACCGGTTCCAACCCCCGGATCCACCGGGCCAGCACGACGACGACGGCCAGGGTCACCATGGCCACACCGATCCACAGCAGAATCGCCTTCACCCCGGTGGGATGCCTCCGGGTCCCGGGCTTTGTCCGGCCGGGCTCGGTCTTCAACGTCATCTCCGGTCCCCGCCCTAGACGCCCGCGCCGACGCCCGCGCGGTCGGCGAGGCCCTGCTGGAGCTGCGGAAGGATCGTGAACAGGTCACCGACGATGCCGAAATCGGCAATGTCGAAGATGGGGGCGTCCTCGTCCTCGTTGATGGCCACGATGCGTTGGGCGGTCTGCATGCCGGCGCGGTGCTGGATCGCCCCGGAGATGCCCACGGCCAGGTAGAGGTCCGGCGACACGCTGACACCTGTTTGGCCGACCTGGTGGTTCTGCGTGATGTAGCCGGCGTCGACGGCGGCCCGGGAAGCCCCCAGGCCGGCACCGAGGGCGTCGGCCAGCTGTCCCACCAGGGCGAAGTCCTCCTCCGAGCCCAGTCCCCGTCCACCGGAGACCACGATCTTCGCCGACGCCAGATCCGGGCGACCCGAGGTCGCCGGGGCGGGGTGGGTGGCCGTGATGGCAGCTGCCGTGCTGGTCTCGACCTCCAGATCGAGGGTTTCGACCTTCGGGGTGTCGACGGGGGCAGGGGCGGCTTCTCCACTGGAGGAGACGGTCACCAGCGCAATGCCGGAGCCGACGGTGGACTCGGTGGAGTAGTTCCCTCCATAGACCGAATGCGTCGCGCGGACCCTGCCGTCCGCGGTGGTGACGTCGATGGCTTCAAGCATCACGGGGTTCCCCGTGCGGGCAGCCAGGCGGCCGATGGTCTCCCGGGCATCGGCCGTGGTGGAGGCCAGAACGGCGGCCGGTGCGTACCGGGTCACGGCCTCGGTGAGGGCGGCGACCGCGCCGGCGGCCACATGGCTGGTGGCTGCCGGGGTGTGGCCGATGAGGATCACGGGGGCGCCCCAGGCGGCGAGATCGGCACCGACCGTGGTCCCTGCAGGGGCGGCCACCACCGCGACCGGTTCGCCCAACCGGGCCGCCAGGGCCAGCAGATGGGCGGTATGGGGGCGCAGCGCGCCATTGGCCGCTATTTCACAGTTGACGAGAATCTTGCTCATGGTGTCCAGTCCCTTCAGATCAGGTGTTCGGCGCTGAGGTAGTCGATGAGTTCCGAGGCCGCCTGGCCCTCGTCGATGATCTTCGGCCCTGCGGTCCTGGCCGGACGTCTGCTCGAGGCGAGGACCAGGTTGCCGTCGTCGTGCGCGAGATCGGTAAGGCCAAGGGTGGCCGCGTCGCTCACGGTGACCGGCTTCCGTTTGGCGGTCATGATGCCCTTGAACTTGGGGAAGCGTGGTTCGGCGGCCCGTTCGGTGATCGAGACCACGGCGGGCAGGGGCGCGCTCACCGTCTCGGTGCCCTCGGCGGATTCGCGCTCGCCCGTGATCGATCCGCCGGTGAAATCAGCGGTGTTCAGCGGGCCGGCGAACGGGATCCCGAGCAGTTCGGCGATCATCGCCGGGACCACGCCGCCGCGGCCGTCGGTGGATTCGTTGCCGGCGAGGATGATGTCGTAGCCATCGTCCTGCAGCCCGGCGGCCAGTGCGCGGGCTGTGGTGAGGGCATCGGCACCGGCCAGCGTGTCGTCGTTGATGTGCCTGGCTGAGTCGGCTCCCATCTGGAGGGCCTTGCGCAGCGCATCACTGGCCTGGGCAGGACCCATCGTGACGGCCACCACCTCCACCGATTTATCGGCGTCCTTCTGGAGCAAGGCGATCTCGAGGGCGCGTTCGGTGATTTCGTCGGCAATGCGCTCGCTGGCGGCCCGGTCGACGTGGCCGGAGGCCGTCAGTTGTCTCTCGTCCCACGTGTCGGGGACCTGTTTGATCAGAACGGCAATCTTCATGGGGTTTCCTCCCTGCTGGTTTCCGGCGGAGCCGTGACTGCTCCCGCCGCGACGGTCCGGTCCGCTCCGAGGGATCGGTGGGTGTAGGTGCCGCGGTCCAGGACGACGGTGTCCCCGACGCGGACCTGGAACACGGCGCCGGTTTCGGTATGCCAGATGTTGGTCGTCAGTTCATCCCCGGGCACCACGGGGGAAGCCAGACGGACGCTGATGGCACCGAAGCGGTCGGGATCCGCATCGGCCACCTCCTCGAGCACGGCCACTCCGGCGAAGCCCATGGTGCACAACCCGTGCAGTATCGGCTTCTCGAAGCCCACCATGCGAGCCAGCTGCGGGTCGGAGTGCAACGGATTGCGATCCCCGTTCAGCCGGTAGAGCAGGGCCTGGTCCCGGGCAGTCCTGCGGGACACACTGATATCCGCCGGGCGGTCGGGGACGGCCCAGGTTTCCTTGGGTCCCGGATCCCCACCGAATCCGCCTTCGCCCCGGATGATCATGGTGGTGATGCTGGTCGCCACCGGTTCACGGGTCCGGGCATCCAAGAGCTCGGTGGTCAACTCGATCACCGCGTGCTTGCCCTTGTCGTGGACGGCAGTCATCCCGCTGACCGGGATCACGGTGCCCGCCGGCTCCAGGGTGCGGTGCAGGGTGATGGTCTGGCCGCCATGGAGGATCTGGGAGAGCTTGAAGTCCCCCAGCTCCTCCATCGAACCACCCGAACCGCCCAGGACGACGGCGAAGGTCGGCAGGACCTGCTGGTCGATGCCGCGGGAATTTTCTGTGGTGAACGCCAGGTTCTCCCCCGGGTTCGACGCCCCGGCTCCGACACTGAGCGCATAGAGCAACGCATCCCGGGATTCCCAGCTGTAGGGCTCTCCCTCAGTGGTCTTCCCGATATTCTCGACGTTGATCGTCATGGGGTTCGCTCCTTCCACGGGGATCCCCCCGTGCTGCTGTGGACACGCACCGGGACGGTGGTGCGGATCACGTACTTATAAATACTATAACCAGATTCTAGTTCTTGTCTATCTGTGATGTTCCGCCGGCACGGCCATGGCGCTCTTCCCACGGCGCGCGTCCCTCTCGGCAGCCGTCTCGGGAACCCATTTCATCGGGTGTCGTTTGAGCATCAGCCCCAGTACGACCGACAGAACCGAGAAGGCCAGTACGAACAGGAAGGCTGCGCTGACGCCGGCCTGGTTGACCAAGGTCGTGCTGGGGTCCTGGTAGCTGGCCAGGATGTAGGCGCCGATGGCTGTCGCCGCCGACTGTCCGACGTTGCGCACCATGGTGTTGGTCCCCGCGGTTTCGGAGGTGTTGGCTTCCGGAATGGCTTCGATGAGCACATTGGGCAGCGCGCCGAAGGTCAGCGAGATGCCGATGCCGTTGATCCCCTGGGCGATGATGAACAGCGGGGCGTTGCCGAAGGACAACAGGATGATGGCCAAGGCCGCTGTCATCAACGTCAGCCCGCAGACGAAGACCGAGCGGGCACCGAACCGATAAGCCATCCGTCCGCCCAACGGGGAGAACGCGTAGCCCAGCAGCGCCGTGATGCAGCTGAGCACCCCGGCCGCCGTGGCGCTGAAACCCAGCCCGAACCCTTCACTCGTCGGATATTGCAGGACCATCTGCGTGGGCACGGCCAATCCACCGATCGGCCCGATGGCGGCACAGAGGGTGGCCGTCATGACCAGGGCGATCTGCCGGTTCTTGAACATCCGCAGATTCACGATCGGGGATTCCACGCGCAGTTCCCACCAGGCCCAGACCGCGGAGACGAGCAGGCCGGTGCCCATCAGACCGATGAACTGGGCCGAGGCGAATCCGGTTTTGGAACTGCCGGACAAGGCCAGCAGGACGGCACTGACGGCGATGGGCAGCAGCAGGGCCCCCAGATAGTCGGGTTTCTCCGTCGTGGGGGCGGTCGTGTCCCGGGGGATGACAATCAGGATGGTGACGAT
>JAKDMV010000070.1 GCA_030452125.1 Micrococcaceae bacterium
CCTGGCAGGACCGCCCCTCCCGGGTGGCCGGCCAGCCCTGGTGGAAGGTCATGTGCCTGTCGGGGCTCGACTACTTCTCCACGCTGGGTTACCAGCCGGCCATCGCCGTCCTGGCCGCCGGGGTGTTGGCTCCCCTGGCCACCGTGGTCCTCGTCGCGGTCACCCTCGGTGCCGCGCTGCCCATCTATCGCCGGGTCGCCTCCGAAAGCCCCCACGGCCAGGGCTCGATCGCCATGCTGGAACGACTGCTGCCGCATTGGAAGGGCAAGGTGCTGGTCCTGGTGCTGCTGGGGTTCGCCGCCACGGACTTCATGATCACCATGACGCTTTCCGCGGCCGATGCCACCGCCCACATCATCGAGAACCCCTTCGCCCCGGCATTTCTGGGCGGCCAGAACGTGGCCATCACCCTGGTGCTGCTGGCCCTGCTGACCCTGCTGTTCCTGCGCGGTTTCACCGAAGTCATCTCGTTGTCCGTCCTCCTGGTGGGCCTCTACCTGGCCTTGAGCGTCGTCGTCCTGGCCTCCAGCCTGGTCCGGGTCGCGGCCTCCCCCGGACCCGTCGGTGATTGGTGGACGACACTGAGCAGCAGCCATGCCAGTCCCTGGCTCATGATCGCCATGGCCCTGCTGGTCTTCCCCAAGCTGGCGTTGGGCCTCTCCGGCTTCGAGACCGGGGTCGCCGTCATGCCGCAGATCCGTGGCCGCGCCGACGACACCGAGGCGGCCCCCGAGGGGCGGATCGCCGGGGCGAAGAAACTATTGACGACCGCCGCGGTGACCATGAGCGTGCTGCTGGTCGTTTCCTGCGTGGTCACCACCTGGCTGGTCCCCGCCGACGCCCTGCAACCCGGCGGGGCCGCCAACGGCAGGGCCCTGGCCTATCTGGCCCATGAGCAGCTCGGTCAGGGCTTCGGCACCCTCTACGACCTGTCGACGATCCTCATCCTCTGGTTCGCCGGCGCCTCGGCATTGGCCGGCCTGCTCAACCTCATCCCCCGCTATCTACCCCGCTTCGGCATGGCCCCCGAATGGGCCCGGGCCAACCGCCCGCTGGTGCTGGTGCTGGCCGTGATCGCCGCCGCCGTCACCCTCGCCTTCGACGCCAGCGTCGACGCCCAGGGCGCCGCCTACGCCACGGGGGTCCTGGTGCTGATGACGTCCGCGGCGGTCGCCGTGGCGATCTCCGCCCACCGTCGGGGCCAACCCCTGCGCAGCGCCCTGTTCTCGCTCGTCGTCCTCGTGTTCACCTATACGACGGTCGCCAACGTCATCGAACGTCCCGACGGGCTGCGGATCGCGGCACTGTTCATCATCGCGATCCTCTTCGTCTCCTTCATTTCCCGCTTCCGCCGTTCCACGGAACTACGGGCCACGACCGTTTCCTTCGACGTCGCGGCCCACACGCTGTTGAGTGCCGCCGCCGAGGCCTCCTCGGTCAACCTGATCGCCCACGAGCCGGTCAGGTTCAGCGCCGAACGCTATCGCCATAAGCTCCAGCATGCCCGCACGGCCAGCCACCTGCCGGTCACGGCGAAGCCGGTGTTCATCGAAATCGGCATCGGTGATTATTCGGATTTCGCCCAGGACGTGCTGGTCCGCGGCACGCTGCGGCACGGGTATGCGGTCCTGGAGGCCACCGCCCCCTCGGTCCCCACGGCACTGGCGGCGATCTGCCTGGGCATCCGCGACGAATACGGCATCATGCCGCATCTGTACTTCCGCTGGACCGAGGGCTCACCGGTGCGCAACCTGCTGGGTTTCCTGCTGTTGGGGCAAGGGGAGATCGCCCCGTTGACCCGTGAGGTGCTCCGTGAGGCCGAACCGGATCTGCAGCGACGGCCGTGGGTCCATGTCGGCTGAACCCGGCTACCTCGACGCGGCAGGGACCAGCGTCCAGA
This sequence comes from Micrococcaceae bacterium, assembly GCA_030452125.1. Classification (GTDB taxonomy): domain Bacteria; phylum Actinomycetota; class Actinomycetes; order Actinomycetales; family Micrococcaceae; genus Arthrobacter_H. Next base: position 1,901 of record JAKDMV010000070.1, read on the forward strand.
GGACCACCGCTTCCTCCTCCGTGGGGTTGATCCACGAATGCGGTTCGCGGCCCGGGAAGGTGACCGAATCGCCGCCCTCGAGCTCGAAGCGTTCATTGGCGAAGATGATGATGAAGCGCCCGGAGACCACATGCAGGACCTCGACCTCGCAATCCACCGAATACAGTTCGTCCTCGCCCTGCCCATGGGGTTCGATGACGGCGCGGATGACCTGCAGCCGCTTCTCCGACCGACTGGTCACCAGGCGTTCGATGATGCCGTGCCCGCCCAACGAGATCCGCGGGGCATCATCGAAACGGACCACATGGGTCTCGGGCTGGGCAAACAGCTCCCCCACCGACACCGAGAGGACCTGGCACAACGTGACCAGCGAGGCCACCGAGGGCGAGGTCAGGTCGCGTTCGACCCGGGAGAGGAAGCCCTTGGTCAGCCCGGTCGATTCAGCCACCTGTTCAATCGTCATACGCTGGGCATGACGCGCCGCCCGGATCTTCGAACCGATGGCAATCGGGGCGTTGCTGGGCTCGACGGGCAAGGCCTTCATGGGCGGTGTACTCCGGGTCTTCACAATGGATGTAGGTGCTGCATTACGTCACACAGCATAGGCCAATTGACCTGTTAGCCAGATCACTTTAGCTTAGTAGGCAACAGATGTTTACCTGTAAACATCATTTTTTGATCATCCTCCCTTTTCCGACCAGAGGTTCCCCATGGACATCATCAATATCGCGATCGTCATCGCGTACCTGATCGCGATGCTCGCGTTCGGCTGGTGGGGCAAGTCCCGCACCAAGAACAGCAGCGACTACCTGGTCGCGGGGCGCCGACTCGGCCCCTTCTTCTACACCGGAACCATGGCCGCCGTCGTACTCGGGGGCGCCTCCACCGTCGGCGGCGTCGGCCTGGGCTACGAATTCGGCCTCTCCGGCGCCTGGCTGGTCATCGCCATCGGCATCGGGGTGCTGCTGCTGAGCATGTTCTTCGCCCCGCGGCTGCAACGACTGAAGATCTTCACCGTCTCCCAGATGCTCACCCTGCGCTACGGCTCCAAACACGCCACCAACGCCTCGGCGGTGGTCATGCTGGCCTACACGCTGATGCTCTGTGCCACCTCCACCGGGGCCTACGCCACGATCTTCGTCGTGCTCTTCGACTGGGACCGCTGGCTCGCCATCGCCGTCGGCGGGGCGATCGTGCTCGTGTACTCCACCATCGGCGGCATGTGGTCCATCACCCTGGCCGACCAGGTCCAGTTCGTCATCAAGACCGTCGGTGTCTTCGCCCTGATGCTGCCCTTCGCCCTCTCGGCGGCCGGCGGCTTCGAGGGAATCTCCGCCGGCATCCCCGAACGGGCCCGCGATGAATTCTTCAGTTGGGGCGGCCTGGGCGCCGAGACGATCATCACCTACTTCGTGGTCTACACCCTGGGCCTGTTGATCGGCCAGGACATCTGGCAGCGGGTGTTCACCGCCCGCACCCCCAAGGTGGCCCGCTGGGGCGGAGCCACCGCCGGCATCTACTGCGTGATCTACGGCATCGCCGGGGCGATCATCGGCATGTCCGCCCGGGTCGCCCTGCCCGGCATCGACATCGAGGCCCTGGGCAAGGACGTCGTCTACGCGGAGGTCGCCATGACCCTGCTTCCGGTGGCCGTCGGCGGGATCGTCCTGGCCGCCGCCGTGGCGGCCATGATGTCCACCGCCTCCGGCGCACTCATCGCCGCGGCCACCGTGGCCCGCAACGACGTCACCCCCTTCGTCGCCAGCTGGTTCGGCAAGGAGATCGAGGTCAACACCGGGCGCAACCCCGAGCACGACGTCGCCGCCAACCGGTACTGGGTCCTGGGCCTCGGGGCCGTGGCGATCATCCTGGCGATCCTCGTCAACGACGTCGTCGCCGCCCTGACCATCGCCTACGACATCCTGGTCGGCGGGCTGCTGGTCGCGATCCTGGGCGGGCTGCTCTGGAAGCGCGGGAACGGCATCGGCGCCGCCCTGTCCATGGCGGCAGGGACCCTGGTCACCCTGACGACCATGATCACCCTGGAGGCACTGTCCACCGAGAAGTTCTCCGGGGTCTACGCCAATGAGCCCATCTACTACGGTCTGGGCGCCTCGTTGGTGGTCTATGTCCTGTTCAGCCTGCTCTCCCCGCCGACCCGCCCGGAAGTGGCCCGGCACTGGTCGGATCGGGTCGCCGGACGGGTCGACATGGAGGGCGTTTCCGCCGATCAGCAAGCCTGAACCCGCCCCGGCGTCGTCCTCGTTCCCCCCGGGTGACAGTGCTCCCGGGGGAGCAGATGTCGAACACGAATCTAGCCGCACCAACGCTGGGATGCAGCGGGAATGACGTGGAACACAGCTTGGGTTGCCCCGGCAATCACGTTAGGCTGGCAAAAAGCTTCATGAGACGCGGGCAACAGCTCCGACTACCCGCGCACCAACCCCAGGTTCGTGGGTGGTTCGGATGAAGAAGCGGCCCGCACGACAACGTGTTGGGTAAGAACGCACGAGAGGAAATCCGTGGCGCAAAGCGTCTCCGTCCTTCCAATTTTCGATTCGATGCTAGGCACCGTCTGCCTCAACGTGGACGGTCACTGGGAGCGCTTCATCGCGCCCCACCCCAAGGATCTCGACCATGCGCTGGCCAACACGGCCGGCCGACCGGTCTGGGAATCCGACTCCTGCGCACTGACCGTGCGTATTCCCCGGGCACACCGCCCCGACGGGGAAGCACAGGTGTTCTTCCTTGAACGCCTGCCCGTCCGCGACCGCGCCGAGGCTCCCTCGGGTATGCTGGTCGGCTGAAGGGGAGTAGTTCCACACCCCACCCGCGCTGGATCGTTGATCCGGCACGGGTGGACGAGGACCTGTCGACATACCGACCGCCCTCCCGGCGGTCCGGCATTCCACCCGGCACCACGCCGGGCGAACGAGACCTTCGGCCCGCCACTGGCGGTCCGAGGCTCGTGGCCACCCACCGACCTTTGACCGGCAGTCCCGCACCACCGCGGGGACATACGAACCGATTGAAGGACGCCCAATGACACCGGATGCCCCCTCCCCCGACGCCGATCCGCCAGCCGCGGAGGCCTCGCGTAGGGAGCCCACGCCCGCCGAGATCCGGCGCTGGCGCAAATACCTGGCCGACGAACGCGTCGAAGGTTCCATCTACCTCACCCTGGCCAAACGCCGTGAGGGCGAGGAACGCCAGATCCTGTTGGGTCTGGCCCGGGCGGAAGCCCGCCACCAGGAGCATTGGTCCAATCTTCTGGGCGAGCATGCCCGGAAGACCGCACGCCCCTCGCTCAGCCGCGTCATGCTGCGGTTCATGGCCCGCAACTTCGGTTCGGTCTTCGTCCTGGCCTTGGCCCAACGGGCCGAGGGCGCCTCCCCCTACGACAGCGACGCCGACGCCACCGCTCAGATGGCCGCCGATGAGCTGGTGCATGAGGAAGTCGTACGCGGGCTGGCGATCCGCGGCCGCAACCGGCTCTCCGGCAACTTCCGGGCCGCCGTCTTCGGGGCCAACGACGGGCTGGTCTCCAACCTGGCCCTGGTGATGGGCATCGGCGCCGCCGGGGTGTCCAGCGCGCTGGTCCTCTTTGCCGGGGTCGCCGGCCTGCTCGCCGGCGCCCTGTCCATGGCCGCCGGGGAATACGTCTCCGTCCGCTCGCAGCGCGAACTGCTCACCGCCTCCCAACCGACCCAGATCACGCTCATCGCCGCCCCGGATCTGGACCTGCAGGCCAACGAACTGGTCCTGGTCTACCGGGCCCGCGGCATGAGCCGGGAGGCCGCCGAGCACCGGGCCGCCGAACGGCTGGGGACCTTCAGCTGCGACTGCGACCCCTCATTGTCCCTGCAACCCGAGGTGCCCGAAACCGAAACCGGCGGCGACGAACACGAGGCCCTGGGCTCCGCCTTCGGCGCCGCCGCCTCCAGCTTCTGCTTCTTCTCCTCGGGGGCCTTGGTCCCGATCCTGCCCTACCTCTTCGGTATGGGCGGGCTGCCAGCCCTGCTGGTGGCCCTGCTCCTGGTCGGGGTCGCGTTGATGCTGACCGGGGGCATCGTCGGACTGCTCTCCGGCGCCTCCCCGGCCAAACGCGGGTTCCGGCAGCTGGCCATCGGCCTCGGTGCCGCCGGGGTCACCTACGTTCTCGGCCTGCTCTTCGGCGGGAACATCGGCTAGGACCCGCAGAACCCGGCCCCTTCCGTTCAGCTGGCGCGGCGCATCCGGCGGGCTGCGGCCACGGGGCGGCGGTCCCCCGCCGGGGGCGGGGTCGGCTCCTGCGTGTCCGGCTCGCCGGCCGGTTCGGTGCCCTGCCCGGGGGCCGGAGCATCCCGCCGTCCGGCCTTGGCTGCGGCGATCATCTCGCGTGCGGGCCGGCGTGGGGTCGTCGTCAACGGCCGGGGGGTCGCCCCGATCGGCGGCAACGGCTCCACGGGCACCTGCGGGGCGTTCTTCCGGGTCTTCGCCGCCTCGGCCTCCTCGGCCCGCGCGGCCTTCGTCCGGCGTTCGTGTTCCTGCCGGGCCGCCCTCTCCTCCTTGACCCGTTCGGCGGCGGCGATCCGTTCCGCCTGGGCCCGCTCGAGCTCCGCCGCCTTCTGCGCCTTGGCCTGCTCCTCGCGGGCGGCCTCTGCCGCCTTCTCGGCCTCGACCCGCTCCTGTTCCGCGACCTTCTCGGCCTGGGCGCGTTCGGCCAGGGCGGCCTGCTCGGTCTTTTCCGTTTCCTTCAGTTCACGGGCGCGGCGGGCCTCGGCGGTGCGTTCGTTCCGGGCCGCCCGACGGGCGGTCTCGGCTTCCTCCGCCAGCACCAACCGTTCGGCCTTGGCCGCCTGGGCCGCAGCGCCTTCCTCATCCTGCTGCGCCGCCTTCTGGGCGCGGGCCTGCTTCCGGGCGGCCTCCTTCGCCTCCTGGGCGGGGGTCAATGACTTGGCGCGGGGCTTCCGCGGGGAGGGACGCGGTGGTTCCGGCTCCGGGGGGCGCGGCGTATTGGGGTCGAAATAGTCGGCCAACCGATCCAGCGTGCGTTCGATGTTCACCGGGGTGCTGCGAGTGAACCCCATGACCTTCAGCGGCCATTGACGTTTCAGCCGCGAGGCATCCCAGGTCTCACGCACCAGCGTGCCCCGCGGGGCGGGGATCAATTCGTAGCGCCAGCGGTGGCCGTTGAAATGCCGCCAGGCGATCAGCCGGTTCTCCTCGAACTCCACCACCGTGTTCTGGATCCGATATCCCACGCCCAGGCGCATGTCCATCCCGAATTCGGAGCCCAGTGCCAGCCGCTGGGGTTCGTCCTGCCGGGCGCTCTTCACCGTGCCGGAGCCGTCGATGAGCGGATGCTTCGACGGGTCGACGAGTAGTTCGAAAATGGCCCCGGGAGGCGCCTGGACCAGGCGCTGCCGGGTCACGAGATAGGGATTCGAGTCCATAGCGCCAGCCTACCCAGCGCAGCTGCCGATCCTCTGGATCTCACCGGGCGCTGCGCCGACGGGTTCCGGGGCTCCTGCCCCGGGCCCGGGCCCCCCGGCGGGCCGGTCACCCGCCGGCGAGGATGTCCACGGCCGCCTCGGGGGTCTCCACCAGATGGATGGCCGCTGCCATGTCCCGGCCTTCGGCCAAGGATTCCAAGAGCGGCCAGGCCGGCAGTTCACGGGTCCAATGCCGCCGGCCCACCAGGATCATCGGGGTCTGGGTCCTGGCGGTTCCGTAATAGTTCTCGCAGGCATCCTGGAAGATCTCCTGCACGGTTCCGGCGGCCCCGGGCAGCACCACCAGCCCTCCGGTGCAGGCCTTGAGCAGCACGTCTTCACGGATCGAGTTGGCGAAGAACTTGGCGATATGGGTCGCAAACAGATTCGGCGGCTCATGCCCGTAGAACCAGGTGGGGATCCCCACCGTGGGTGTTCCCCGGGGATGGTCTTCCTGCACGGCGAGCGCGGCGCGCGCCCACTGCGAGATCGAGGGACGGAACGACGGGGCGGCGGCCAGCCGCGTGATGGCCGCCTCCAGGACCTCGTCCTCCTCCGCCGCGAGGTAGGCCCCGAGATTGGCGGCCTCCATGGCCCCGGGGCCGCCCCCGGTGGCGACCGTGAACCCGGCGCGGGCCAGGCTGCGTCCCAGATAGGCGGCGTCACGAAACCCTGCGGTGCCACGTTCGGCCGCGTGTCCACCCATCACCCCGACCACCCCGCGGCCGGGGATCCGCCCCGGGGCATCGCCGTCGTGCGCACCGGCCAGCAGCTGCTCCAGGGCCACGCCGACCGCATGGTCGTGCAAGGTGGTGGCCAGGGCCATGTTCAGTCCGCCCCGACCGGCACCCCGGTGGCGGCTCCAGGCATAGATGCGCGCATCGGGGGTGTCCTCGTAGGCGTGGTCCTCCAGTCCCGCATAGAGGTCCTGTGCCGTGTAGAGCCCGCCGCGGTACGGATCGAACGGCAGCCCGGGCAGATCGGGGAAGATCAGGGCCCCGCGGCGACGTAGACCGGGGATGGAACCCGGCGGCAGATCACAGCCGAGGAAGACGGCACCGGAGACGTCGGACCGCTCCAACGCCCGTCCACGATCACGCAGATCCAATGATTGGCAATGCCAACCGGCCATCGGGACACCGCTGGTCTTCGTGCGGGAATCGAACTGGTCGACCGTGTCGATGTCCAGCTCACGGGGCGGTGTCTGCATCGCCGGCGAGGAGTTCATGAGCACACCCTACGGCGACAGCGGGCGGCCCGGCATCCTGGTTCGTCGGCAGGGGCCGGGACGTGAAACGATAGGAGGATGGCAGAATCCGATTTTCCCCTCGTTGACGCCCGCGAAATCCTCCGTGTGGTCGGTGGTGCGGCGTTCACCCGTGGGAAGGGCTATGCCAATGCGGAGCACGTCCTGGACCTGGAATTCAGCGCCGGGGACCCCCGGCTGACCGCCCGGGTCATCGGCACCGAGGAGGAGCCCTACAGCACCTCGGTGGCCCTCGTGGACCGCAAGGGGGAGTGGACGGTCGGCGAAACCTGGTGCAGTTGCCCGGTCGGCACCCATTGCAAGCACGCGGCCGCGCTGCTGATCTATTCGAACACCCTGCACCTGCGTGCCCAACGGGTCTTCTTCGAGAACACCGCTGCCCCGGTGAAGGTCCCCGCCTGGCAGGACACACTGAATTCGCTGATCAGCGCCGGCGGCCGCAGCGGATCACCGCAGCCCCGGGCAGGGGCCCGGTCCCGGGGCGGCTCGGACCGCCACCAGCTCCAGCCCCTGGCCTTGCAGTTCGAACTCCAGGACACCACCCAGGTCGCCCACCGGCAGTGGGCTCCCGGTTCCGGGGTCGGACACCAGAACAATTCCGGACACCGTTGGCGCCTGGGCGTGCGCCCCATGGTCCGGTCCGGCAACGGACGCTGGGTCCGGGGCAACCTGCGCTGGAACACCATCAGCTTCAAGACCTACGGACTGAACCTGGATGAGGAACAGCATCGCTGGTTCTGCCAGTTCGTCCCGCTCTACCGCGCCAACGGGCAGCTCTACTTCGGTGAGGACAACGACTGGCTCTACCTGGACGAATTCTCCTCCCCGCTGCTCTGGTCGTTGCTGGATGAAACCGAATCCCTGGGCATCCGGCTCATCGGCCCCCGGTCCGCCACCACCATCCGGCTGGCCGACACCGCCTCCGTCTCCCTCACGGCCGGGCATCCGGAGGATGACGACGGGGCCCTGGGGCTGACTCCCCTGCTCAGTCTCGACGGGCAGGAACTCGAGCTGTCCCCCGAGACCCCCGTGGGGGCCATCGGCAACCACGGCGTCTACGCGGCCCGGGAGGATGCCGAGCTGATCGTCTTGGCGCCCACCGCACGGAAGCTCGATGCCGCCGAGGTGGCCCTGCTGCACCAGCCCGAAACCGTCGTCGTTCCCGCCCAGGAAGTCGGTGACTTCATGTCCTCCGTCTACCCGCGGTTGGGACGCCGGCTGGCCATCAATGCCGCCGACGATTCGGTCGAGCTGCCGGGGATCCTGCCGCCCAAACTCATCCTCGAGGTCACCTACCCCGGCGGGGACACCGCCGAGCTGGCCTGGGACTTCGATTACGGGCATGGCCCCGTGGATGCGGACCTGCGCGATGTCGAGGCCGAATCGGCCCTCGAGGACGCCGCCCTGCACGCCGTCGAGGACTCCCCCACCTTGGCCGGTCGCGCCCTGGTCCCGCGCACCCTGCGCGGGCTGGACACCGTGGACTTCATCCGCCGGTCGCTGCCGCTGCTGGAACAGGTCGAAGGCCTCGAGGTCCGGGTCACCGGTCAGCCCCCGGCCTACCGTGAGCTGACCGAGTCCCCCGAGCTGACGGTCACCACCGTTGAATCGGATAAACGCGACTGGTTCGACCTCGGCCTGGTCGTCGCCGTCGGGGAGCACCGCATCCCCTTCGCCGACGTCCTGCGGGCCCTCTCCCGCGGGCAGAGCCGCATGCTCATGCCCGATAAGACCTACTTCTCCCTCGAGCACCAGCTCTTCGACAGGCTGCGTGACCTCGTGGCCGAGGCCGGGACCCTGAACGACAAGAACTCCGACCTGCAGATCACCCGCTACCAGGCCTCCCTCTGGGAAGAGCTCGAGGAGCTCGCCACCGTCACCGAGGGCCCCGATTCCTGGTACGCCGGAGTGAATTCGCTGTTGGATGTCGCCGAGGCCGATCCGCCGGCATTGCCCGCCGGGCTGAAGGCAACGTTCCGTCCGTACCAGCGTCAGGGCTTCGAATGGCTGGCCATGCTGTGGCGCAACAACCTCGGCGGCGTCCTGGCCGATGACATGGGCCTGGGAAAGACCGTGCAGGCCCTCGCCTTGATCCTCCATGCCAAGGACCAGTGGGCTTCCGCCCCCGATGCCACCGGCGGATCCGACGCTGCCACCGGGACCCCGGCCTCGTCCTCCACCTCCGTGCCCGGACCGTTTCTGGTGGTTGCCCCGACCTCGGTGGTGGCCAACTGGTCGGATGAGGCGGCGCGCTTCGCCCCCGACCTGCGGGTGGCCGCCATCGCCGACACCCAGGGCCGGGCCGCCCGTCCGCTGGCAGCCATCGCTGCGGAGAACGACGTCGTGGTCACCTCCTATACGCTCTTCCGGCTCGACTCCGAGGCCTACCAGTCACAGAGGTGGTCCGGTCTGATCCTGGATGAGGCCCAGTTCGTGAAGAACAAGGCCACCAAGGCCCACCACGCGGCCCGCGATCTCGACGCCGCCTTCAAACTGGCCATCACCGGTACCCCGATGGAAAACAACCTGATGGAACTGTGGTCGATCTTCGCGATCGTCTCCCCCGGCCTCTTCCCTTCGGCACTGCGCTTCGCGGAGAACTACCAGCGCCCCATCGAGAAGCAGGGGCTGGATGAGCCGTTGGCCAGATTGCGCCGACGCATCCGCCCGTTCATGCTCCGGCGGACCAAGGACGCCGTGGCCACCGATCTGCCGCCCAAGCAGGAGCAGGTCCTCAATGTCGAGTTGGCACCGAAGCACCGGAAGATCTACGACACCCACCTGCAGCGCGAACGACAGAAGATCCTGCGCCTGGTCGAGGACATGGACAAGAACCGGTTCACCATCTTCCAGTCCCTGACGTTGTTGCGCATGCTCTCGCTCGATGCCTCGTTGGTTGATCCCGAATACGAAGGCGTTCCCTCGGCCAAACTCGATGTGCTCTTCGAGCAGCTGGCCGACGTGCTCGCCGAGGGCCACCGTGCCCTGGTGTTCAGCCAGTTCACGTCGTTCCTGAAGAAGACCGCCTCCCGGCTCGACGACGAAGGCGTCGACTACGCCTATCTCGACGGGTCCACCCGCCGGCGTTCCGAGGTCATCGAAGAATTCAAATCCGGCCGGGCCCCGGTGTTCTTGATCTCGCTGAAGGCCGGTGGCTTCGGGCTGAACCTCACCGAGGCCGACTACTGCTTCCTGCTGGATCCCTGGTGGAACCCCGCCGCCGAATCCCAGGCCGTCGACCGGGTGCACCGCATCGGGCAGACCCGCAACGTCATGGTCTACCGGATGGTCGCCAAGGACACGATCGAAGAGAAGGTCGTGGCTTTGCAGGATGCCAAACGGCAGCTGATCTCCTCGGTCATGGATGCCGGCGAGGGCTTCGGCTCGGCCATGACCGCCCAGGACATCAGGGACCTGCTGGTCGAGTAGTCCCCACCCCGCGCATGGGTAGTTCTCCCCATCGCCCCATAACGCGCTTTCTTCTAGCCTGAATCCGGAAGAAGGAGCATTCGGGCGGTGGAGGGGGGCAACATGACGTGGAAAATCGATGTTCCCGCCGTGCGCACGGTCCTCGAGTTCAATTTTGGAGTCGATAGCATCCAGAGCACTGGGAAAACGGTGAGTGATGATTTCGGTAATTGGCAAAACTACTTCATCGATGGGATTCAGGAAGCGGGAAACAGCGCCGTGGACGGAACCCAGGAGTCAGCTGGCCGGGTAGGGGATCACCTCCAGCCAGACGGCAGAGGGCCTGATGCGGGAACGCTCTGAAACACACCGCGATCAACCCACCCGTTAGAAAGGCATCGGATGACCCTCCGCAGCACCACCGGCGGCATCTTGGCTCTCGGACTTGTCGGCGCCTTGGCCATGACCGCCTGCACCCCCAACCTAGGAGAACCCATGGATGCAACTACGGCAGCTTCCTCCCCCTCCGGCCAGCGCGACGCCTTATCGATCCGCGAGGACTTCTATGTCGAGATCGCCCGGTTTACCGAAGAAGCCGGTGGAAAGTGGACGTATCTCGACGGCGATTCCTTCTCCCCCGAGGACCGTGCCTCATTCTCTCCGAAGGCCTGCGCCGGTGCCGACGACGACGGACCACGGCAATTATTGTTGCTCCTGCTCTCCGGGCCCAGCAAGGAAGGCCCGGCCGAGATCAAGCGCATCAAGTCGGTGCTCGAAGACCGGGGTCTGAAGGTCACCGGATATATCCCCGGCACGACCGATGGTGAGACGTCCTCCGTCGACGCGGAAAGCACCACGGGGCAATACGTTTCCTATGGCACCAATGCTCAGCGCACGACCGTCAGGTTCGGCAGCGAATGCTCCTCTGATCCAACGATGCTCCAAGACCTCAACTGATCAGCACCCCACCGCGAAGGATCCCCTCGCCCATGACGCCTTCCCTTCGAACCACCTCGGCCACCGTAGCCCTGGGCTTGGCGTGCGTACTCGCCCTGACCGCTTGCATACCCGGTCAGGACGAGTCCCCCACCAACGCCACAGCATCCTCCGTGGCCTCGGACCAGCGGGATGCCTCATCCATCCGCGAAGACTTCTACACCGAAATCACCCAGATCACCGACGAAGCCGGAGGCGACTGGACCTACCTCGATGGCGATCCCTTCTCCCCCGATGACCGCGACCCGTTTTCGCCCAAACCCTGCGGCGCCGACGACGGTCCACATCAACTGCTGCTGATGGTGATCTCGAGCCCCACTGATGACGGCCCGGCAGCGATCAAACACATGAAATCCGTGCTGGAAGCCCACGGGATGAAGATCACCAGCTACATCCCGGGCAAAACCAAACGCGAGGCGTCCGCGATAAATGCCGAGCTCACCTCCGGCCAGTTCGTGTCCTACCGCGCCAACGACCTGCGCACACGCATCAGATTCGGCAGCGAATGCTCCTCCCATCCAACGATGCTCCAAGACCTCAACTGATCAGCACCCCACCGCGAAGGATCCCCTCGCCCATGACGCCTTCCCTTCGAACCACCTCGGCCACCGTAGCCCTGGGCTTGGCGTGCGTACTCGCCCTGACCGCTTGCATACCCGGTCAGGACGAGTCCCCCACCAACGCCACAGCATCCTCCGTGGCCTCGGACCAGCGGGATGCCTCATCCATCCGCGAAGACTTCTACACCGAAATCACCCAGATCACCGACGAAGCCGGAGGCGACTGGACCTACCTCGATGGCGATCCCTTCTCCCCCGATGACCGCGACCCGTTTTCGCCCAAACCCTGCGGCGCCGACGACGGTCCACATCAACTGCTGCTGATGGTGATCTCGAGCCCCACTGATGACGGCCCGGCAGCGATCAAACACATGAAATCCGTGCTGGAAGCCCACGGGATGAAGATCACCAGCTACATCCCGGGCAAAACCAAACGCGAGGCGTCCGCGATAAATGCCGAGCTCACCTCCGGCCAGTTCGTGTCCTACCGCACCAACGACCTGCGCACGACCGTCAGGTTCGGCAGCGAATGCTCCTCTGATCCAACGATGCTCCAGGATGTCGACTGTCCCGATGCTCTTGTTGCTCCGTGTTGCCTCGGATGAACGACGACGGGTCATCCCTACAAAGTGTCGGGTCTCCCGACTAGGCTGATATCAGCTTCACGAGACATGGCCCCGCCTGCCGCTCCCCCAGGGACGGTCGACGGACAGCTCCGACTGGCCATGCACCAACCCCACTGTGAGCGGCAGGAATGCCGCGAACGGATTGTTCGTCGGGTGGTTCGGATGACGAAGCGGCCCCCGGTAGCCGCCAGGGGCAAGGACGATCCGAAAGGCAGACCATGCCCACCTTATTGCGCCATCATTCCCACGCTCCCGCCGCCCCACCCGCTCATGCTGCCCCGCGTTTCAGCGGGGACTGGGTCGACGCCGTCGTCGTCCTCGGAAACGGGACGGTGCGCATCGACACCCGGGATCGCGGTTACCTCCTCCTCAGTGACGACTTCACCAGCCTCAGGGAAGCCCTCTCACCGCCGCGGGAAGCGATCACGGACGGCCAGCGAACCGGGGTCCAGTTCAACGAACAACTCAAGGTGCTGTTGGTCCCCGGCGGCCATGAGCGGGCGGGCCGTTCCTTCTTCCATCTCCACGCGGCACCCTCGGCCGCCCAGCCCTGATCCGAGACCAGCGGCCAGGGGATCAGGGCGCGGAAGGAGGTTGGGTCAGGGGGTGAGCATGACCTTGATCGACCGGCGTTCGTCCATGGCCCGGTAGGCTTCGGCCGCCTCCTCCAACGGCATCACCGCGTCGAAGACCAGACCGGGGTTGATGGTCCCGGCCAGGACGTCCTCGAGCAGTTCGGGGATGTAGTTCCGGGTGGAGGCGGCACCGCCGGCAACGGTGATGTTCTTGGAGAAGAGCACCCCGATGGGCAGTTCGGCGCCTCCGGCAGGAACCCCCACGAACCCCAGGGCGCCGCCGGCCCGGGTGCAGCGCAACGCCTGGTCCATTGATTCGGCGGTTCCCACGCATTCCAGGACCGAATCGGCCAGAACGCCTCCGAGGAGTTCGGAGACCTTCGCCGCGGCGTCCTTGCCCCGTTCCTCGACGATATCGGTGGCCCCCAGCTGGCGCGCGACCTCCGCACGGTCGGCATGGCGGGACATGGCGATGATGCGGGTGGCGCCCATTCGGCGGGCGGCGAGGACACCGCTGAGCCCGACGGCGCCGTCACCGACGACCACCACGCTGCGCCCCGGCCCCACTTGGGCCCCCAGCGCCGCATGGTGGCCGGTGCCCATGACGTCGGAGAGGGACAGCAGCGACTTGAGCAGCGCTTCATCGGGTTCACTGACACCGGGGACGATGACCAGCGTCCCGTCGGCGTTGGGCACCCTGACGGCCTCCCCCTGGCCGCCGTCGACCTCGAGGCCTTGTTCATCCGTGGCACCCCAGATGGCCCGGTGCGCACACGCCACCTGGACTCCATTGAGGCAATCGGCGCATTCCCCACAGCTATTGGCCCAGGGGGCGATGACGAAGTCGCCCACGGCCAGGGTCGTGACGGCAGATCCCACCTCGGTCACCGTACCCACGAACTCGTGTCCGATCGGATGCGGCTCGCTCGTCTCGCGGACCCCACGGTAGGGCCAGAGGTCGGAACCGCAGACGCAGGCGGCGGCCACCTGGACGATGGCGTCGGTGGGGTGTTGGAGGACCGGCTCCGGCCGGTCCTCGACGCGGATGTCGTGGGCTGCATGGATCATGGTGGCGCGCATGCTGAAGACTCCTGGATACTGGATGGTGACGGTAGGCCTCCAGCCTAGAACTATCCGGGGCCGTCCGCCGCCCCGGCGCCCGTCACCTTCTTGTGGTCCGGGCTCCCCGCCTGACAGGGTTCGACCATGAGAACTCTGCCCGAACTACTGGCCTCGGTCGGATCATTGGTCGGAGCCCCTGCCCCGTTCACCCCGGACCACGCCCCCGCACACCCGCAGGACCGTTTTGTCGACTGGTTCGCCGCAGCCCTAGCCGCCGGGGTCCCCGCACC
>JAKDMV010000177.1 GCA_030452125.1 Micrococcaceae bacterium
GGCTCCCTTGGGGCCGCGGGCGGGTGGGGGCCGGTCTTGTATGGACTTTGGAGTGCTTACTGTGGCCCTGTCTACCGCCGGGGGGGGCGTTCACACGGGGGGTGTCACGGCCCCGCGCTGCAGGTCGTGGAGGGGTTGGCGGGCCTAGAGGACGTCCTCGTCGACCCAGTCGAAGGTCTTGGTGACGGCCTTCTTCCACAAACGCATCTGACGGTCGCGTTCGGTGGGGTCCATTTCGGGTTCCCACCGCTTGTCCTCGGCCCACTTGGCGCGCAGCTCATCACGGTCGGTCCAGAACCCGACGGCCAGTCCGGCGGCGTAGGCGGCGCCCAGGGCCGTGGTCTCGGTGACCTCGGGGCGGACGACCGGGACGCCGAGCATATCGGCCTGGAACTGCATGAGGGTCTCGTTGGCGACCATGCCGCCGTCGACCCGCAGTTCGGTCAGCGGGACTTCGGCGTCGGCGTTGACCGCGTCCAGGACCTCCCGGGTCTGGAACGCCGTGGCTTCCATGGCGGCCCGGGCGATATGGGAGCGGTTGGCGAAACGCGTGAGCCCGACCATGGCGCCGCGGGCGTCGGGACGCCAGTAGGGGGCGAAGAGGCCCGAGAACGCCGGAACGATGTACACCCCGCCGTTGTCCTCGGCCTGCGCGGCCAGGTCCTCGACCTCTGCGGCGGAGGAGATCATGCCGATGTTGTCACGCAGCCATTGCACCAGGGAGCCGGCCACGGCGATCGAGCCCTCCAGTGCATAGACCGGCTTCTCCCCCTCGAGCTGGTAGGCCACGGTGGTGAGCAGCCCGTTGGAGGACTTCACGATCTCCTCGCCCGTGTTGAAGATCAGGAAGCAACCGGTGCCGTAGGTGTTCTTCGCCTCGCCGGCCTTGAAGGCGGTCTGGCCGAAGGTGGCGGCCTGCTGGTCACCGAGGATGCCCGCCACGGGGACCTCGCGCAACAGCTGGTTGGTGTGCACCGTGCCGTAGACCTCCGAGGAGGACTTGATGGTCGGCATCATCGAGACCGGGACCCCGAAATCGGCCAGGATTCCCTCGTCCCAGGCCAGCGTCTTCAGGTCCATGAACAAGGTGCGGGAGGCGTTGGTGACATCGGTGATGTGGACGCCGCCGTCGGTACCGCCGGTCAGGTTCCAGGTCACCCAGGTATCGGTGTTGCCGAACAGCAGGTCCCCTGCTTCGGCGCGTTCGCGGACCCCGTCGACGTTGTCCAGGATCCACTTGATCTTGGTGCCCGAGAAGTAGGGGGCCAACGGCAGGCCCACCCGGTCCTTGTAGCGGTCCCCGCCGCCGTCGGCAGAGAGCTCGTCGACGGTGTCCTGGGTCCGGGTGTCCTGCCAGACGATGGCATTGTAGACGGGCTTGCCGGTGTTCTTGTCCCAGACCACCGTGGTCTCGCGCTGGTTGGTGATGCCCACCGCGGCGATGTCGTGCCGGGTGAGGTTCGCCTTGGACAGGGCGCTGCCGACGACTTCACGGACGTTGGTCCAGATCTCCTCGGCGTCGTGCTCGACCCATCCCGCCTTGGGGAAGATCTGCTCGTGTTCCTTCTGTCCAACGGAGACGATGGCTCCGTCGTGGTCGAAGATGATGGCACGCGAACTCGTGGTGCCCTGGTCGATGGCGATGATGTTCTTGGTCATGGGTTGCTTCCCTTCGAAGTACCGGTGATGGGGCAGATGATGCCGTGACGCGCACCACACGATCGTGTGCTGGCAGTCTAGGACATGGGTCCTGGCCGCGGGGTCGAGGTGCGCACGGAGGCGTTAGAAGAGCAGGCCTCCGGAGACGCCGCCCAAGGCTCCGCCGACCAGGGGGCCGACGACGGGGATCCAGGAGTAGCTCCAGTCGCTGGGTCCCTTGCCCTTGATCGGAAGGAAGGCGTGGGCGATCCGGGGTCCGAGGTCACGGGCCGGGTTGATCGCGTAGCCGGTCGGTCCACCGAGGGAGGCACCGATGCCCACCACGAGGAAGGCCACGGCCAGCGGGCCGAGTCCGTTGGGGGTCAGTCCGAAACCGGCGATGACGAAGACCAGGACGAAGGTCGCGATGATCTCCGTGAGCAGGTTCCAGCCCTTATGCCGGTAGACGGGGCCGGTGGCGAAGACGCCCAGCTTGGCCGCCGGGTCCTCTTCGGCGTCGAAGTGCTGCTTATAGGAAAGGTAGGCCAGGACGGCACCGATGATGGCGCCGATCATCTGGGCGGCGAAGTAGAGCAGCGTGTTCACCAGCGTGATGGCCACGCCCGGGGCATACTCGTGGACGTTGGGGTTGACCAGCAGGCCGACGGTGACGGCGGGGTTGATGTGTGCGCCGGAGACCGCGGCGACCCAGACACCGGCGAAGACGCCGAGCCCCCAGCCGAAGTTGACCATGAGGAAATTGCCGTTATTGCCCTTGGCGCCCCTCAGGACGGCATTGGCGACGACGCCACAGCCGAGAAGCATCAGCACCATGGTGCCGAGTGCTTCCGCACTGAAGACTTGTAGAGACATCGTTGACTCCTACGTTGTGTGGAATGGGGCGGGGCATCAGTTGATGT
>JAKDMV010000178.1 GCA_030452125.1 Micrococcaceae bacterium
TTCGTCTGCGCCTCGGATGAGATGGCTTTCGGGGCGATCTTCGCGGCACGTGACCTGGGTCTGCGGGTCCCTGAGGATGTCTCGGTGATCGGCATCGACGGGCACGAGCTCGGAGAGCTTCTCGGGTTGACGACCATTGCCCAGGATCCCGGAGGGCAGGGTGCCGCGGCCGTGGGCAAGCTGCTCTCACTTCTGGACGGGGCGGACCCGACCATGGGCCCCGACCCGACGGCGGGCTTCCATCCCACCGAATTCACCTCACGGACCTCCACGGGTGTTCCGCCGCAGCGCTGAGGGGAATGCGTCGGGGCGGACACGAAAAAGGGGCCGATTCCTCGGCCCCGTCCTCGTGGCTGACAACCTGTTCCGGCTTCTTCGAACCAGTGGTCCGTTGTTCCGGAAGATGGTCGGGGTGACAGGATTTGAACCTGCGACCTCGTCGTCCCGAACGACGCGCGCTACCAAGCTGCGCCACACCCCGTGGGGTCATCAACCTCAAGAAGTTTACCGGTTCGGAGGCGAATTCACTAATCGGGAGCGGGGCTTCAGATTCCCTTCCCGGGGTTCAGGATGCCCTGCGGGTCCAGCAGGGCACGGATCCGGTGCTGCAGTTCCAGGACGTCGGGTTCGAGCTCCCACGTCAGCCAGCGGCGCTTATATTGGCCGACGCCATGCTCCCCGGTGATCGTCCCCCCTGCGTCCAGTGCGGCACGGACGGACTCGTCCAATGCCGCCTCCAGGCGTTCCATCCCGGCCCGGCCCTCACCGGGGTCGATCCAGAACGTGGGGTGGAGGTTCCCGTCCCCGGCATGGCAGACGACCCTGACCCAGACCTGATGGCGTGCGGCGATCTCCTCGAGGGTGTGGATGTAGTCCACCAGCTGGGACCGCGGTACGGCAATGTCCTCACCGGCCCGGAATTCGTCGTCCTGTTCGTCACCCCGGCTGTTGCGGCGCATCTCGATGAGCTCGGCGGCATTGGGGTCATCGGCGGCACTGACCTCCGCCCCCAGCCCGGTCAGGACCTCGCGGATCACCTCTTCCTCGATCCTGGCCCCGTAGCCGTCGGTACGGATCAGGAGCATCGCTCCCCCGCGCTCGGTCAGCCGGGTCCCGTGGATCGAGTCCAGGACCTCCATCGTCCCGGCGTCCAGCATTTCGGTGATCGCCGGTTGCACCCGGGCCTTGCCGATGGCCAGGACACCTGCTGCGGCGCCTTCCAGCCCGGGGAACAGGGCCACCATGGAGCGTTGGTCGGCACTGAGGTACCGCAGCCTGACGGTGGCGGCGACCACGATCCCCAGGGTTCCTTCGGAACCGACGAACAGGCTGGTCAGGTCATAGCCGGCCACTCCCTTGAAGGTGTTGCGGCCCACGTGGATGAGCCGGCCGTCGGCCAGGACGACGTCCAGTGCCAACACCGAATCACGGGTGACCCCGTATTTGGCACAGCGCAGGCCTCCGGCGTTGGTCGCGATGTTGCCGCCGATGGTGGAGATCTTATGACTGGCGGGGTCCGGGGCATACATCAGCCCGTGGACGGCCACCGCGTCGTTCAGATCAGAATTGATGACTCCTGGTTGGACGAGCGCCGTTTCGTCGTCGGCGCGGATGTCCAGGATGGCGTCCATCCGTTCCAGGGACAGGACCACGCTGTTGCGGGTGGCGTGGACGCCGCCGGAGACCCCGGTGCCGGCGCCCCGGGCGATCACCGAGAATCCCAGGTCACCGGCCAGCAACACGACCTGCTGCACGTCCGGGGTGTCCCGGGCGAAGACGACCGCCAGCGGTTCATGGGGATCGGCCACATGGCCGTAGTCGTGGCTGTAGCGATCCAGGACCGAGGCCTCCACGCAGACCTGTTCGGGCCCCAGGGCGCTGGTGAGTCGCTCCGCCACGACCGTGGCATCGAGATCCTGAGTGGGGGCACTCATGCGGCACCGCCCATGAAGCGCTGGTAGTAGCCCAGGATCTCGGGCCAGGACTCGGCCATCGCGTGTTGGCCTTCGCCGGCCGGGCCGGGTGCCCATCCGGCATGGGTGACCGTGACATCGGTGGCCCCGGTGCCGGTCTCCTCGAAGTCGATGACGACCCGGGTGGGGGCTTCCTGTTCGAAGCCGAGGGTGAAGTCCAGTTCCAGGCACCCGTGGGAGCGGTCGGAGGCCCCGCTGCGCAGCGGCGCTTCGGATCGAACCACGCTGCCCCATTGCCGGCGCTCCCCTGCTTCGGATTCCTCGATGAGCATTCCTTCTTCGATGCCCAGGTGGGAGCCCGGCCCCATGGTCCCCACGGTGCCCAGTGGCCACCACAGGTGCAGGTAATCGACGAACCCCTCGTAGGCCTGTTCACATTCCATTGCCACGGTCACGCCTGCCACCACCGGCTCCAGCCGGGGACGATCGCCGTCGCTACCGGAGTCGGGGGTCGGTTCCGCATGGGAGAAAATGCCATCCATGCCTCAAGACTACCTTCAGCGTCCCGACCGCGGGCCGCGGGGATATCCGGTCCTTAAATGCAGTAAGGCCCCGGACTAAGTCCAGGGCCCTACCAGCAAATAT
>JAKDMV010000179.1 GCA_030452125.1 Micrococcaceae bacterium
CGAACCGGCAGCCACCCCGCCGCCGGCGTGGAGCCGACCCCCACCGTCGCCTCCACGGCCTGGGGAGCGGCCTGGGCAGCGGCGGGTTGCTGGGGCTCGGGGGTGGCCGGCTGGTCCTTGCCGCGGGCGGCCCGCAATGCTTCGCGGGCCGCGGCCGCCCCCTGGGGGCCGGGTGTGAACTCGAAACCCGTGGCGGCCCGGGGCGTGCCGGCATCGGGGGCCGGGGCGTCGGCCGCTGGCTGGCCGGCCGGGACCTCGGGAACGTCCCCGGCGTAGCTGAGGCGGCGTTCGATCCGGTCCACCCGGGCATTGACGCCGCGCTCGGTGGCATCCGAGGCCGGCAGCAGCAGCCGGGCGCACAGCAGTTCGAGGTGCAACCGCGGGCTGGTGGCCCCGGTCATCTCGGTCAGGGCCTGGTTGGTGACGTCGGCGCTGCGGCTGAGTTCGGCATGGCCCAGCAGTGTGGCCTGCTGGGTCATGCGGTGCAACTGGTCCTCGGGCAACCCGCGGATGACGTGGGAGGCGTCTTCGGGCATCGCCTTGACGATGATCAGGTCACGGAAGCGCTCGAGCAGGTCCTCGACGAAACGGCGTGGATCATGCCCGGTCTGGATGACCCGGTCCACCGCCGAGAAGACGGTCGCCGCGTCCTGGGCGGCCATGGCGTCCACGACGTCGTCCAGCAAGGTGGCATGGGTGTACCCGAGCAGGGACACGGCCAGTTCGTAGTCCAGCCCCTCGACCCCGGCGCCGGCCATCAGCTGGTCCAGCACCGAGAGGGAATCGCGCACCGAACCGCCGCCGGCCCGAATGACCAGCGAGAGCACCCCGGGGGCCACGGGCATCTCCTCCTGGGCGCAGAGCCGCTCGAGGTAGGCCATCAGGGGTTCGGGCGGGACGAGCCGGAACGGGTAATGGTGCGTGCGGGATTTGATGGTCCCGATGACCTTGTCCGGTTCGGTGGTCGCGAAGATGAATTTGATGTGCTCCGGCGGCTCCTCGACGATCTTGAGCAGCGCGTTGAAGCCGGCCGAGGTCACCATATGGGCCTCGTCGATGATGAAGATCTTGTACCGGTCGCGGACCGGGGCGAAGGTGGCCCGTTCGCGCAGGTCGCGGGCGTCGTCGACGCCGCCGTGGGAGGCGGCATCGATTTCGATGACATCGAGTGAACCGGATCCGCCGGTGGCCAACTCCAGGCAGCTGTCGCAGGTGCCGCAGGGATCCGCCGTCGGACCCTGGGCGCAGTTCAGGCAACGGGCCAGGATCCTGGCCGAGGTGGTCTTGCCGCAACCACGCGGACCCGAGAAGAGGTAGGCATGGTTCACCCGGTTCTTCGACAGGGCAGCCATCAACGGGGTGGTGACATGCTCCTGCCCGATCACGTCCGCGAAGGCGTCCGGACGGTAACGACGGTAAAGGGCTGTACTCACGAGTCGAAGCCTATCCGTTCCGCCGGGCTCATTGCATCCCCGAGGTGTCCGCGGTGAACCCGCCGAACACCCACGGTTCGAGGGGAAGGCCGGCGGGGTCGAAGGAGTCCAGCGCGGCGGCCAGCGGACCACCGGGAAGCCCCAACGATTCCAACAGCAGGGACCGCACCCGGGGCGGGGGGACGCCGTCGTGGTCCAGCTGCGCCAACGTGACCGAACCGTCCCGTTTGGCCAGGCGTCGGCCCTGGTCGTTCAGGACCAGCGGCACGTGCCCGTACTCCGGCAGTTCCGTGCCGTGGAAGTCTCCGGCCAGCCCGGATAGCAGGGTGGCCAGGTACCCCTGCCGTGGGGTGGAGGGCAACAGATCGTCACCGCGGACCACCTGATCGATCCCCTGCAGGGCGTCGTCGACCACGACGGCGAGGTTGTAGGCGGGGACCCCGTCGTTGCGGACGACGACGAAGTCATCCACGACCCCGGTGTATTCCCCGTGCAGGACATCGGTGATGGTGAACTGCACGACGTCGGTGCGCAACCGCAGCGCCGCCGGACGCGTGGCCCGGCGGCTGGCCCGTTCGGCCCGGCCCAACCCGCGGCAGGTGCCCGGATAGGCCCCGGGGGCGGTATGGGGGGCCGAGGGGGCCTCGGCGATATCGCGGCGGGTGCAGAAGCATTCATAGAGCAGACCGGCCGCCTCCAGGGCGTCGATGGCCGCACGGTAGCCCTCGGGGCGTTCGCTTTGGCGGACCGCGGGGCCGTCCCAGTCGATGCCGATGGCGCGCAGATCGGCCAACTGGAGTTCCTCGGCGCCGGCCCGGGCACGGTCCAGGTCCTCCACCCGCAGCAGGAAGTCCCGGCCGGTGGAGCGGGCGAAGAGCCACGCGAGCACGGCGGTGCGCAGGTTCCCCACATGCAGTTCACCCGAGGGGCTGGGGGCGTAACGGCCGGCACCCATGGTGGCCTCCTCAACGCGCGGCGGTGGGAAAAGTAAAGACCCCTCATGCACCTGCCAGAGCCCACCTACCCTTGCTACCTTCCGGTCCTGGGGGAGTTCGACGGGATGACACCACATGAGGGGCCGACAAATAGTGTACCTGAAAACGGCTGCGACCC
>JAKDMV010000071.1 GCA_030452125.1 Micrococcaceae bacterium
CCTCCGCGCCAGCAGGCACGTGGCCCAGCTGTCCGCCGGTGGCGACGATGATCGCCACCGCAGCGACGACGGCACCGATGGCGGTCGCCGGAAGGACCATGACTTCCGTGATCGCCGGGAAGGTCTCGGTCCAGATGATGGAGGCGAAGGTGTTGACGCTGACGTGCATGAGCATGGAGAGCGGAAGGCTCTGCCCGGTCCGGTTGAAGACCCAGGACATCACCACGTTGAACGCGAGGCAGAAGATGATGAATGCCACGGGGCGGGTCCAGTGGGCCTCGGGCCAGCCACCCCATTCGGTCAGGAACAGTGGCAGATGCCAGATGGCCCAGAGCGGGCCCAGGAGCATCGCCGCCCCCAGGGCCCCGAAGCGTTGCTGCAGGCGCGGCAAGGCGAAATCCCGCCATCCGGGTTCCTCGGCAAGTCCGGTGGTCAGCAGCTGGACCAGCAGCAAGGGAACGTAGAGTCCGATGGCCGTCACCGACGGAGCGTTGATCCTCCCGCCGGAGAACACGAACCCGGTCACCAGCATCGCCGCGGGAACCCCCAGCAACGTGATCGCGTACCACTGCCAGTGGACACGCCACCTCCACAGGCGTCCGACCCAGATGCGGAGCCCGGAACGGCCCTCCGTCACGATCGTGACCAGCAGGGCCGAACCGATGGGTCCCAGGAAGGCCCCGGGCAGGACGCCGGCGAACTGCGAGGTGCCCAGCAACTCGGGGAATCCATAGTCCCAGACCCCCAGCCCGTTCCTGGACAGGATGTACGGCAGCCAGCCCAGCCAGCTCAAGAGGTTGGTCAGGATGAAGAAGGTCGTCAAAGGCCGTCGTCTAATCAGTCCCCGGACGGATCCGGCCTCGACGTCCGGTTGTAGTTCGGTGGTGCTCATCATGGTCCCTTTCCGGGGGTTCGTCCGCTGTTGTGCTGTCCTTCCGACGCTATGGCCGCATGCGGCAGGGCCTCCAGCCGTGCAGGATGGCATGTGGGGACCACCATCCAAAGGTGTTGTCCCGCCCTCGGGAACCGGTGCCACGTCAACGGACCGGCGGGCTCCAAGGGGCATCGAGGGGCCCTCCCGGCTCCGCGCGCACCCGGTCCTTGCATCAAAGGATGCAAGTCCCGGGGTGCCTCCTCCAGCGGCTCGTGCCGGGCTCGTGGCGCTTCTAGGCTCGAAGTCCCCAGGCAGCATTCCCCCGACATAGGAGCCATCCCATGAGCATGACCACCCCCGCCACGGTGCCGACCGGCCGGATCCCGGCACCGGCCGTGGTATTGAGCCGACTGCGCAGGACCTACCCGAACGGCCCCGGGGTCTCCACCGCCTTGGACGATGTCACCTTCTCCCTCCCCCAGGGCACCTTCACCGCGGTGATGGGGCCGTCGGGGTCGGGAAAATCCACCTTCCTGAACTGTGCCTCCGGGCTGGATGTACCCACCAGTGGACGCGTGGTCATCGGCGGAACCGACCTCACGATGCTCTCCCCCGACGCGGTCACCCGGTTCCGCCGGCGGCATATAGGTTTCATCTTTCAGGCCTATAACCTGATCGGTCATTTGACCGTCGCCGAGAACATCGCACTCCCGCTCCAACTCGATGGCAGGCGTGCCGACACGCAGTGGCAGCAGCGGCTCATCTCGGCGGTGGGCCTGAATGGGAAGGAAGACCAGTACCCCGGCGAACTATCCGGAGGTCAAGCCCAGCGGGTCGCCATCGCCCGGGCCTTGATCGCCCGTCCGGACGTCGTCTTCGCCGACGAACCCACCGGCGCCCTGGACCGCCCCACCGGCCAGAAGGTCCTTCAGGTCCTGCGGACCACGGCCCACGAACTGGGCCAGACCCTGGTACTGGTCACCCACGATGCGCAGGTGGCCACCGCTGCGGACCGGGTGCTCTTCCTGTCCGACGGCCGTCTGGCAGGAGAACTGATCGCGCCCTCCACCGACCAGATCGTCGCCCGTCTCACGAAGCTCGAGGGCTGAGATCATGTGGTCCACGACCCTCTCCGCATTGCGCGCCCATCGTTCCAGTTTCATCGGCAGCTTTCTGATCGTGCTCCTTGCGGCCGCCTTGCTTTCGGCCACCGGAGTCTACCTGGCAGCGGGGCTGAACGCCGGGGCCTCGGGCTCCCCCGTGTCCCAGCTCCTGACGGTGGCCGGTTCCTTCGCCGGCACGGCCCTGATCCTGGTCGTCCTGGTGCTCTCCCAGACCTTCGCCGCCTCGCTACGGCAACGCCAGCAGCAATTCGCCCTGCTTCGGGCCATCGGGGCCACCTCCGCTCAGATTCGTTCGATGATCACCGCCGAAGTCTTTGCCGTCTTCTGCCTGGCCGCACCGCTCGGGGCCATCCCCGGGCTCTACGCTTCCGGCCTGCTCCTGCCGCTGTTGCGCCGCAGCGGGATCGTCCCGGCAGGGTTCGAGCCAACCATCACCGCACTTCCCGCAGTGGGTGCCGTGGTGGTGCTGTTGGCCACGAGCCTGCTCACGGCACACCTGGGCGCCAGGAGCCTGACCCGCGTCAGCCCGATGGCGGCCGTCAGCGGCAGCGCCATGGAAACCCCGGTGCTCTCCCCCGTCCGGCGTATCTCGGCCTGGAGCTTCCTGGCGGCGGGCTCGGGGTCCTCCGTGATCCCCATCATCCTGCCGAACACCATCGGCAGCGCCAGCGGTGCCTCGTCCGCGTTCCTGCTCGTCGCCGCGGCCGCGTTGGGCGGGCCGGCCATGATCGGGTGGGTGGCCCGGGCTGCGGTCAGGCTCTTCCGGTCGGGCCCGGCCGGGCCGGCGGTACTGGCGATCGCCAACACCCGGGGTTTCTCGCGTCGGCTCACCACCGCGATCATCCCCCTGGCCCTGTTGCTGGCCTTGGGAACCGTCCAGTCCGGGGTGGGGGTCGGTACCGTCGGAGCGGCCGGGCTGCAGCTCCGCGAGGGCCTGGAAGTCAATCTGGTGGTCTCCTCCCCCACGGGTCTGGGCACCGAAAACGCCACCGAGGTGGGACAGGTCCCGGGGGTGGAGTCCGCGATGGCCAGCTCTACCGTCCCGGTCAGCACGAAGCTCGAGGACGATGACGAGGATCTGGCCCTGTTCAATGACTTCCTCTGGGAACCCGGGGCCCTGCGCACGGTGGGAGACCACCCGGGCCGGTTCCTTGATCCGGGGCTCACGCAGGGGAGGCTGGAGGATCTTTCGACCCCCGGGACCATCGCCGTGAGCGATGTGGCCACGCTGGGGACCGGAAAGGGCCTCAATGACCCCCTCGAAGTGCGTTTCGGCGACGGCAGCGAACACACCCTGACCATCGCCGCGATCTACCGCAACGGTCTGGGATTCGGCGACTTCATCATCAACGAGGACAACATCCCGGCGACGAACCGCCCGGACCGGGTGGACTCGGTGCTGGTGAACACCACCGGCAGCGGTGCCGCGGCCGCCTCAGCATCGCTCGCCTCCCGGGGATACACGGTCAGCAGTGTCGCGGACTACGCCGAACAAGCGGTGATCTCCACCGCCGAGCAGCAGCGCCTTTCCAACGCCTTGTTGCTGGTCCTGGTCCTCTTCGTCGCCTTGGCTGCCGGAAACACCCTGGTGATGCTCACCGGGGCGAGGAAGAACGAATTCACCGTGTTGAAACGGTTGGGTGCCACCCGCAGCCAACTGCGTTTCATGGTCTTCATCGAATCCGGTTTCGTCGCCGTATCCGCCCTGGTGATCGGCACTCTGTGTGTTCTTCCGGCACTCTTCGGTGTCGGTTACGGGTTGTTGGGAGGCTGGGACCCGGCCGTGGACTGGCCGATCTATGGCGCACTGGCCGCCGCCGTGGTGTCGATCGCGGTCGGGACGATGGGTCTGTCGGCGTGGGCCGGAACCCGTGATCGGTCACCGGCCGGGGGCCGGTCGGTCCCTACAGCAATTGCGCTGCGTGCCGGATGAGGGTGTGTCCCCCCGCGGAGGACAGCCGAAGCCAGCGGCCTTGCCTGAAGACCCTGCTGGTTCCCCCGGGCCGCAGGAAACCCAAGGTGTGGGCGGCGAAGGCCGCCCCCAGCGGCAGTTCCACGTCATGGGGGCCGGTCCCGGTCACCGGGGCGGACCAGATCCTCCCGCGGACCGTATCCAGGACCGGGCGCCCCACGCTGGCCGGAACGGCCTCGGCGACCGAGCGCATCCCGGTTTCGGCCTGGGCCCGCAGTTCGTCGTCGGCGTAGGCACCCAGTTCCTCCCAACCGGCCAACGGCGGGGTGATGCCGGCCCAGGCGGCCCGGGACTCCGCCGGGGGCAAGGCCAAGGTCGTTTCGAACTCATCGACCCGCGCCAACCGGTCGGTCAACGCGCCGAGCTCATGGACGGCTTCGAAACCGTCCGCTTCGGGGCTGGCCAGACGGGCCACCCGCAGTCCCAGCACGGTGGGGGTCGCCGCGGCGATGGCTTCCTGGGCCAGAACCGGAACGTAGACGGCCAGTGCCGTCCCAACCGCCTGCAGCCGGACTTGACCGTCCTCAACGGTCCGGGCCCGGGTCAGGAACGTGCGTAGATCAGTCATGGTGTCGGCATCGGCGAAGAGCAGCGTATCGTGAAGCATGTTCCCATGCTGTCACCCCCGGTGTCGGCACGCTATTTTCCGGTTTCTCCTGCTTGATTGGCGAGGTGGCCCGCGGATAGTCTCTAGCGCAGGACAATGCCTACCAAGGAGTAATAGTGCCCGAAAAAGAAGTGCCCGAATCCCTGGTCAGGGTGCTGGATCTCGAAGGAGACGGCCAGACCCGCACGGACGAGGACATCTTCGTCGGCCACACTCCCGAGCAGAGCCGGGACCGGGTTTTCGGTGGGCAGGTCCTGGGCCAGTCAGTCATCGCCGCCTCGCGCACCGTCGAGGGCGGACGGCCCATCCACTCCATGCACGGATACTTCCTGCGTCCCGGCAACGTGAAGATCCCCATCACCTTCGGGGTCGAACGCCTGCGTGACGGCCGGTCCTTTTCCGCCCGGCGCGTCCATGCCTACCAGAAGGGCAAGCCGATCCTGTCGATGATCGCTTCCTTCCAGGAGCCGGCGGAGGGCCTGGAGCACCAACTGCAGATGCCCGAGGGCATCCCGGAGCCCGAATCACTGCCGACCACCGCCGAGGTGATCGGGAAGATCAACCATCCCATTGCCCGCGAATGGGCCTATAAGCGCCCCTTCGACATCCGCTACATCGACAAGCCCCTGTACTTCGAGGCCCCGACCGGTCAGGCCCGGACCGCCTCGAACGCCGTCTGGATGAAGTCCTACGAGGTCCTGCCCGACGACCAGTCCCTCCACCGGGCCGCGCTGGCCTTCGGGAGCGACTACACGTTGTTGGAGTCGGTGCTGCGCCGCCATGGCCTGCCATGGATCACCCCGGGGATGAGTGTCGCGAGCCTGGACCACGCCATGTGGTGGCACCGCGACGTCCGCGTCGACGACTGGCTGCTCTACGTCCAGGAGAGCCCCAGTTCCTCCGGGGCCCGCGGGCTGGGCCAGGGACGATTCTTCACCCGCGAAGGCGTCCTGGTGGCGACCGTCGCCCAGGAAGGCATGCTCCGTGTTCCCACCGATACCAAGTCCAAGATCATTGGCGGGGTGCAGTCGCGCCTGATGCGCGCGGCGATCAAGCACGAACAGAAACGCTAGGACCGCCCGCACCACACAAATACGGCGCCCCCGCCGGATGTCATCATCCGGTGGGGGCGCCGCTCGTGGTTCCGGGAACCTAGCCGCGGGTCAGACGGCGGTGGGTCACCCGGTGGGGCTTGGCCGCATCCGGGCCCAGCCGCTCGATCTTGTTTTCCTCGTAGGCCTCGAAGTTGCCCTCGAACCAGTACCAGTTGGCCGGATCCTCCTCCGTGCCTTCGTAGGAGAGGATGTGGGTGGCGACCCGGTCGAGGAACCAGCGGTCGTGCGAGACGACGACGGCGCAACCGGGGAACTCGAGCAGCGCATTCTCCAGGCTGGAGAGCGTTTCGACGTCGAGGTCGTTGGTCGGCTCGTCAAGGAGCAACAGGTTGCCGCCCTGCTTCAGGGTCAACGCCAGGTTCAAGCGGTTGCGTTCACCACCGGAGAGCACACCTGCCTTCTTCTGCTGGTCCGGGCCCTTGAACCCGAACGCCGAGACGTAGGCCCGGGAGGGCATTTCGACGTTGCCGACCTGGATGTAGTCATTGCCCTCGGAGACGACTTCCCAGAGGTTCTTCTCCGGGTCGATGCCACCACGGTTCTGGTCGACGTAGGAGATCTTCACGGAGTCGCCGACCTTGAGCACTCCGTCGTCGATCTCTTCCATGCCCACGATCGTCTTGAACAGGGTCGACTTGCCGACACCGTTGGGCCCGATGACCCCGACGATGCCGTTTCGCGGCAGGGTGAAGGAGAGGTCCTCGATGAGGACGCGGTCCCCGTAGCCCTTCTTGATCTTGTCGGCTTCGATGACCAGCGAGCCCAGGCGCGGACCCGGCGGGATCTGGATTTCCTCGAAGTCGAGCTTGCGGGTGCGCTCGGCCTCGGCAGCCATCTCCTCGTAGCGGCCCAAACGGGCCTTGGACTTGGTCTGGCGGCCCTTGGCGTTGGAGCGGACCCATTCGAGTTCATCGCTCAGACGCTTGGACAGCTTCTGGTCCTTCTTGCCCTGGACGGCCAGACGGGCCTGCTTCTTCTCCAGGTACGTCGAGTAGTTGCCTTCGTAGGGGTGGAGCTGGCCACGGTCGACTTCGGCGATCCACTGGGCCACGTGATCCAGGAAGTACCGGTCGTGGGTCACGGCCAGCACGGCGCCCGGGTAGGCCTGCAGGTGCTGCTCGAGCCAGAGCACGGATTCGGCGTCGAGGTGGTTGGTCGGTTCGTCCAGGAGCAACAGGTCCGGCTTCTGCAACAGCAGCTTGCACAAGGCGACCCGACGGCGCTCACCGCCGGAGAGGATCGAAACCTCGGCATCACCCGGAGGGCAACGCAGGGCATCCATGGCCTGCTCGAGCTGGGAATCGATATCCCAGGCGTCGGCGGCGTCGATGGCCTCCTGCAGCTTGCCCATCTCCTCGAGCAGCGCATCGAAGTCGGCGTCCGGTGAGGCCATCTCCTCGGAGATCTCGTTGAAACGGGAGATCTTCCCGTAGATTTCCCCGACCCCTTCCTGGACGTTGCCCAGGACGGTCTTCTCTTCGTTCAGCGGTGGCTCCTGCAGCAGAATGCCCACCGAGTATCCGGGGCTGAGCCGTGCCTCGCCGTTCGACGGCGTGTCGAGGCCGGCCATGATCTTGAGGATCGTCGACTTACCCGCACCGTTCGGGCCGACGACACCGATCTTCGCGCCGGGGTAGAACGACATGCTGACATCGTCGAGGATCACCTTGTCGCCAACGGCCTTGCGGGCCTTGGTCATGGTGTAAATGAATTCTGCCATGCCCTCTAGGCTAGTCGTTGCCGCGGACATTTCCCTATTTGGGCGGGGCCGGAGGACTCCTGCCGGCACTACTGCTGCAGTGGCCCCGCCGGAACAGCCCATCACCGGTGGTGCAGGACCGGAGGCCGCGGCCTCAACCCGCCAACGGATCCGCCTCCGGTTCCTCCTGGTCCTGCCACGCATCACCGGACCCGGCAGCGGAGGGACCCGCATGCGCCGTTCCCGGCCCGGACGGCGCCTCGGCTTCGTCCCCCTGGACCGCGGGTGGCCCCGGCTCCGTCCGGTGCCCGTCGCCCCGGGGGGCGAATAGTTGGGGAAGCCTGGCGAATTCGGTGGTCCCGAATTTGAGGTCGTGGCCGATGGCCTCGGCCTCGACATCTATTCCCGTCCCCGTGCTGCCGTCCTCGCGGGTGTATTGGTCCACCTTGGCGTATCCGGCCACGAAGACCCGTTGCCCCTTGCGCAGGGAGGCGTGGGCATTGAGCCCCAACTGGTGAAACACCTTGATCGTGTACCAGTTGGTGCTCTTGGTCTCCCATTCCCCGCTTTGCTGGTTCCTGCCCCGGATATCGGCCCCGAGTCGGAACTGGGTGACCTTGAAGTCATTGGCATGCGTGCGCACCACCGGGTCGGTCCCCACATTGCCGACCACGGTGATGAAGTTGTTCACGTCTTTCATGGTGTCCTCCAGTGCTGCGCTCGAACCGGGACGGATCGTCCCGGATCCCCAGACTGGCCGTTCGGCCGCAGAAGCGGCGGCGCCGTCGGCGAGGGTGTGCACTACCGGTCTGATTCGTCCGGAGACCGGGGGGTGTGAGGGGGCCGTGGCCGGCCCGATGTGGCGCTGCCGGAACGGATCGCTAGAATGATTCCTGTTGCCCTGCGGGGCACGGGCCCCCGTAGCTCAGTGGATAGAGCAACAGCCTTCTAATCTGTCGGTCGCGCGTTCGAATCGCGCCGGGGGCACCACCCACACCCACGAGGCCGTTGCGCTCAGACGCGCCGGGCCCGCGCCGGCGAGGCGCGAACAACAAATAGTCCACCCGCAGCATAAAAGCCATTAGACTATAGGCAGCAGCAGTGATACTCCCCCGCCCGGCAGCAACACGCTGATCCGATCGGGAGGTCCTCGGTCCTCCGGGACCGCATCACCATCTTGACCCCGAAGGAACAGGAAGAAGCATCCAGGTGCCCACCACGCAGCCGACCATGGTTCGAGGAAACCTCCGTGCGTGGCGCAATGCCGTTTTCGTGGTCTTCACCCTTTCAGGCCTGGGCTTCGCCTCGTGGGTCTCCCGCATTCCGGCGGTTCGGGACGGCATGCACCTGAGCACCGCCACCATCGGACTGATGCTCTTCGGCCTGGCCTTCGGTTCCATCGCTGGACTCGCCACCGCCCCGAACTACATGGCCCGGATGGGGACCCGCAACGGGCTGAGATATTCGCTGCTGGCCATGGCCGTGGCCACCGTGTTACTGGGCCTGGCCACCGAGGTATGGGGTTCCTTCCCCGCCTCGGCCGGCATATTGGTGCTCTTCGGTTTCTTCTACAGCATCACCGACGTCGTCATGAACGTCGAAGGGGCGGAGGTTGAAAGGGCCAATGGGCGCACCCTGCTGCCGATGATGCACGCCTTCTTCAGTTTCGGAACCATCATCGGTGCCGGCCTCGGCGCGGTGGCAGCCATGAATTCGCTCCCGGTGGCCATCCACTTCACGTTGGTCGGGGTGGCCATCGCGGCCGCCGGCAGTTGGAGCGTTCGCTATCTTCCCGGGCCCGGGATCAAGGAGCCCGTCGTCCTACCGACCACGCCCCAGGTGGTCACCGGTGTCGGGAGGCACACCCACCTCGGGGCACGGCTGCGCGAAATCCTGAAGATGGCCGCCGAACCCCAGTTGTTCTTCCTGGGGCTCATGGTCGTGGGCATGGCCTTCGTGGAAGGCTCCGCCAACGACTGGTTGCCCATCGCTGCCGTGGATGGTCATGGTTTCGACAATGCCGGTGGGGCCCTGGTCTACGGGACCTTCGTGGCGGCGATGACCGTCGGGCGGGCGGCCGGCGGGCCGTTGATCGACAGATTGGGCCGACGCCACACCCTGACGATCATGGGGGCACTAGGGTTCATCGGCATCCTGATCTTCATCCTGACCGACAGCCAGTGGACGGCCTTTGCCGCCGCGGGCCTCTGGGGCCTGGGCGGTTCGCTGGGCTTCCCGATCGGTGTCTCGGCGGCGGCGGACCACCCCACGCAGTCGGCACGGAGGGTCAGCATCATCTCGATATTCGGCTACATGGCCTTCCTGGTCGGCCCGCCGGTGCTCGGTGTGGTCGGCGAACACCTGGGGATCCTCAACGCGTTCTATCTCGTGGCGCTGATGCTGCTGCTTTCACTGGTGGTCGCACCCCGCGCCATGCGCGCCCCACCCCGTTAGCGCCACCGGGTCACCCGTCCACTGCGGCGAACCATTGGTCCACGGGCAGGTCCCCGTCGCAGAAGTTCAACGTGGCACCAATGGTGCGCGGTTGGGCCAAGGCTTCGGCAATGGCTGCGGCGACATTGGCCCGCGCGGTGGAGGTGTCCCCGGAGATCGGATGCTCCAGCGGGGCCACCTTCCCGGTTCCCGGTTCCAGCGTCAGCGCCCCCGGCCCCAGGATCGTCCAGTCCAACGCCGATTCACGCAGATGCTCGTCGGCGGCGATCTTGGCCACCTGATAGGGATAGAACGGGTCGTCGAGCGGTTTCAGGTAGCGGGTATCGGCTTTCGCGAAGGAGACCAGGACGAAGCGTTGCACTCCGGCCACCAGGGCGGCGTTCATGATGCGGATGGCCGCGTCCCGGTCGACCGCGTAGGTGCGCTCGGGATCACCGCCGCCGGCCCCTGCGGTGAACACCACGGCGTCGAATCCTGTCAGGGCCGGTTCCAGTTCGGGGCCGTAGGCCCGCTCGATGTCCAGCACCAACTCGGTGGCGCCGGTCGCCCGGACCTCTTCCGCATGGTCCGGATTGCGGATGACCGAGGTGACCTGATCACCTCGACGGGACAGTTCGCGGCCGAGCAATAAGCCGATCTTTCCGTGGCCGCCGATCACGATGACCTTCATGGGTGGCTCCTGGGGTTCGTGGTGGCGGTCAGTGGCCGAAGACCATCGGGTCGACCAGCTCGTCGCCGGTCCCGTCGAGGGCGTCGATGGCGGCCATCTGCTCGGCGTCGAGTTCGAATCCGAACACGTCGAGGTTGTTGGCCATCCGTCCCGGATCCTGGGACTTGGGGATCGGTGATGCCCCGTGCTGCAGGTTCCAGCGCAGCACCACCTGGGCGGGGGTCTTCTGGTGGGCGGTGGCGGCCTCGATGACCGGTGCTGCCTTCAACGCGTCGCCGCGGGCCAGCGGGGCCCAGGCCTGGGTGTGGATGCCGTGGCGCTGGTGGAAGGCAATCTCCTCTTCACGCCTCCACATCGGGGAATGCTGGATCTGGTTCACATCCGGCACCACCCCGGTGGCATCCATGAGTTCGGTCAGTTGCGCGGGGGTGAAGTTCGAGGTCCCGATCGCCCTGACCTTGCCCTTGGACAGGAGCTTCACCAGCCCCTCATAGGCTTCGACGTAGGTCCCCTGCCCCGGATTCGGCCAGTGGATGAGCAGCAGGTCGATGTAGTCCAGTCCCAACTGTTCGATCGAATGCCGCCAAGCCTGGCGGACCCCGTCGAAGGACTGCCATTCGGCATTGAACTTGGTGGTCACGAACAATTCGCTACGGGCGAGCGGACAGCGCGCGATACCTTGTCCGATCCCGGCTTCGTTGCCGTATTTCTCGGCGGTGTCGATCAGTCGATAGCCGGCCTCGACGGCGTTGAGCACCGCGGCTCCGGCCTCGGTGTCGTCCATCGTCCAGGTGCCCAATCCGATCATCGGGATCTCGGCACCGTTGGCGAGCTTCTGAAGGGGAATTGCTGCTGGGTTCTCTGACATTCACTCATGCTAGCCTGCCCCGTCGATTCCTGCCCGGGCCCGGGCCACCGATTTTCCGGCCACTCCGGGAGCCCGGTTCCGCCGATAGGCTGGGCTGATGGATACCAGCCACCGCCCAGCGGCCCGTCACCACTCCAACGGCGACCATCTCGACGTCGAGGCACTGCTGTTCGACCTCGATGGGACCCTCATCGATTCGACCCGGGCCACCGAGAAGTGTTGGCAGGAATGGTCCCATCGGATGGGGCTGGGAGAGCACGGCCCGCACCCGCATGGCGTCCCGGCCCGGGATGTCGTGGCCCAACGGATCGAACCGGGCCGCCGGGCCGAGGCGCTGGCCCTGATCGAAGCCCTGGAGGTGGAGCAGAAGGAGGGCATCGCGATCAAGGACGGTGTCGCCGAACTGCTGGCGGCGTTGCCGGCGACACGCTGGGCGATCGTCACCTCCTGCACCGCTGAGCTGGCCGCCGTGCGGTTGTCGGTGGCGGGGATCGAGGCCCCCGCGATCCTGGTCTCCGCCGACTCGGTCGCCCAGGGCAAACCCGACCCCGAAGGCTACCTGGCCGCAGCAACCGCCCTGGGCGTGGACCCGCAGCGGACCCTGGTCTTCGAGGACGCTCCCGCCGGGATCGAGGCCGGGCGCGCCGCCGGAGCGTGGACCCTGGGCATCACCGGAACCTACGATGCCGATTCCTTGGACGCCTCGAAGATCGTGGGGACCCTGGAGGGCCTGACCGTGGCCGTCGGTGGGGACGGTACGGGGCTGCGCATTGGTTTTCCGACCGTTGACTAGGCGCCGGTGATCAAGGCCACACCATGATGCGGAAATATGCACAGGCATGCAATGGTTGGGAATTGAAGACCAGCACAACGTCAGTGGCCGGCACCTCACCATGCCCCGACCACCGTCTCCCCCGGAAGGACCCCATGACCACCACGATCTCCGACGTCGAGCAGGAACTGGCCATCGACCCGGCCACCGCCGATGTACTCTTCCGTGAAGCACGCACGGCCAACAGCTTCACCGATGAGCCGGTCAGCGAGGAGACGGCCCAGGCCATCTACGACCTCATGAAGATGGGGCCCACGATGATGAACAACCAGCCGATGCGCATCACCTGGGTCCGCTCCGAGGCCGCCCGCGAAACCCTGGTCAACCGCATGGCCGAGGGGAACCGGCCCAAGACGCTCTCCGCCCCGCTGGTCGCCGTCCTGAGCTTCGACACCGAATGGCATGAGCACTTCGCCACCTTCCTGCCCCATGCCCCGGACCGCAAGGAGGCCTTCGACGGTGCGGATAATGCCGCCGCACGCTCCCATGTGGGCAACTCCAACGCCCATCTGCAGGCGGGCTACTTCATCATGGCCGTGCGGGCCGTCGGTCTGCATGCCGGCCCCATGGGAGGCTTCGACGCCGCCGGGGTGGACGAGGACTTCCATGCCGGAACCACCCAGCGGACGTTCATGGTCGTGAACATCGGCAAGCCCGGCGAGAACGCCTGGCGTCCGCGCCTACCACGCTTCGACTACCAGACGGCCACCACCACCATCTAGTAGCCGGCGCCTGCCCCGGGACCGGCGCACCGACCCGACGGGTCGGTGCTAGTCGGACCCGGGGTTTTTATCTGCCTGATAGGAGTCCATCTGGGCCAACCGGCGCCGCAGGCTCTCCTGGCGCTGCCGGTCCTTCCCGGCGGTCAACTCGATATGGCGGGCCCCGAAACGCCACAGCAGCACGTCATCGAGCAGCCGGTCGGGGCCCGGTGAGTACCGGTGGTCCAACGCCTTGCGTACTTCGGTGATCGCGGTGGCATCGAGCAACCCGGCCAGTTCGATCGTCGTACCCAGCCCGTGGGCGGCGAGCAGTTCGGCGGCCCACCCCCAGTCGTCGTCCGCCTTGCGGTCCACATGCGGTAGCAGGGTCTGCCAGATCTCCCGG
The DNA here is from genome assembly GCA_030452125.1 of Micrococcaceae bacterium. Lineage (GTDB taxonomy): Bacteria > Actinomycetota > Actinomycetes > Actinomycetales > Micrococcaceae > Arthrobacter_H. The sequence goes on from JAKDMV010000071.1 coordinate 13,323, forward strand.
ATCCGCCCCGGGTCCAGCTCCACGGCCCCTTCGCCGTCACGGTCCCAGTAGCCGGTGACCGCCAGATAGCGGTCATGCAGTTCCTCGAAGGTCGATTCAACGGCCTCGAGCATGGCGGCGGTCGCGGTGAATTGGCGGTCCAGATAGGGGCTCCAGGCCCGCGGGTCGACCTTCTTGAACCGGATGTCATGCTCGATCTCACTCCAGGCATGGGCCAGGATGGTCCGGATCTGGGTTTCAAAGATGTAGTTGCCGGTGACCCTGACGTTCTCGGCCAGTTCACTCTGGTAGTCACGGACGACGTCGTTCTGCCGGGTGCGCAGGATCAGGTGCCGGCTGGAATAGCCGTAGGTCCCCGATTCCACCGAGCCGATGTCCTTCTCCCGGTCGGCGCGGCAATCGAATTCGTGGCGCCGGCGTTTGATCAGGTTGGCCGCTTCGCGGACTTCGTGGGGCAGGGACACGATGACCCGCACCCCGACCAGGTCGTGGAGGTCCCGCAGCGGATGGGGGAATTCGAGTTGGCGATCGCCCCCGGGCTCGTCGGGCTCGATCGTCCGTGAGGCCTTATCGCGGAAGGAGTCCACCGTTTTGGTCCGGCCGGTCACGAAGAGCGGCTGCAGGTCAACGCCTTCGAAGATCTCCCGGATCCGTGCTGTGACGTCGGCGGTCACCCGCTCCAGATGGGGGCGGAGGCGCTCGTAGTCGAGGGTCACTGCGTCGACCCCGGGTTTCAACTGGTCATCCAGCCGGTCGAATACTGCTCCCATGAAGGGTTGCTCCCTCGCCTCGTTGTCTACCGCACCACACACTATCAAGCGGCGTGGACGCTGAGAATCCTCCGGTTCCAGGCCCTCCGTGCCATGGATCACCGAAGACCAGGAGGCCGCCTCGGCGTGTCCAAAAGCCAGAAGGAGTAGTGTGGGAAGCACGCAACGGCATTTTCCGACGCGTTTCCCGTTCACCTCGGCGCCCCAGGGGGCAAGTCCTCCAGTGCGCCGGTCATCACCGGCGGACCAGCTATCCGCAACCAGCAGCAACCCCAGGAGAAGCACCCCTTCATGACCGCATCTGCCCCGGAATTATCGACCGACACGCTGTTTAGCCGCCGTTACGAGGAGCAGATCGCCCCCGTCAACCGACTTCTGGACGAGACCGCCTTGCTGCGCCCCGGCTCCTCGGTCAGCTACGTCGACCCCCAGCACGACGTCGACCAGGTCAAGATCATCTCCCTGTTCTCCAACATCGGCATCGCCGATGACAGCGGCTTCATCACCCCGGGCGACTCCGACGCCGCCGAGCGCATGATTGCCCTGCAGTGGCAGCTGGGCCTGCGTCCGGAATACGTCATGCCCTGGAACGTTTCCCCGTGGCATACCCCCGGTGAAGCCAATGGCCGCTTCGAACCGGCCCAGATCACTTCGGGCCTGAAGCCGCTGCTGCGCATGCTCAAGCAGGTTCCACGTGCGTCGGTCCTGGTCGCCCACGGCACCGAGGCACACCGTCTGGCCGATCAGCTGGCCAAGACCCAGAACCCGCTGTTGTGGCGTCGCGGTTTCAAGACCTATAAGGTCAAGTCCCTCGACGGCCGGGCCTTCGCCGGCTCCGCCGAACGCCAGCAGGGCCACCTGGACCAGATGCAGACCGCCTACGCCGATGCGATGGCCCGCACCGGATTGGCTTCCATCCGCTAGTCCGGCTCCCTGCCGGCTGCGGCAGGAATCCTCAGGACGGTGTCCACCTCTTAGGTGGGCACCGTCTTTTATTGTGAGCCATGCCGCGCCGAATCCCCGCGGCGATGGTCCAGCGAGGGCCCTGATACCCCGCTAAACTCGTAGCCATGCCCGAAGCCCCACCCGCCGCCGAACCCGCGGTGACGCCCGTCAGCCGAGCCCATAAGCTACAGCTGGCTGCGGTCATGGTCGGTGCGACCATCCTGTACGTCGCCCATTCGCTGCTGCGCTACCGCAATTTCGAGGCCAAGGGCTACGACCTGGGCATCTTCGACCAGGCGGTCCACCAGTATTCCCTGTTCAAGGCGCCGATCGTGCCGATCAAGGGCGTGGACTTCAATCTGCTCGGGGACCACTTCCACCCGATCATCGCCCTCTTCGCCCCGCTGTATTGGATCTGGCCCGATCCGCGGATGCTCAACTTCGGCATGATCGCCCTGCTGGTGGTCACGGCCATCCCCGTCTACCTCTTCTCCCGCAAACATCTGGGTCACCGCGGAGGTTTGCTCACGGCGGCGGCACTGCTTTTGTGGTGGCCCTTCCAGTCGATGGTGAACTGGGATTTCCACGAGGTGGCCTTCGCGGTGCCCCTGATGGCGTGGATCGTCTGGGCTTTCGATGCCCGACGGTACTGGCTGGTCGTGGGCCTGTCCTCGGTGCTCCTGCTGGTCCGTGAGGACATGGGCGTGACGCTCATTGCCGTGGGCATCGTCCTGGCCTTCCACCGCCAATGGGGCAAGGCGATCCTGATGGCCGTCGTCGGTGTGGCCGGCTATCTGGTGGTCACCGAAATACTGGTCCCGCACTTCGCTCCCCCCGATGCCATGTCCTATTGGCAATACACCGCATTGGGCCCCACGGCGGGGGCCGCGATCGTCTTCATCCTGTCCCACCCGTTGAAGTCCATCGCCTTGCTGTTCAACCACGAGCTGAAGGTCCTGCTCTGGTTGATGTCCTTCGTCCCGCTGGC
>JAKDMV010000072.1 GCA_030452125.1 Micrococcaceae bacterium
CCCGTTCGGTCCCTCCTGTTACGCCGAGCGGGTCGTGCCCGAGCTGGCCGACCGCATCGTCGACTGGTTCGCCGAGGACCACCAGGACCCGGCCGGGGCAGCCGAACCGGAGGAACGCGGACTGGTGGTCTCCGCGCATTCAATGGGTATCGTCCTGGCGGTCTGTGCGCTGTTCCAACTGCCCTCCCGTGGCCTGGTGGAGGAGGACCGGGACCGGATCGGGCTGCTGAGCTACGGCTGCCAATTACGGCGCTATTTCGCCCGCTTCTTCCCGGGGGTCTGCGGCGCGGATGAGCTGTCGCTGGTTCCGGCGGGCCGGCCGTCGCCGACCGCCCAGGACCCCTGGCCGCCCACGCTGGCCGGGGAGATCGCCGAGGAACCGGATCCCGGGCCCGCCGTCGTGCAGCCGGGTTCGTTGGGAAGCCTGTTGGGGCCACGGTGGCTGAACCTCTACCGTTCCACGGACCCGCTGGGTTTCCCGGTGCGCTATCGGGGAGGGGACGGGACCATGGATTTCGAGGCCGCCTCGTATCAGGAGCAGGCCTACCAGTTCCTGCCGGCCACCCACGGGGACTATCTGGAGTCCACCAGCTATGAGTGGGGCTTCTCGGAGGTACGGCGGCGGTTGCGCTGAGCGCGCCCGACGCCGGGGGTTAAAAGGCCCGGCACCGGAGCAACTTTGGGGGGAAAACAGCTCCGGTGCCGGTGAAGATTAGTCTAGGACGCCGTCGGGGTGCCCGCCATGGGGAGAACTCCCCATGCCCGCCCCTAGGCAGGAACCCATAAACGTGGTATTAGCCCCTTTGTGTTGGCGATGGGAAAAGAAATCCAAAACTTTTCGTCTTCTTCCAATCCATCCTGCCCCGGGCTCCGAATGACTTCATGACAGCCCACCCCCGTCACCGGGGAACGGGAAGCACGCACGGCCGCTGGTCGTGACAGCAAGGAGACACGTCATGAAGACCATGAACCGCAAGTACACCGCACTCTTCGGCCTGATGGCAGTCGGCTCGCTCGCCATGAGCGCCTGCTCCGGTGGAGGCAGCGACGCCGGATCGGCCGAATCCTCGGCGCCGATGTCCGAGTCCTCCTCTTCGGCTCCGATGTCAGAATCCTCCTCCTCCGCCTCGGAGATGGACCCGGCAGCCAACCTGATCGGCCCCGGCTGCGCCGACTACGCCGAGCAGGTCCCGGACGGAGACGGATCCGTCGCCGGCATGGCCCAGGATCCGGTGGCCGTGGCAGCATCGAACAACCCGCTGCTCACCACGCTCACCGCGGCCGTCTCCGGGGAACTGAACCCGGATGTCGACCTGGTCGACACCCTCAATGGTGACGAGTTCACCGTCTTCGCCCCCGTCGATGACGCGTTCGACGCGATCCCGGAGAAGGACCTGAACGCGGTCGTCGAGGATTCGGACATGCTCAGCAAGGTCCTGACCTACCACGTGGTCCCCGGCCAGATGAGCCCCGATGAAATTGATGGCACCCACGAGACCGTCGAAGGCGATTCGGTCAAGGTCACCGGCAGCGGAGATGACATGAAGGTCAACGGAGCCTCCGTCATCTGCGGTGGCGTCCAGACCGCCAACGCCACCGTGTACCTCATCGACGAGGTCATGATGCCGGACGCCGCCAAGAAGTAAGGCAGGCAGCTGGAACACCACGGATCCCGGCGGCAACCGCCGCCGGGGCCGGTGGTGTACCCCGGGCCAGGGGCCAACGGGGAAGGGCATTGGTATTCAGGCAGGTTGGAGTCATGCGAGACTGTCAGACATGAGATTGCCATGGGCCCGGACGGCGGAGGAACCCGCACCCCCGGACCATGAGGAACTCCTCGGCAGGATCGCCCAGGGCGACGAAGCAGCATTCGGAGCATTATATGACGAGCTCTCGGCCAGGGTCTTCGGTCTCATCCGTCGCATACTGCGCGATGAGTCGCAAAGCGAAGAGGTCCTCCAGGAGGTCTTCATCGAGGTCTGGCAACACGCAGCCCGCTACGACGCCGACCGGGGCCGGGGAACCTCGTGGATCATGGTCATGGCCCACCGCCGTGCCGTGGACCGCGTCCGGGCCAGCCAAAGCAGCAAGGACCGGGACCTTCGCGAGGGGGTCAAGGGGTTCGAGGAAAGCTACGACGACGTCCAGGACACCGTCGAGGCCCGGATGGAAGGCGAGCGGGTGCAGCAGGCGTTGAAATGCCTCTCCGCCGCGCAACGCCAAGTCATCGAGTTGGCCTACTTCGGGGGCTATACCCATCAGGAAGTCGCCGGATTGATCGAAGCCCCCGTGGGAACCGTGAAAACACGGATCCGTGATGGAATGATCAAACTCAGAGACCAGTTGGGAGTAGCGTGATGGATCGGCAACTGCACCTACTCACTGGTGCCTATGCACTCAATGCCTTGGAACCGGGCGAACGCGAATCCTTCGAGGACGCCGCCCTGGACTCCGAGGAAACCCTGCGCGAGGTCCGCTCGCTCAGCGAAACCGCCGCCCTGCTCGCCGAGCAGACGACGCCGGTGACCCCGCCACCACGGGTCAAGGCAGACCTCATGGCCGCGATCCGACAGACCCCCCAACTTCCGGCCGTCCGTGACGATGCCACGACGTCCGGACGCGGCACCGCCTCCGAAGGCCCCGCTGCCGAAAGCCCCGCCACCGCGGAGCCCGAGGCACCGACCGACGCCTCCGCACCAGCCCCCGGGGTCCTGGATCTGGGCTCTGCCCGGGCCCGACGTCGGGCCCCCGGCAGCGGGACCCGCAACGGGACCAAATACCTGGCCGTCGCGGCTGCGGCCCTGTTGGTGACCTCCGGCGGACTGACCGGGGTGGTCATCAGCCAGAACCACCAACAGGACCAGCTCCAGAACCAGATGACCGCGCTGGATGACAGCAACGAGAAGATGCTGCGCATCTTCTCCTCCAACGACGTGAAGTCGGCCAGCCAGTCCCTGGACGACGGTGCCCAGGTCACGGTGACCTATTCCGCCTCGGCCGGATTGGCAGCGCTGACCGCCGATGGGCTGCCCACGCTCCCGCAGGACAAGGGCTACGAACTCTGGCTCATCGGTGACGACGGGGCGGCCCCCATGGGCATGCTCGACTTCGCCGGCGGTTCGAGCGATACCGCCCTGATGGAAGGCAAACTCTCCTCGGCGACCCATGTGGGGATCACCGTGGAACCTGCCGGGGGATCGCCGCAGCCCACCACCGACCCGATCGTCCTGCAGGAACTCTAGGTTCCCGGCACCTCGATCCAATCCAGATCGGGCCGGGCTCCGAATCTCCTGTGTCCATGGGTCTGAAATCCCGACCCTGGCCACCGAAGCAGGCCGCCGACGCCCGGAAGGGCGCCGTGGGCCGCAAGGCAGGATGGAAGGCGCACGATGGAAACGCATGAAACGCCCGGCCCGGAAACCACGGCCCCGGGCAGGGCCCGCACGGTGCTGCGGCGCTGGCCCCACGCCGTCGCCGGACTGGTGTCCGCCGGCTTGCTCTTCGGGGTGGCCGAACTCGTCGCCGCCTTCTTCTCCACCTCCTCCTCGCCCCTGGTGGCCCTGGGCGGGGCCTTCATCGACATCACCCCGCCGTGGCTCAAGGACTTTGCCATCGCCACCTTCGGCACCAACGACAAACTGGCGCTGTTCATCTCCATGGGCATCGTGGCCACTCTCGTCGCTGCCGTCACCGGCCTGCTGGCACGGCGCCGGTTCGCGGTGGCCCAGGGGATCATCCTGGTCCTGGCCGTCGGCATGGCCGCCGCCGTCCTGAGCCGTCCGGCCACCGGGATCCTGGATATCGTGCCGACCGTCGTGGGTGCCGTGGCAGGGATCGTGGTCCTGTACCAGCTCAGCCGGCTTGCATCCCGGGCCGAACCCGGGGGCCTCCCGGCCGCCGGGCAGGCAGAGGAGCACGACGCCGAGCCGACGCGGGCTGCCGGATCCTCCTCGCGACGTCGTTTCCTGACCTTTTCCGTCGTGGCGGCGGTCGGCGCGGGGGCCATGCTCGCCGGAGGCCGGGCCCTGTCGGGGGTCCGCAATGCGGCAGCGACCGCGCGGGAATCCCTGCGGCTGCCCCGTCCGGCCCACCAGGCCACTGCCCTGCCCGACGGCGTCGCCGCCGAGGTCAAGGGCATGCCCTCCTTCGTGACGCCGAATGATTCCTTCTACCGGATCGACACCGCGTTGGCGGTTCCCCGCATCGACCCCGCCACCTGGACGCTGCGGGTGCACGGGATGGTGGAGGAGGAATTCAGCATCGGGTTCGACGAACTGCTGGGCATGGAGCTCGACGAGACCTGGTTGACCCTGACCTGCGTTTCCAACCCCGTCGGCGGTGACCTGGTCGGCAACGCAAAATGGTTGGGCTACCCGTTGCGCAAGCTGTTGGAACGGGCCCGCCCACAGCAGGGGGCCGATATGGTGCTGTCCACCAGCATCGACGGATTCAGCGCGTCGACTCCGCTGGAAGTACTCACCGATGATCGTCAGGCGCTGCTGGCCGTGGGAATGAACGATGAGCCACTTCCGCTCGAACACGGCTATCCGGTGCGGATGGTCGTGCCGGGGCTGTACGGATACGTTTCGGCCACCAAATGGGTCGTTGATCTGGAGGTCACCCGGTTCGCCGATAAGGCCGCGTATTGGACCACCCGCGGCTGGTCCGAGCGCGGGCCCATCAAACTCGCCTCGCGGGTGGATGTGCCCCGGCCGTTCTCGACGGTCAGCGCCGGCACCGTCATGATCGGCGGGACCGCATGGGCGCAGACACGAGGCATCAAGGGCGTGGAAATCAAGATCGATGACGGGGACTGGCAGAAGGTCGAGATGGCCACCGAAGCCTCCGTCGATACCTGGCGCCAATGGTCCTACGAGTGGAAGGGCGCCAAGGAAGGCACCCACTCGGCCACCGTGCGGGCCATCGACGCCGACGGCACCGTCCAGACCGAGGAACGCGCCGATCCGGTCCCCAACGGAGCCAGCGGCTGGCAGCGGGTGCAGTTCACCGTCGGCTGACCGGCGGCGGCCTGGGCATTGACCGGCCCCGGTGGATCCGTAGTCTGGGGGATACGGACCACCTGAAGGAGGACGGGCAGCCATGGCAGAGGACACCTCACCCATCAAGGACGAGCAGATGTACCAGGCCCTGCGTGACGAGGGCAATTCGAAGCAGAAATCGGCGCGTATCGCCAACGCTGCCGCACGAGACAGCCGATCCGAGGTCGGTGAGCGGGGCGGTGAATCGGGCAGCTATGACGACTGGACCGTCGAGGAGCTCACCCAACGGGCCCGCGAGATCGGCCTCACCGGCTACTCGGATTTGACGAAGGACGAACTGATCAAGGCGCTGCGCGATTCCTGAGCCCACCGATAATCCGCCCCGGCGTCCTCGAGCGAAGCTGGTGGACCTGCCGCGCCCCCACGGCGAAACCATCAGGACCCTCGGCGAAATCCCGCAGGACGAGGTGGACTACGACTCCTGCGAACATCAGGACCGTCCCGGTCCGGAAGCCACTCAGGACGACCACGTCTGACCGGTGCCTGCGACCCGTGGCCCGAACCTCCGACCTGCGGGTGTGGCGCAAATCACCACCAGGGCATAAGGTCGGGTGAACGACCCGGTCAGACCGGTTTTGTTCGGGTCCTTCGGACGTTGACGGGGAGGCTCGTACTGATGCCAGAACATGCGAAACACGGTCGCCGCCGGCGCCGTGTCCGGTGGGCCGGGGTCACCGCCGTTGCCTCGGCCTTGCTGCTGTCCGGCTGTGGGGCGCCGGACTCGACCCCGGTGCTCACGTGGTACATCAACCCGGACGACGGCGGCCAGGCGGCGATCGCCAAGACCTGCACCGCAGCCGCCGACGGCAAATACCGGATCGAAACCTCACTGCTCCCCTCCGACGCAGCGGCCCAGCGTGAACAACTGGCCCGTCGTCTGGCGGCGGGGGATACCTCGCTGGACATCATGAGCCTGGACCCGCCGTTCATCCCCGAACTCGCCGAGCCCGGCTTCCTGGCCCCGGTCCCGCAAGAAACAGCAGACAAGACCACGAAGAACACCCTCGATGGTGCCTTGGCCGGAGCGAAATGGAAGGACGAACTGGTCACCGTCCCGTTCTGGGCCAATACCCAGATCCTCTGGTACCGCAAATCCGTGGCGAAGGCCGCCGGGCTGGACATGACGAAGCCGGTGACCTGGGACGAGCTGATCGAGGCCACCCGGGACGAGAAGAAATATCTCGGGGTCCAGGGGGCGCTGGCCGAGTCGATGACCGTCTGGGTCAATGCGCTCGTCGAATCCAGCGGCGGACACATCGTGCAGAACCCCGAGGCGTCGGCCGACGACGTCAAGCTCGGACTGGAGACGAAGGCCGGGAAGAAGGCCGCCGAGATCGTCTCGACCATCGGCAAGGAAGGGCTGGGGTCGCCTGGCCTTCCGACCCAGGCGGAGAACGAGTCGATGCTGCTCTTCCAAGGCAAGAAGGGCTCCTTCATGGTCAACTGGCCGTTCGTCTGGCCGGCCACCAACGCCAGCGTCAAAGCCGGCAACCTGGACAAATCGCTCGTGGAGGACATCGGCTGGGCGCAATATCCGCGGACGATGGCCGATGAGGAATCCCGTCCGCCGCTGGGTGGCATCAACCTCGGGGTCGGGGCGGCCAGCCCCCACGTGGACCTCGCCTACGAGGCGATCGAATGCATCGTGGAACCGAAGAACCAGGTCGAATACTTCGTCACCAACGGCAACCCGCCCTCGGATTCAACCGCCTATGACGATCCGTCGATCAAGAAGGCGTTCCCCATGGCGCCGACCATCAGGGAATCGTTGAAGCATTCGGCCCCACGGCCGCAGACCCCATACTACAACGAGGTCTCCACCGGCATCCAGCAGCATTGGGCGCCACCATCCGGGGTCGATCCGGCCACGACGCCGAAGAAGACCACCGACTTCATCATCGCCGTGCTGCGAGGGGAGAGGCTGCTATGAGGCGCAGAAGCACCGACGGGCCCACCCGTAGGAGGGAGGAATCGCGATGAGTACCCCCGTGGACACGAAACCAAGCGGGCGGCGGCGGGCCGACGCCGGCGTCGGGCTCTCCGAACGGCGGAAGGCCGAACGCAGGCTGGGCTGGATGTTGGCGGGGCCCGCCTTCGTGGTCATGCTCATGGTCACGCTGTATCCGATCCTCCAGGCCGTCTGGGATTCGCTGTTCAATTTCCGGCTCACGGCCCCGGGGGACAAGAGCTTCATCGGGCTGCAGAACTACGGGGTCATCCTCACCGACCCGGTGTTCTTGAGGGACCTGGGCGTCACCTCGCTGATCACCGTCATCACCGTCGTGGTGGAGCTGATCCTGGGCTTCGCCCTGGCGCTGGTGATGCATAAGGCGCTGAAATCGGTTCGCGGCTTCGTCCGCACCGCCATCCTGGTTCCCTACGGCATCATCACCGTCGTGTCGGCCTTCGCCTGGTTCTACGCCTTCGACATCAACTCGGGCTTCATCAACCACTGGTTCGACTGGCTGCCGGGAATCAGCGAGGACACCAACTGGTTCGCCGGGACCTGGACGTCGTTGTTCGTGATCATGGCCTCGGAGATCTGGAAGACCACGCCGTTCATTTCGCTGCTGCTCCTGGCCGGTCTGGCACAGGTCCCCGATGAGCTCACCGAGGCGGCCGAAGTCGACGGGGCCACCTGGTGGCAGCGCATGCAGAGGGTCATCCTGCCGAACATGAAGGCGGCGATCATGGTTGCCGTGCTCTTCCGGGCGCTGGATGCCTTCAGGATCTTCGACAACGTGTACATCATGACCAACGGTGCCTACGGCACCGAAGTGCTCTCGCTGTTGGCCTATCGGACCTCGATCGGGCGACTGGAGATCGGACTGGGTTCGGCGATCTCGGTCCTGCTGTTCCTGTGTGTGCTGATCATCTGCTTCGTGGCGATCAAGCTGTTCAAGGTCGACCTCGCCGGAAACCAGGGAGGCAAGTGATGAAGAAGACCACCACGAAGACCCGGCTCATCTGGGCGGGCATCACGGTCGTCGTCGCCGTCTACGCCCTGTTCCCGGTGTTCTCGATCCTGGCGACCTCCTTCAAGGAACCCAGCGACCTGTCCAACGGCAAACTCCTGCCGACCAACTGGTCGGGGGTCAACTACGAACAGATCCTCGTCGGTGACGCCCAGGGGCTGTTCCTGACCTCGCTGCGGAACTCGATCGGGATCACGCTGATCTCCACGGCGATCGCCGTGGTGCTGGCGACCCTGTGTGCCTACGCGATTGCGCGGTTGGACTTCCCGGGCAAGAAGCTGGTGCTCACCACCGCCCTGGCCGTCTCGATCTTCCCGGTCATTTCCATCGTCACCCCGCTGTTCAACGTCTGGCGCACCATCGGGCTGTACGACACCTGGCTCGGTTTGATCATCCCCTACCTGTCGCTGACCCTGCCGATCTCCATCTGGACGCTGGCGGCGTTCTTCCGGCAGATCCCCTGGGAACTGGAACAAGCAGCCCAGGTGGACGGGGCCACCGCCTGGCAGGCCTTCCGCAAGGCGATCGTCCCGTTGGCGGCCCCCGGGGTCTTCACCACGGCGATCATCGCCTTCTTCATCGCCTGGAACGACTTCGTCTACGGCATCTCGCTGACCTCCACCGAGGCGGCGCGACCGGTTCCGGCAGCCTTGGCGTTCTTCACCGGCGCCTCCCAATTCGAATCACCGACCGGCGCGATTTCCGCCGCCGCGATCATCGTCACCATCCCGGTGGTGCTCCTGGTGCTGGGCTTCCAGCGGCAGATCGTCTCAGGCCTGACCCAGGGCGCAGTCAAGGGCTGAGGCCCTGATCCGAGAAAGCAGAGGACAACCCATGGCATCGATTACGTTGAAGAACCTCGTCAAGAAATACGACGACGGGTTCCCGGCCGTGAACGACATCTCCATCGATATCGCCGATGGGGAGTTCGTGATCCTGGTCGGCCCCTCCGGCTGCGGCAAGTCCACGCTGCTGCGCATGATCGTCGGGCTGGAGGACATCACCAGCGGGGATCTGTACATCGACGACAAACGGGTCAACGACATGGCCCCGCGCGACCGGCACCTGGCGATGGTCTTCCAGAACTACGCCCTCTACCCGCATCTGACCGTTTTCGAGAACATCGCCTTTCCGCTGCGGCTGGCCAAGGGAAAGTTCAGCGAGGACGACGTCCAGGAGCGGGTGCGGGCCGCGGCACTGACGCTGGAACTGACCGACCACCTCGACCGCAAACCCGGCAACCTCTCGGGTGGGCAACGCCAACGCGTGGCAATGGGCCGGGCGATCGTACGCCAGGCGGACGCCTTCCTCTTCGACGAGCCGTTGTCGAACCTGGATGCCAAGCTGCGCGGGCAGATGCGGGCGGAAATCTCGCAGATGCAGCGCCGGTTGGCGACCACCAGTGTCTACGTCACCCACGACCAGACCGAGGCCATGACCCTGGGCGACCGGGTCGCGGTGCTGAAGAAGGGCGAACTGCAACAAATCGCTTCCCCGCGTGAACTCTACGAACAACCGGTGAACATCTTCGTGGCCGGGTTCATCGGCAGCCCGTCGATGAACTTTTTGCCCGCCACGGCCGAGGGCAACATCCTCAAGACCCCCATCGGCGACTTCGAGGTCCCGGCGGAGACGGCGGCCACGGCGGCCGGGAAGGAGATCGTGCTGCTGGGCATCCGGCCCGAGTACTTCGAGGATGCCTCCCTGGTGGAGGAATCCAAATTGGTCCACGGCAATGCCTTCAGTGCCGAACTGACCCACACGGAGTGGTTGGGCAACGAACAATACGGCTACATCGACTTCGACCCTTCCCCCGAGGTCAAGGACATGCTGGACTCCCTGGCCCGCGACCTGGATGCCGACGAACTGCGCCCGCAGGTGGTGGTCACCCTCGACGCCGCCAGCCGGATCCGCGGGGGGCGGGTCTGCGAACTCTGGCTCGACACCCGCCGGCTGCACATCTTTGATCCGGCCACGGGGGAGAACCTGACCCGGGACGCGGACGCCGGGGCCGCGTTGACCGAGGAGGCCAACCAGGAACGGGCGGAGGAAATCGAACGGGCCACCCGCGAAGCCGCCGAGGCCGGCTGAGCCGCCCCGGGGGTCGGGCCCCGGTGGAAGGCGCCGTTTCCGGGCCCGCCACCGGGGCCTCCCTTGTGGAGTACGGGTTTCCGGCCTACCGTGGAAGTACCCATTCGGCTCGTCCGGGGCCGAATCGGCTTTCGAAGGAGAGGGTCATGGGGTTCACACATACGGTTCCAACCGGAGGCCGCCCACCACGGGCCGCCACCGCCGATTTCCGCATCAGGGGCAGCGCGATGGCCACCGGCGGATTACTGGTCCTGATGATCTGCGCGCTACTGAACGCAGCGGTCCTGGGCAACGCCGATACCGGTGGTTCGCTCGGATTCGGCCTGCTGATCGGCATGTACATGCTGGCCTACGGCATCGTGAAACGACTGAGTCTGAGCTTCCCGCCGCGGCCGGGGACCAGCACCGGAGACTCCCGCGAACACCACCCGGCTGACTAGCGGCGGGGTGCCCTGAAGGGAATACTCCTGCCACGAACGTGGTTCCATCTGCGCAGGCAATGAACCAAGGTGAGTGGCAGGAGGCCGTCATGGGCGCATCGATCGTCGTTGTTTCCGGGGGACTGGGGGTGCCGTCGTCCTCACGTATGCTGGGGGACCAACTGGCCAGATCGACGGTCTCCGCCCTGGCCGCCGACGGAATCAGCGCGGAAGTCCAGGTCATCGAACTGCGTGAGCTGGGAGTGGACATCGCCAAGGCCATGGTCGCCGGATGGGTGTCCCCGCAGCTGGAGGAAGCGATCGAGGCCGTGGGGTCGGCCAACGCCGTGGTCGCCGTCAGCCCGGTGTTCACCGCCTCGGTCAGCGGGTTGTTCAAATCCTTCCTCGACGTTTTGGATCCCACCCTGTTGGACGACAAGCCCGTCCTGTTGGCCGCCACCGGTGGATCCTCACGGCATTCGATGGTGATCGACTACGTGATGCGCCCGATCTTCGGCTACCTGAGGGCCAACACCATGCCCACCGCGGTCTTCGCGGCCCCCGGGGACTGGTCGGACGGGAGTGGGTCGGGAGCCCTGGCCGAGCGGTCCGACCGGGCCGGTGCCGAGCTGGCCCGGGCCCTGGGCGGTCGGCATGGCCTGTCGGCGGCCCGGCAGGACCCGATGGAATCACTGCCCTTCGAACAACTGCTGGCCGAGATCCGACCGGAAGCCTAACCACCCCGGACGCACGTGAGGGGCGGACCAATCGGTCCGCCCCTCACGTCCATTCAACCGCTAACGCCAGGCACGCCCACGTTCCATGGCCCCCTCAAGGGAAGATGCCGCGAGCCAATCCAGCGCCGCCGTCGTGCTTTGAATTATTCGCCGGTCAGGCCGTCCTTGACGTCCTTCGCGGCGTCCTTGACATGCTCGCCGGCCTGCTTGGCTCCGGCGCTGGCCTGATCGCCCACGCCCTCCGCCTGCATGCCTTCGTCGTCCGTGGCCTTGCCGAATGCTTCCTTGGCCTTGCCCGAGAGTTCTTCGGTCTTATTCGACATCTTGTCTCCCAAACCCATTGCGCATTCCTCTCATCGGTATTGCTCAGATGGCGGCTCCGTGGAGCCGTCGTGCCGACCGACGACCTCAAGGCCGTGCACGATGTCTTCCACGTTAACGCCGTGCAACGGATACGTCTAGCTGTGGGGCCCGCAAAAACGCTAGGAAATCGAGGTTCCGACGATGGGTCCCCGCCATGGTGGGGATGCAGGATTTTCCGGCGGGTTCGAAGTCGGGGTATGACCTCCGTCACCGGCGTGATCGTATACGATGTCAGCAGGACGTGGGTGGACGGCACCCCGTGCGCGCGGCCGCCCCGCAGCCCGCCGACCGCCGCCCGACAGGATCAGGAAGGTACTTTCCGACATGCTTGACGACGAGACCATCACCTCCATCGCCGACGAACTGGTGGAGGCCGGCCGCAGCCGGACCCCGGTGAAGCGACTGACCTCCCGGTATCCGGAGATGACCATCGAGGATTCCTACCGGGTGCAGAACCTGTGGCGCCAACGCAACGAGGCCGCCGGCCGGCGCCTGGCGGGCCGCAAGATCGGGCTCACCTCCCGGGCCATGCAGGCCGCCACCGGGATCACCGAACCGGACTACGGGATCATCTTTGATGACATGGTGCTGGAGAACGCCTCGAGCATCGAATGGAAGCAATACACCCATCCGCGGGTGGAGGTGGAACTGGCCTTCGTCCTCAAGGACGACATCACCGGCCCCGGGGCGACGATCTTCGACGTGCTGCGCGCCACCGAATACGTCACCCCCGCCCTGGAGATCCTTGACTCCCGCGTGGAGATGGAGGGGCGGACGATCGTGGACACCATCAGTGACAACGCGGCCATGGGGGCCATGGTCCTGGGCGGACGCCCCGTGGCCCCCGACGCCGTGGACCTGCGCTGGGTCTCGGCGATCCTGTACAAGAACCACGTGGTGGAGGAGACTGGCGTCGCCGCCGGGGTCCTGAACCACCCGGCGTCCGGGGTGCATTGGCTGGCCAATAAGATCGCCCCGCATGGTGACGGTCTCAAGGCGGGTGAAATCATCCTCGCCGGATCCTTCACCCGACCGATGTGGGTCAATGAGGGCGACACCGTCTTCGCCGACTATGGAGAGCTGGGAACGATTACATGTCATTTCGCGTAGAACCCGATCCGTCCTTCAAGGACGTCCTGGCCACGGCCGACCGTCCGCTGGCCGGGATCTGGATCTGTTCGGCCTCCCCGCTGGTGGCCGAGATCTGTGCCGGGGCCGGGTTCGATTGGGTCTTCATCGACGCCGAGCATTCCCCCAATTCCCCCGAGACCGTCCTGGCCCAGCTCCAGGCCGTGCGCTCCTACCCCGTGATCCCGGTGGTCCGTCCTGCGGTGAACGACACGGTGTTGATCAAGCAGTACCTCGATGTCGGCGCCCAGACGCTCATCATCCCGATGGTCCATACCGTCGAGGACGCCCAGGCCGCCGTGGCCGCCGTCAGATATCCGCCCCACGGCGTCCGCGGGGTGGGATCCGCGCTGGCCCGTTCGGCGCGGTGGAACCGGGTCCCCGACTATCTGGAACGGGCCTCGGACACGATCACGCTGATCGTCCAGGTCGAATCTGCCGAAGCCGTGGACAACGCCGCCCGGATCGCGGAGGTCGACGGGGTCGACGGGATCTTCATCGGCCCCTCGGATCTGGCGGCCTCCATGGGACTGATCGGCCAGCAAGGCCACCGCCGGGTCGTCTCCGCCGTCGATGCCACGATCGCCGCGGTGAAGGCAGCCGGCAAGTTCGTCGGTGTCAATGCCTTCGGGGAGGCGGCGGCGTTGCGCTACATGGACACCGGAGCCGATTTCGTCGGCGTCGGCGCCGATGTCGCGGTCCTGGCCCGCGGGACCGAGGCGCTGGCCGGGAAGTTCGTTCCCGCCGCGAAGGGCGCCACCCCCGACAGCTACTGATACCGCCTCCGGCGCCCTTCGGCGTCGTACTCTGCGGCCCGGGTCGCGTCGCTCGCCCGGATCGGGGACGGCAAGTGGCACGATTGAGACGATGAAAAAAGACCAGCAGTCCGGGGCCGGCCCGGAGAAGGCGCGGGAACCGAAGACGGCACGGGGGCGTGGAGCCATGGCCTCCTGGCGGGAGTCCTTCAGCGAGGGCCTGCCGATGCCGCTGTGGCTCCAAGGAGCCCTGGAGTTCATCCAGTGTGCCTTCCTCTCGGCCCTGCTGGTGGTCGTGCCGTTGGTGGGTGTCTGGTTCGCCGGAGGATTCGCCGAACGGACGCTGGACTCCGTGTTCAGGATGTGCGGGCAGGTCTGGCTGCTGATCCACGGGGTGCCGTTGCAACTGACCCTGACCGGGGAGGACTCACCGGTCGTCACGACCGGGATGCTCACGCTCATCCCGTTGGGTTTGACGCTCATCCCGTTCTTCCTGGCCTGGCGGTCGGGCCGACGCATTGCCCGGGCTTCCTATACCGACCAGCTGTGGCAAGGCATCGCCGGGGCCCTGGGCGCCTACCTGCTGGTGGGACTGATCACCGGCTTCGCCGTCCCCACCGAGGAGGTCGGAGTCAATCTGGGCGCCGCCGCGCTGATCCCGTTGATCCCCGCTGGGCTCGGAGTCGTGATCGGGGCGCGGCGCGAGGCCGGGTCCTGGGGCCGGCTCATCGGCGTGGACTTCGTGGAGTGGATCGCCGCCACCAGCCAGCATTCGCGCTGGACCGGTTCCTACCTCTGGTCCGTCATCCGGGCCGGACTGCTCGGGTACGTCGCGGCCTTCGCGCTGGCCGCGCTGGCATTGACCGCCGCCCTGGGCCTGAACTGGCTCGACATCTCCAACATCTACCAACAGCTCCAGCCAGGGCCGGTCGGCGGGTCGGTGCTGACCGTCGCCCAGCTGGGCATGATGCCCAACCTGGCGTTGTGGGCCCTGGCCTGGATCAGCGGTGGCGGGATCACCCTGGGGGTCGGCAGCACGATGGGCCCCTTGGGCACCGCCGTCGGACCGTTGCCCGCGGTGCCGTTCCTGGGGGCCTTGCCGGCCGGGGACCTCGGAGCGGCCTGGGCCTTCATGCTGTTGCCGGTCCTGGCCGGGATCCTGGCCGGCTGGTGGTTCCTGCGTGAAGGGGAGAACCACTTCGAGGACTGGCTCTCGATGCGGCTGAACACCCGGTGGCTGTCGCTGGCCCTGTCCACCGTGCTGCTGGGGCTGTTCATCGGCATCGTGACCGGTGTGGTCTCCCTGGCCGGCAGCTGGCTGGCCGGCGGATCGCTGGGCATCGGGCGTTTGACCGACGTGGGCCCCAACCTCTGGATGACCGCCCTGCTGCTGGCCGGGGAGGTGGGCCTGGGGGTCGTCATCGGCTACCTGTTGGCCCCGCTGCTCGAACGCGATCCGGTGCTGGAGGACTAGACCGCCGGGTCCCGGCCGTTCACATCGTGCAGATGGTGGGCGATGTCATGCCAGGTGTACCGGGCCAGGGTCTCGACCGTGAAGGCCGCCCCGTTGCCGCGGAGCCCGGGACGGTCCAGATCGCGGTTGAGGACCGAATCGAAGGCATCGGCCAGCCCCCGTCCGGCGGCTGCGAGCTGGGTGGCGATGACCCGGGGGGACTGGTCGGCGTAACCATCCTCCAGCGCGGTGGCATCCTGGTCCCAGTCGGGGAACGTCGGGGAGTCCTCCATATGCATCAGATCCAGCCGGTAGTGCATCACCTTGAACACGTCTCGCACATGCGCCGCGTACTCCAGCGGGCTCCAGACCGCCGGTTCCGGACGCACGGCGACATCCTCCCGCTGCAGGACCGCCGCCCAGCGGGGCAGACAGGTGCGCAACGCGATGGCGATGTCCTGGGGGCTCAGCGCCGAGACGTCGGTGCCGCATTCGGGACAGGCCCGCTCGATGGTCCAGGTCCAGTCCTTGGCGTCGGGGACCGGCTGGATGTCCTCATGCGGTGCCGGGTCGGAGGGGCTGGTCATGATCCGATCACTCCTTGGAGGGTGGAGAGCTTCTGGTCGTAGTCGTGTTTGCATTGGGCCTGGGACCGGTCGGTGACGGTGGTGGCCATGCACTGTTCGTAATCCAGGGTCGGCTGGTAGAAGAGCACCTGGGTGGAAGTGGAGACGGTGAAGAGCAGGCACGCCAGGGTGGCCAGCGGCAACGTGATCCGCAGGACGCCGGGCAGCTTGCGCCGGAAGACCTTCACCGAGGCGACGACCCCGGCCACGATCCCTGCCAGCCCGAAGACCACCGAGGCGATCTTCCAGGGCAGGACCACCGAGGAGAGCAGATAGGACAACAAGACGAAGAGGACGACGGCTCGGATCCATCCGCTCACGGCGGCAATACGCTGGGCGACGTCCTGTTCTGGTTCGGGCATGCCCTCAGCCTAGT
>JAKDMV010000180.1 GCA_030452125.1 Micrococcaceae bacterium
TCCTGACGGTCGACATGGAGTGCGGATCCGTCGTGGTGTGGCGCTTGAATCATTGATGCCTCCTGCTGGATAGTCTCTCATCCTCGGATTTCGGCAAACACGATAGTGATGCACGCCATAATTGTAAGCGCTCTCACAGGCAGGAATACCACCTGCGTCCGACGCATACGGACTCAATGCAAGCGTTTTCACGGACTGGCGACCGCGGCTAGGCTGGACCGCATGCGACCAGCCCCTGCCTTGAGCGCGGTGTCGGATCTGCCGGCCGCCGCACCCCGCCCCGACGTCCCCCCGACGATTCCGCCCGGGGCCTTCGCCCGCGGTCCCCTGGCCCACAGTCCCTCCACGGACCGCTCCTGGTGGCGCAGTTCGGTGATCTACCAGATCTATCCGCGCTCCTTCCGGGATCTGCACGGTTCGGGCACCGGAAACCTGGCCGGCATCACCGCCGAGCTCCACCAGATCGCCCGGCTGGGGGTCGACGCGATCTGGCTCTCCCCCTTCTACCCCTCCCCGCAGCACGACGCCGGGTACGACGTCTCCGACTACACGGATGTCGACCCGCTCTTCGGCACCCTCGAGGATTTCGACGCCCTCATCGCCCGGGCCGACGAGCTGGGACTGCGGGTCATCGTCGATCTGGTCCCCAACCACTGCTCCGAGGAGCACGCCGCCTTCCGCGCCGCCGTGGCCGCCGGACCGGGGTCGACGGAGCGCGAACT
This sequence comes from Micrococcaceae bacterium, assembly GCA_030452125.1. Taxonomy (GTDB): domain Bacteria; phylum Actinomycetota; class Actinomycetes; order Actinomycetales; family Micrococcaceae; genus Arthrobacter_H. Next base: position 723 of record JAKDMV010000180.1, read on the forward strand.
GTTCATCTTCCGTGATGGTCGGGGCGCAGCGGGACAGGAACCACCGAACAACTGGCAGTCACACTTCGGCGGGCCCGCCTGGACCCGCATCACCGAACCCGACGGCGCCGAGGGACAGTGGTATCTGCACCTCTTCGACTCCTCACAACCCGATTTCAATTGGGATGCCGAGGCCGTCCACGTCGAGTTCGAGAGGATCCTGCGCTTCTGGCTCGATCGCGGGGTCGCCGGTTTCCGGGTCGACGTTGCCCACGCCCTGGTCAAGGAACCAGGTCTGCCGGATTGGGGTGGAAACGCCAACGGATCCCCGCGCGAGGGCTTCCCCTTCTCCGAGGCCCCCATGTTCGGCCGGCCCGGGGTGCACGAAATCTATCGCACGTGGCGCGACATCCTCGCCGAGTACGACGGCGAACGCATCCTGTGTGCCGAAGCCAACGCCCACCCGGTGGACGCGGTCGCCGATTGGGTCCGCCCGGAGGAGATGCACCAGGCCTTCAATTTCCCGTATCTCAATACCGGCTGGGATGCCCCGGCCTTGCGTGCCGTGGTGGACCGGTCACTGGCGGCCTTCGATGCGGTGGGGGCACCCAGTACCTGGGTCCTGTCCAACCACGACGTCAGTCGCCATCCCACCCGTTTCGGCGTCCCCGCCGGCGCGCGCTCCGGGGATGGCGTGGGCCCCCGGGACCCGCAACCGGACCATGAGCTCGGCCTGGCCCGCGCCCGGGCGGCCACCGTGTTCATGCTGGGCCTGCCCGGCGGGGCCTACCTATACCAGGGCGAGGAGTTGGGCCTGCCCGACCACACCACCCTCGAGGACCGGTTCCGTCAGGACCCGAACTTCTTCAGGACCGCTGGCCAGCGGGTCGGGCGCGATGGCTGCCGCGTCCCCCTGCCCTGGACCCCTGCGGGCCCGACACTGGGGTTCGGCCCGTCGGAAACCGCCTGGTTGCCCCAACCGGCCGGGTGGGAACGGCTGGCGCGTTCCGCCCAGGACGGCGACCCCTCCTCGACCTTGTCGATGTACCGGCGGGCCCTGGCGGCACGCCGTAGGCTGGAGCTCGGCGCGGGTGGGCTGCAGTGGCTCGATACCTGCCACGCCGACGGGGTGCTCGCCTTCGAGAACTCCGGCATCGACGTCGTCCTGAACACCACCGAGGCCCCGGTGGCCCTTCCTCCCGGGGAGGTCCTGCTATCCAGTGGCCCGGTTCCCGGCGACGTCGACGGCGTGCTGGAACTGGCCGCGAATGCGGCGGTCTGGTTGCGGCGCACAACATAGGGAACCGGGCGGATCCACGCCCCTGGACGGAAGGACGCAGATGACGGGCATCAAGGACGTTGCCGCACTGGCCGGGGTCTCGGTCGCCACCGTTTCGCGCGCCCTCAGTGGCAACGGGAAGGTATCCGCCGCGGCCAGCGAACGGGTCCATGCTGCCGCTGAGTCGCTGGGCTACGTGGTGTCCTACAACGCCTCCTCCCTGGCCTCGGGACGCAGCCGGAACATCGGCCTGGTGATGCCCACCGTGGGCCGCTGGTTCTTCTCCACCGTGCTCCAGGGGGCCACCAGTGCGCTCATCGACGCCGGATACGACCTCACCTTGTACAACACCGGTGGCGAACAACGCCACCGGGATTCGGTGTTCTCGGAGCTGTTGCTGCGCAAACGTCTCGACGGGGTCATCACGGTCACGCTCAAGCTGGAGCCCGACGAGATCAACCAGCTGGCCTCCGTCGGCAAACCCGTCGTGGCCATCGGTGGCCACATTCCCCGGATCGACACGATCCAGGTCGATGACTTCAACATCGCAGCCCT
>JAKDMV010000073.1 GCA_030452125.1 Micrococcaceae bacterium
GCGTCGTCGAAGCGGAGGCGGTGCCCGGCCGCCGACCGCAGTTGGGTGCACTCGGCCTCGTCCTCATCCCCACCGACGGGTTCCCCAGCCGCGGCCGGCCCCCGACCCAGTGGCCCCGGCCGCGGGTGGGGAACCCGTCGGTGTGGATGAGGACGAGGCCGAGTACACCCAACTGCGGTCGGCGGCCGTGGCCCAGGCGGTCCACGGGGCCCGCCTGCGCTTCGACGACGGCCAGATCATGGTGCTGGAATCCACGGCACTGATCGGCCGCAACCCCGCAGCCCAGGACGGGGAGGACGTCGCCGAACTGTTCAACTACGCGGATATGGGCCGTTCGGTCTCCAAAACGCATCTGCATCTGGCCGCCGATAGTTCGGGGCTCTGGGTGACGGACCGCAACTCGACCAACGGCTCGGGCATCACCGGGACGGACGGAATCCGGAAGCCCCTGGCTGCCGGCCAGTCCCAGCATGCCGAGTATGGTGAAACCGTGTACTTCGGCGACCGTTATTTCGTAGTGAGCCCCGCATGAGCGGGGCGGTTCCCCGACCCTCCGACGGCCAGGTGGCCTTGGAGGTCGGGTTGGCCAGTGATCGTGGACTGCGTCGTCCGCTCAACGAGGACTCCGTGCTGGCCGAACGGCACCTTTTCGCGGTGGCCGACGGCATGGGCGGGCACGAGGCGGGAGAGGTGGCCAGCAGCATCTGCGTGGCCACCTTCGCGCAAGGGCAGGAGGCTGCAGGTGACTGGCTGACGCCGGAGGATCTGCAGCAGTTCATGGTCTCGGCCGATCTGGCGATCCGTGAGGCGGCAGCATCGCGTGCCGGCACCACGGTGACCGGGGCCGCCCTGGTCCGCCAGGGGGAAGCGGTGTATTGGTTGGTCTTCAACGTCGGGGACTCGCGGACTTATCTGCTCTCCGGCGACCAGTTCCGCCAGGTGACCGTGGACCACTCCGAGGTCCAGGAAATGGTTGACCGGGGGGAGATCACCGCCCAGGAGGCACTGACTCATCCCCGCCGCAACGTCATCACCCGGGCGTTGGGTACCGGGGAGGACAGCGAAGCCGATTTCTGGATGCTCCCGGCCCGGCCCGGGGACCGGCTCCTGATCTGTTCGGACGGGCTCACGAACGAAGTCGGTGACGGGGCGATCCGCGATGTGCTGCTGGCCCGGACGCCGGCCCAGATCGCCGTCGATGACCTGTTGCAGGCAGCGCTGCGCTCCGGCGGCCGGGACAACATCTCCTTGGTCATCGTCGATGTGGAACTCGAACACGACGACGACGAGTTCACCGATACCGCACCGCGGGACGCGATCGAAAGCGACCACACCCAACCGCGCCCGGAGGATGAGGGGCAATGAGCATGCGGATCACCTACATCCCCGGCCCCTGGTGGGCGCTGGTGCGGGGTGGCCATCTGGTACTGCTGCCCGAAGACACCGACCCGGAACACCTCGACCACCTCTGGCAGGCACTCGAGGGCACGCCCGGGGTGGAATCCCTGCTGTCGGCGGTGCTCTCGGCCCGGGGGTTGGCCCTGACGGGGATGGCCCCGTTCGGGATCATCAGCCTGGAAAACGATGTGCATACGATCCTGCGCGGCCCGGTCTCGATGGCTGCCGAAGGCCGTGAACTGAGCACCCATGTCAATGGTCTCGGCGTCACCACCTGGATGGAACGGCGCATCCCGAACCAGGAGAGCCTCAGTCTGGCCCTCGATGACGTACTGCGCCAGAACGACGGCGACGAACTGCATTGGGTGCCGATCGTGGAGGGAATCGTCCCCTTCGGTCGCTTGCAGGTCGAACTCCCCACCGATGCCCCGGGAGACATCGAGCCGCTCTCGGCCCCGGAACAGGACGAGAGGCCAGGGGAACCAACCGAAACCGGGCCCGCGATCGAGGCCGCTGCCGCCCCCGCGGACGATGACCAGGCCGATCCGGAGACCGCAGCAGCGGTGGAACCCAGTGCCGCTGCGGAAACTGAACCAGCCGCGGAACCCGAAGCCGAGCAGGACCCCGAGGCGGAGGCGGATACGATCGGTGCGTCGGAGCCGGCGGACCCGAAGGAGCGGGGCGCCGACGCTGCGGAGGAGGTCGTCTCGGCCGAGGAGGCCGACGAAACGAACACCGTCCTGTCCCCGGCCGCCCGCGAAGAGGCCTCCGAGGAACCGGTCGCCGAAGCAACCCCGGAGGGACCGGTGACCGCGGAACCGGAATCCGAGGAGCGGGTATCAGATGACACCATCGCCGGTCCCCATTCAGACGAGGACCAACCGGATCCCGAAGCACTCATCGACGCCGTCCCCTGGCTGGCAGCGGCACGGGCCCAAGCCCGCCCCGAAGCCACCGAAACCCAGGAATCCGACGAACCCGAGGCCGGCGCCGATGACCTGCCGACCATCACCTCGGCACCCGGCCGCACGGAAACCCCTGCGCCGCCCGCTGCCGATGAAGAGGCGACCGCGGCACCTTCCTGGGGCGACCACGACGGCAACACGGTGATGCGCGGGGACCTGCCCACCGAGGCGATCCCGGCGACGCCCCGGGGCCCGGCCACGGAACAACCGGCGACCGGACCGCTGGTCCTGGGACGGCTCTGCTCCGCAGGGCATGCGAACCCGCCCACCTCTTCAACCTGCGGAGTCTGCGACGGCCCGTTGGGGGATGACCCCACCGATGTGGCCCGGCCCTCGCTGGGCCGGATGGTCATCTCCGACGGCGATGTCGTCGAGCTGGACCGTCCCGCCGTCGTCGGTCGCCAGCCGACCATCACCCGTTCGGTGAGCGAATCCATGCCGCGGGTCGTGCACGTGAAAAGCCCCAGCGGGGACATCTCCCGGTCCCATCTGGAAGTCCGGCTCGAGGGATGGCACGTCATGCTGGTGGACCTCAAGGCCACCAACGGCACCTTGCTGGTGCGCCAGGGCATGCCCCCGCGCCGACTCGGTCAGGGGGAACAGCTGATGCTGCTCGACGGGGACATCGCCGATTTGGGGGACGGGGTCTCATTGCGCTTCGAGGGCCTGCTGTGAGCGGGAAGCGTCCGCCGGCGCCCCCACCGTCGATCGAGGGCTTCGAATACCTGAACCTTCTGGGATCCGGTGGGTTCTCGGATGTGTACCTCTACCAGCAGGACCGGCCGCGCCGGAAGGTGGCCGTGAAGGTCCTGCTGTCGGACCTGAAGACCGAAAGTGCCCGCAAACGCTTCGAATCCGAAGCCAACCTGATGGCCCAACTGTCGTCACACCCCTACATCGTGACGATCTTCGAAGCCGATATCACCGCCGAAGGCCATTCGTATCTGGCCATGGAGTATTGCTCCCGACCGAGCCTGGACGTCCGCTACCGGCGAGCCCGTCTCGGCGTCGACGAGGTCCTGTCGCTGGCCATCCAGGTCGCTTCGGCCGTGGAGACCGCGCACCGTGCCGGCATCGTCCACCGTGACATCAAACCCGCGAACATCCTGGTCACCGACTACAACCGGCCGGCCCTGACCGATTTCGGTATTTCCGGAACCACCGATGCGCTGGACGATGAAGCCGGATTATCGATTCCCTGGTCACCGCCGGAGGCCTTTGCCGGAGGCTCGCCCAACGGCGTGCGCATGGACGTCTGGTCCCTCGGGGCGACGATCTACACGCTGCTGGCCGGCCGTTCACCCTTCGTGCGGTCGGGGGCCGATAACTCCCAGCGTGAACTCATCTCGCGGATCACCACCGCCCCGTTGGCCTCGCTGAACCGTCCGGATGTGCCCCCGACCCTGGAACAGACGCTGGCCACCAGCATGGCCAAGAGCCCCGGGGCCCGTTTTGAATCCGTCCATGACCTGGCCCTGGCCTTGCAACGGGTGCAGGCCGAACTCGGCCTGTCGGTGACCGCCTTCGAAGTGATGGAGGAGCCGGTTCCCCGGGAAGAGCCCGGAGAGGACGACGGCGGTGAAGCGACCCGGGTCCGGCAGGTGGTCTCCATCGACCCCGATGCCGGGGCCCCGACGCCGGGGCCCTCCTCGCCCATCACGGATCCACCGGCAGTGGATCCGGCGGCCGCCGAGGACGCAACGATCATGCGCGGTCGGCTGCCGGACGGTTCGCTGGCCGGATCGCGGCAACGGCAGGGATCCCACCCCGGGGTGGGGTCCGCGCCCGGTTCCTCTGGCGGGCGGGCCCGGAACCCGCAGGATTCCGTTCCCGGGGAAGGGCCCGACGCCGGCGGGTGGGTTCCCGCGGTCCCGCCGACCCCGGTGGCCGGAGCACGGGTGGAACAACGGTTCCCGACCGGCTTGGTGGCCGGACTCGGAGCCGTTCTGGCGATGGTCATCGCGGGGATCTTCGTGGTGAATGCGTTGAACCGGGGCAGCGAGGACCAGGAGGTCTCCTCGGGGGTGTCCCTGAGCAAGGAACCGGCAGACCCGTTGCTGGGGCAGGAGGGCAAGGTTCCGCAGGTCGGGGACTTCGCGGCGAAGAAGGCCGGTTCGAAGATCACGTTCACGTGGAAGAACCCGGAGGCCAAGAAGGGCGATGTCTTCTATTGGGCGCCGGTGACGGCCACCGAGCAAGGAGAGAACCGGAAGGCCGAGGAACCCACCGCGACCACCGAGGAAGCCCAGGGGGAGCCCACGTGCATCCAAGTGGTGCTGGTGCGATCGACGGGGAAGTCCTCGGACCCCAGCAGATATTGTTCGGACGGCTAGTCTCGTGGGTGGATGATTGCCGAAAGTTGATGGACGACCCAGGGGGAAACGACGTATGGCCGAAGTGAACATCGATTTTTGCGGGGAATGGTTCCCGGTCGCTGATGACCAGGTCTTCACCATTGGGCGCGAAGGCGATCTGGAGGTCGACGACAACCCCTACCTGCACCGGCGCTTCCTCACCGTGGCCTGCTACGACAACATCTGGTGGCTCTCCAACGTCGGTTCCCGCCTTTCGGCGACCATCGCCGACGCCACCGGTGGACTCCAGGCCTGGGTGGCGCCGGGCGCCCGGATCCCCCTGGTGTTCAGCCAGACCAATGTCGTCTTCACCGCCGGACCCACGACCTACGAATTCTCGGTCCACCTCACGACGCCGGCCTTCCGCCAGGAATGGAACGCGGACGACGGCGATGGACAGACCACGATCGGCCCCGTCGTGCTCACCGAGGCCCAGCGGGCGCTGGTGGTTTCCCTGGCGGAACCGATGCTCCGCCGCGACGGCACCGGGTTGAGCTCCATCCCGACCTCGGCCAAGGCAGCGGCCCGGCTGGGGTGGCCGTTGACCAAGTTCAACCGCAAACTCGACAACGTCTGCGACAAGCTGGATAAATCAGGAGTCGCCGGGCTGCGCGGGGGCGCCGGCAAACTGGCAACCAACCGGCGGGCCCGCCTGGTCGAACATGCCGTCACCTCGCATCTGGTGGTCGCCGCGGATCTGCCGTTGTTGGACGCAGCCCCTGCCGCCGACGACTAGTCGTCGTTTTCAAGACGGGGCAGAGACTGGCCCGTGCCTTGCTAGGGTCAACCAGATGACCGGAATGCGATACCCCCGCCCTCTTTCCGCCGGAGACCGAATCGAGGTGACCGTCCCGTCGATGGGCGTCCCGGTCTCCCTGCACCCCCGGCTGGACCATGCGGTATCGGACTTGCGCGCTGCCGGATTCGAAGTACAGGTGGAGGAATCCGTCCGTCAGGAGGGACTGGCTTCAGGCCCGCCATCCGCGCGGCGGGCCGAACTCGCTGCCGCCTTCTCCGGTCCGGCCCGTGCCGTCCTGCCGCCCTGGGGAGGGAAGCTGGCCATCGAAATCGTCGAAGGAACCGATTGGAACACCCTCGCGGAGGACCCCACCTGGTTCGTCGGCTGGTCGGATATCTCCACTCTTCTGTTGCCACTGACGATCACCACCGGTGTCGCAACCATTCACGGTGGCAGCCTCATGGACGAGCCGTGGGAACTGCCGACAGGTTTCCACCGCTGGACCGAGGTGGCAGCACTGCCCGAAGGCGCGTCCTTCACCCAAACAGCTGCCCCGTATCGTCGGTCACGCCCGTGGTCCGACTGGGATGAGGAACCGTTGGGTCGGGCCGAAGCCTATGAGGAACCGACCGCCTGGAGGTCGCTGCATGCCGGGGACGTGGAACTGCGTGGCCGACTCCTGGGAGGGTGTTTGGAGACGGTATCCTTGCTCTCGGGATCCAGCTATGGGGATCTGTCGGGATTCGCCCGCGAGCATGCCCCCGAAGGACTGATCGTCTACCTCGAAGTCGTCGATTCCGACGCCGTGAGCGTGCTTCGTACACTCTGGGCACTGCGTTTGGCTGGATGGTTCGACCACGCCAACGGAGTACTCATCGGTCGCACCACTGCTCCCGATACCCCGGAACTCACGCAGGCCGAAGCGGTGGAGCGGGCCTTGGGGGATCTGGATATTCCTGTGATCCTTGATTTCGATACGGGGCACCAGCCTCCTCAGATGCCGCTGGTCAACGGGGCGCTGGCGGAGGTCGAATTGGTCGGCGGGCACGGGCAGATCACCCAACACCTGCTGCCCTGATTCCCGGGTTAGGACGTACCCTGATGCCATGAGTGCGCAACCAGCACCGTCGGTTGTGGCCAGAGCCCACGCCCTGCGCGGGGGAGTCCTGCTGATCGTGCGGGTGGGGCTGGTCGCCCTGGCCACGACGATCGCCTGGCTGGTCATGGTCGGTGTCGACGGTCCGGCCTCGTTTCCGCCGTCGCCCCTGCTGGCTTCGTTGAGCTTGCTCCCGGTGAACATCGTCTCGCTGTGGCTCGTTGCCCGTTTCCTGCGCTCCGAAGGCCAGGACCTTCGTTCCCTGTTCGTCCCGGCCCGGCGTCCGATGCTGCGCGAAATCGGCTGGGGACTGCTCTGGATCCTCGTCCTCTACCTGCCCTTCGTCGCCGCCATCATGGGCACCATGTGGGCCCTGCACGGCCCCGAGATGTTCACGGCATTCAGAACGGTCTTCTACGACCCGCAGGCCGCAGCCATCACCCAACCCGGCTGGGGGCTGGCCCTGGGGATCATTGCCGTTCTGACCTTCGCCCCGCTCAATGCCCCCGCCGAGGAGGCGGTGTTCCGTGGCTACTCCCAGTCACGCCTGTTGCGTCGGTGGCCCGTCCTTGCCACCGTGCTGGTCTGTTCGGTCGCCTTCGGCGCCCAGCACGCCTTCTTCGCCCCGACGGCGGACGCCATGATCGTCTACGTCGTGGCGTTCACGGTATGGGGGATTGGATCGGCGCTGATCGTGCTCCGACAGAAACGGTTGTTGCCCATCACCATCGCCCACTTCATCGTCAACCTCTTCACGAGCTCGCCCGCCGTCATCTTCCCTGCCCTGCAGCTCGCCGGAGTCGTCCCCGCCTGACCTCGTCGCCACGCCAAGGGCCGGTGGGGCAAGATAGAGGGGTGACGAAAAGCGAGCAGCAGAACACCACGGACCGTTCCACCACCGCCTCCGCCGAGGGGGCGAGCACCGCCGCCGGTGACGAGGTCATCCCCGCGGGGCAACTGCGGGAGGAGTACCAGCAGCTCATCGACGATGTCCGCCGGTACCGGATGGCCTACTACCTCGAGGACGACCCGATCGTCTCCGATGCCGAGTTCGATGTCCTGTTCACCCGCCTCGAGGAAATCGAACAACTGCACCCGGAGATCGTCTCCAACGACTCACCCACCCAGGAAGTCGGCGGAGAGGTCTCCGCGGCCTTCTCCCCGGTGGTCCACCTGGCCCAGATGTACTCGCTGGAGGATGTGTTCTCCCTCGAGGAACTCACCGCCTGGCTCGAACGGGCCACCGTCAACGCCGGAACCCGGGCCCCGAACCAGAAGCTGCGCTGGCTCTGTGAGGTCAAGATCGACGGGTTGGCGATCAACCTGCTCTACCGTGAGGGCAAGCTGGTGAGAGCCGCCACCCGCGGGGACGGCACCACCGGCGAGGATGTCACCCACAACGTGTTGACCATCGGTGAGATCCCCACCGAACTCTCCGGCAGCAACTGGCCCACGGAGGTCGAAATCCGCGGGGAGATCTTCTTCCCCTCGCAAAAATTCCGTGAATACAACGAGGCCCTGCTCGAAGCCGGCAAACCAGAACTGGCGAACCCGCGCAACGCCGCCGCCGGCTCGCTGCGCCAAAAGGATCCGGCCGAGACCGCCAAACGCCCGCTGGGCATGTTCGTTCACGGATTCGGGGTCCGTGAGGGGCTGGATGCCGCCTCCCAGTCCGAAACCTACGAACTCCTCAAGGGCTGGGGCCTACCGGTGACCCCGTACTCGAAGGTCGTGGACTCGATCGACGAGGTCCTGGCCTATATCGAGACCTACGGGGCCGACCGGCACTCCCTGGTCCACGACATCGACGGGATCGTGGTCAAGGCCGACTCCTTCGCCATCCAGCGGGCGCTGGGATACACCTCCCGGGTACCGCGCTGGTCGGTGGCGTATAAATATCCGCCCGAGGAGGTCCACACCAAGCTGCTGGACATCCGCGTCAACGTCGGGCGCACCGGACGTGTCACCCCGTACGGGGTCATGGAACCGGTGAAGGTCGCCGGATCCACCGTGGAGATGGCCACCCTGCACAACCAGGACGTCGTCAAGGCCAAAGGTGTGCTCATCGGGGACACCATCATCCTGCGCAAGGCCGGGGACGTGATCCCCGAGATCGTGGGTCCGGTCCTGCCGTTGCGGGAGGGACGCGAAGACGAACTGCACGAATTCGTCATGCCCACCGACTGCCCCTCCTGCGGGGAGCCGTTGGCTCCGGCGAAGGAGGGCGATATCGACATCCGCTGCCTCAACGCCGAATCCTGCCCGGCCCAACTGACCGAACGCGTCGCCCACCTGGGCGGTCGCGGGGCCTTCGACGTCGAGGCCCTGGGTGAGGAAGCCGCACTGGCCCTGACCGTGGGCCCGGGCCCCGACCCGGCCGAGCACGGAGGCCTGCCCAAACCCGCAGGACCCGGCCCGATCATCAACGAAGCCCGGATCTTCGACCTGGCCACCGGCCATGGAGACGACACGCTGCGCGAGGCGCTCGCCGAGGTCAAGGTCTGGCGGGAGAGGCGCGAGAAGGGGGTGGGCACCGGCCGGTTCGAGCTCGTCCCGTACTTCTGGAGCAAGGGTACCGAGAAGAAACCCTCGGCTCCTACCGCCAATACGAAGAAGCTGTTCGAGGAACTGGAGAAGGCCAAGACGCAGCCGCTCTGGCGCGTGCTGGTGGCCTTGTCCATCCGCCATGTCGGGCCCACCGCCTCCCGCGCCCTGGCCACCCACTACGGGTCCATGGACGCCATCCGCGAAGCCGTCACCGCCGAGGATGCCGCCGAGAAACTGGCCGACGTCGACGGCATCGGTCCGATCATCGCCGAGGCCCTCATCGAATGGTTCGGCATCGACTGGCATCTGGGGATCGTCGAGGCCTGGGCCGCGGAAAACGTGCGCATGGTCGATGAATCCCACGGTGAAACCGAGCGCACGCTCGAGGGGCTGACCATCGTGGTCACCGGATCGCTGGAGGGCTTCAGCCGCGATGAGGCCAAGGAGGCCATCATCACCCGCGGCGGCAAGGCCTCGGGGTCCGTTTCGAAGAAGACCAGCTACGTCGTCGCCGGGGAAGCGGCGGGCACCAAACTGGAGAAGGCGGTCTCCCTGGGCCTGAGGGTGCTGGACGAGGAGGGCTTCCGCGCCCTGCTCGAGAACGGCCCCGAACCCACCGCCGAGGAGACCGGGACCCCGGAATCCGCGGAATCACAGATCACCACCGATGGAGACCCAGCATGAGCCAGAATCCCGCAGCCACCGCCGACCTGTTGGCCATCGCCCGCCGCGCCGCGGCCGCCGGCGCCGCCGTGCTGGCCGAACGCCACGGAGTCCACATCGCCGCCGACACCAAATCCGCGGCCGGGGACTGGGTCACCGACTACGACCGGCGGGCCGAACAGGCGGTGCGTGCGGTCATCAACGCCGAACGCCCGCATGATGCCATCACCGGGGAGGAATACGGCAGCACCACCCCCGCGGAGCCCAGCGCCTACCGCTGGTCCATCGACCCGCTGGACGGCACGGCCAACTTCGTGCGCGGCATCGTCTACTACGCCACCTCGGTGGCCGTCGCCGGTCCCGCCCCCGACGGCCGGGAAGCCACCGTATGGCTCGCCGGCGTCGTGCAGGCCCCGGCATTGGCCAGCACCTGGTGGGCTTCGCGCGGGGCGGGAGCCTGGCTGGGAGGGACCGAGACCGGGAACGACGCCGGGGCGCGCCGGTTGACCGGCCCCGTCCCCGGGGCCGCCGGGGCCCTGCTCGCCACCGGATTCGGGTACGACGCCACCCGACGCGACTTCCAGCTGCAGGCGGTGGCGACCCTCCTGCCGGGGTTCGCCAACGTGCGGCGCATCGGCTCGGCGGCCGTGGACCTGTGCCTGGTCGCCGATGGGACCCTCGATGCCTATGCCGAATACGGCACCGGAGAACACGATTGGTCCGCCGGGGCCCTGGTCGCCGAGGAAGCCGGGTGCCCGGTGCTGCGCCCGGAGGCCGATCCGGGCTGGCAGGCCGCCGGCTACATCGACTTCGATCTGCTTCCTGCACCTCCGGCCCACTGAACCGGACCGCGGCAGGAGGGGAGGATCCCCGAGGGGTGGAAGCCGTGAATTCGGCGACATTCAGAGGACCCTGGTTCATCGCGACGACGAAAAGGTGTCAAACTGGAAGGTGATGACTACTGCAACCGCCCGCATGCCCCTGACCATCCGCCAGGCCACGGAAGCCGACTACGACGAGATCGGCCGCATCACCGTGGACTCCTACCTGGCGGCGGGGCACTTCGAGGACCCCGACCACGAATACCTGCAGTTCGTCCGCCAGGTCGCCGACCGCCACGCCGCAGCCGAGATCCTGGTCGCCGAAAACAACGGGAAGGTCATCGGTGCGGTGACCCTGGTCCAGCCGGGGAACCCCTACGCCGATATCGCCGAAGCCGGTGAACTCGAATTCCGGATGCTGGTCGTGGACCCGTCCGTGCAGCGTTCGGGGGCCGGACGGACCATGGTCGAGGCGGTCATCGACCGGGCCCGGCAGCTCGACGGCGTGGACACGGTCTCACTGACCACCGGCGGGCATTGGGAAGCAGCCAACGCCCTCTACACGACGATGGGTTTCCAGCGCGCCACCGACCGGGACTGGTTCGTCCCCGACACCGACATCCTGCTCAAGGTCTACATCCTGCCGCTCTAACCGGCAGCGGCCCGGCCGGCCCAAGCAAGTAGGGTCGGCCCATGCCCACCGCGTCGCCCCGTGCCCGAAGGACCTACCCGGTCTTCGTGCTCCTGGCCTTCGTCTCGATGGTCGGGGACGCGATGGCGCTCTTCGCCCTGACCCTGGCTGCGGCCGACCAGCTCGGGTCCTGGGGTGTCACGATACTGTTCCTCACGGGGTTGATCCCCCCGATCCTGGCGGCCCCGCTGGTGGGCCGGCTGGTCGACGGGACGAACCTGCGCAGGATCTGGGTGGCCAGCCTGCTTGCCCACGTCCTGCTCTTCGCCCTGATGGCCCTCGTCGATGACCTGCGGGTCAGCCTGGTGTTGATGTGCGGGGCCAGCATCAGTGCCGTCATCAACGCCTCGGCGATCTTCAAACTCATTCCCTCCCTCCGGGGGCCGCTGCCGCTGGCGCGGGCCAGCAGCCTGATCGTCTCCGCCGGATCGTTGGCGGGCATCCTGGCACCGCCGATCGCCGCCCTCGCCTATACCGCCTGGTCCGTCCAACCGGTATTGGCCCTCAACGCCCTGGGCTTCACGGTGCTGGCCCTGGGGGCGGGGCTGGTGGTGCCGCGCCGTGCGGTACGGGTCGACCTCAAGGAACCTCGCGCCGGTGGCGTCGGAGCCGGAGCACGGATCCTGTTCACCGACCGGTTGCTGGCCCTCCTGCTGATCCCCATGGCCGCCGTCGTGCTGTTCACCTCCGCCGAAGGAGTCGCGGGGGTCTTCTATCTGCGCTCGGTGGCCGGGAACGACACCCTCTATGCGGTGATGCTCGGGGCCTGGTCGGTGGGCGCGCTCATCGGCGCCCTAACCGGCGGGAGCAGGTTCCTGGGGGCACGGGTGAGGACCCCGGTGCTCCTGGGCGGTGTGCTCATCGGCGCAGCCATCCTGGCGGAGGGGCTGTGGCCAGACGCCCTGGTCATCCTGGCGGTGTTCCTGCTGGGCGGATTCGGCAACGGGATGCACAACACAGGGGTGCGCAACGCCGTCTATGCCCGGATCCCCGAAGCCCACCACGGGGCCGCCTGGGCGTACCTGACCGTGGTCTTCAAGATCATGGTCGGGCTGGGGTTCCTGCTGGGAACCCCCGGCCTGGTGGTGGACAGCGACCGCCTGATCATCATCGCCGCAGGAACCGGCTCGTTGGCCGCAGTGCTCCTGGCCCTGGTGGGGATCAGGGCGGCGGACCGGCACCGGCGGACGCCGGTCCTGAACTAGACTGGTGGGGAAAACCCACCATCCATGAATTCGGGGAGATACATGCCTGCGATCAGTCGTGAGGAAGTTGCCCATCTGGCGCAACTGGCCCACCTGGAGATGAGCGAGACCGAGCTGGAGAAAATGGCCGGCGAACTCGGTGTCATCGTCAACGCGATCAAATCCGTGAGCGAGGCCGCCGGCGACGACGTCCCGGCCACCAGCCACCCGCTACCGCTGACCAACGTGATGCGCGAAGACGTGGTCGGCCGGACGCTGACGCAGGATCAGGCGCTGCAGAACGCGCCCGACGCCGAAGACGGCCGATTCAAGGTTCCGGCCATCCTGGAAGGGGAGTAGGGCATGAACGAGATCATCAAGCTCTCCGCCGCCGAACTGGCGGCAAAACTCCGTGACGGATCGCTCACCTCCGTCCAGGCCGTCCAGGCCCACCTGGACCGCATCGCAGCGGTCGACGGCGGGGACCGCGGGATCCACGCCTTCCTTCACCTGAACGGGGAGGAGGCGCTCGCCGTGGCCGCCGAAGTCGACGCGATTCGCGGCGCGGGAGGGGCCGAGGCCGAGGCGTTGCACCCGCTGGCCGGCGTACCGATCGCCATCAAGGACCTCATCGTCACCCAGGGCCAGCCCACCACCGCGGGCTCGAAGTTCCTCGAGGGATGGATGAGCCCCTACGACGCCACCGTGATCGAAAAGATCCGTGCCGCCAAGCTGCCGATCCTGGGCAAGACCAACCTCGACGAATTCGCGATGGGTTCCTCCACCGAACACTCGGCCTTCGGCGACACCCGCAACCCGTGGGACCTGGACCGCATTCCCGGCGGTTCCGGCGGCGGTTCCGCGGCGGCGCTGGCCGCCTACGAGGCGCCGCTGGCGCTGGGCACCGACACCGGTGGTTCGATCCGCCAGCCGGGCGCCGTCACCGGCACCGTCGGGGTCAAGCCCACCTACGGGTCCGTCTCACGCTACGGGGCCATCGCCATGGCCTCCTCGCTGGACCAGATCGGCCCGGTCAGCCGCACCGTACGCGATTCCGCCCTGCTGCACGAGCTCATCGGCGGGCACGACCCCAAGGATTCCACCTCCATCGATGCACCGGTCGGCGGACTTGCCGCGGCCGCCGAACAGGGTGCCACCGGGGACCTGACCGGTGTGCGCGTCGGGGTCATCCGCGAACTGCAGGGCGAGGGCTACCAGGCCGGGGTCCAGTCGCGCTTCGACGAGTCCCTCGAGGTGCTCAAGGCCGCCGGCGCGGAGATCGTCGAGGTCTCCTGCCCGAACTTCGAGTACGCGCTGGGTGCCTACTACCTGATCATGCCCTCGGAGGTCTCCTCCAACCTGGCCAAGTACGACGGCGTGCGTTTCGGCAACCGTGTCCTGCCCACGGAGGGGCCGCTGACCATCGAACGCGTCATGGCCTCCACCCGTTCGGCGGGCTTCGGCGACGAGGTCAAGCGCCGGATCATCCTGGGCACCTATGCCCTGTCGGCGGGCTACTACGACGCCTACTACGGGTCGGCGCAGAAGGTCCGTACGCTCATCCAGCGTGACTTCGAGGCGGCGTTCGCCCAGGCCGACGTCCTGGTGTCCCCGACCTCCCCGGTCGTCGCCTTCGAACTGGGTTCGAAACTCGACGACCCGCTGGCGATGTACCTCAACGACGTCGCCACCATTCCCGCCAACCTGGCCGGCATCCCCGGCATCACGGTCCCCGGAGGGCTCTCCGAGGGGCTGCCGGTGGGCATCCAGTTCCTGGCCCCGGCCCACGAGGACGCCCGGCTCTACCGTGCCGGCGCGGCCTTGGAGAAGCTGCTGGAGGACCGCTGGGACGGTCCGCTGATCAACCAGGCCCCCGAGCTGGCCGAATCGTCCAAGGAAGGTGTCGCCTGAGATGGCCCATGCAACTGAAGAACTCGTCGACTTCGATGAGGCCCTGGAGCGGTACGATCCGGTCCTCGGCTTCGAGGTGCACGTCGAGCTGAACACCGCCACCAAGATGTTCTCCGACGCCCCGAACGCCTTCGGCGACGTCCCCAACACCAATGTCACCCCGGTGGACCTCGGCCTGCCCGGCGTGCTGCCGGTGGTGAATAAGAAGGCGGTGGAGTACTCCATCAAGATCGGTCTGGCGCTGAACTGCCAGATCGCCGAGTACTGCCGCTTCGCCCGCAAGCACTACTTCTACCCGGACACCCCGAAGAACTTCCAGACCTCGCAGTACGACGAGCCCATTGCCTTCGACGGGTATCTGGACATCGAACTCTCCGACGGCAAGGTCTTCCGGGTGGAGATCGAGCGGGCCCATATGGAGGAAGACGCCGGGAAGCTGACCCATATGGGGTCGACCGGGCGCATCCAGGGCGCGGATTCCTCCTTGGTGGACTACAACCGGGCCGGCGTGCCGCTGGTGGAGATCGTCACCAAGCCCATCACCGGGGCCGGCGAGCGCGCCCCCGAGCTGGCCAAGGCCTATGTGGCGGCGATCCGCGAGATCGTGAAGACCCTGGATGTCTCCGACGCCAAGATGGAACGCGGCAACGTCCGTTGTGACGCCAACGTCTCGCTGATGCCCAAGGACGCCACGAAGTTCGGCACCCGCTCGGAGACGAAGAACGTGAACTCCCTGCGCGCGGTCGAACACACCGTGCGCTTCGAGATCGAACGCCACGCAGCGGTCCTGGACGCCGGCAACCTCGTGGTCCAGGAGACGCGCCACTGGCGGGAGGACACCCGGACCACGACGTCGGGCCGTCCCAAGTCGGACGCCGATGACTACCGTTACTTCCCCGAACCGGATCTGGTGCCGATCGTCACGACCCGCGAATGGGTCGAGGAACTGCGCGCCCAGTTGCCGGAGCCGCCGGCCGAACGCCGCAAGCGCCTGCAGGCCGATTGGGGCTATGCCGACGCCGAGTTCCGCGATGTGGTCAATGCGGGATTCCTGGACGCCATCGAAGAGACCATCGCCGCCGGTGCGACCCCCGCGGTGGCCCGCAAATGGTGGATGGGCGAGATCTCGCGACTGGCCAAGAACGCCGACGTGGAGCCGATGGACCTCGGGGTCACCCCGGCGACGATCATCGAGCTCAACCAGCTGATCGAAGCCAAGAAGATCAACGACAAGATCGCCCGCCAGGTCCTCGAATACGCAGTGGCAGGGGAGGGGACGCCGAGCGAGATCGTCGAGAAGCGGTCGCTGGCCGTCGTCAATGATGATTCAGCACTAGGTGCCGCGATCGACGACGCCATGGCCTCGATGCCCGATGTCGTCGCGAAGATCAAGGACGGCAAGGTCCAGGCCATCGGTGCACTCATCGGCCCGGTCATGAAGGCCACCCGCGGCCAGGCCGATGCCGGCCGCGTGCGCGAGATCGTGCTGGAGAAGCTCGGCGTCGAGGGCTGATCCG
>JAKDMV010000181.1 GCA_030452125.1 Micrococcaceae bacterium
TGTTCAACCACGAGCTGAAGGTCCTGCTCTGGTTGATGTCCTTCGTCCCGCTGGCACTGCTGCCCTTCCTCTCCCCCTACGTGATCCTGGTGGCCCCGAGCCTGCTCAGCCGGTTGTTCAACGACCGGCTGAACACCTGGGCCCCGGTCTACCAATACGATGCCATGCTCGCCCCGGTGCTGCTCATGGCCTCGGTGCATGTGCTGTCGAAGATCATCGCCCGCACCGGCAGGAGGAAACTAGCCGTCGGGGCCCCCGCCTATCTGCTGATCCTGGCGTTCGTCTGCACGCTGTTCATCCATGCGGTCTTCCCGCTGGGCCGGACGCTGACCGGGCAGAACTGGACGATGCCCGAAACCGCGAAGGCCCAGGCCCGGGCGGTGGCCCTGATTCCCGACGGGGTCTGTGTCGAGGCCGCGGATACCGCCGTTCCGCATCTGGTCCAGCGCACCTATGTGGGCCTGCACGGGGATATCGGCGACGACCTGTCCAGCTGGATGATCATCGACTTCAATACCGACGAACTCGGTGGCTGGGATCCGCTCTCACCGCAGGAGGCCCTGAAGCGGGGCAAGAAGCTGGGTTTCAAGGTCGTCACCGAGGACGATCACGGCATCTGGGTCCTGCATCGCGATATCCCGGTCAACCCGGTCTGCAGCAACTACCTGCCCCACGACTGAGCCGGTTCCGTCCGGAGGGGGCCGGCAAGCTCACGGGTCGGCTCAGAGTCCCAGTTCCGCCGCCAGATCGGTGTCGGCGGTGTAGTGGACGGTCTCCAGACCCAGGGCCGCGGCGGCGTCGATGTTCTCGCGTTTATCGTCGATGAATACGACGTCGGAGGCTTCGGCGCCCATCGTCGCTAGGGCGTGTTCGTAGATCCGCGGATCGGGTTTGGCCAGGCGCAGGGGTCCGGAAAAGATCAGGTGCTCGAAGTAGCCGGTCCACCAGCCTTCTGCCTCAAAGATCTGCGACATCCGCGCCGGCATATTCGAGAGCACCGCCATCGACGCCCCGCGAGATTCCAGTGACCGGAGGACCTCCCGGGTCCGCGGATCGGGGTGGGACCACAGACCGGTATCGAGTCGGTCCAGGTTCTCCGCTTCGGCCGGCTCCACGGGCCGTTCCAGAACGGCGCTCCAGTACGACGGCGAATCCAGGGCGCCGGCGTCGAAGGAGTGGCGATGGGCCCAATAGGTGCTGCCCGGCGCCCGCAGTTCCCGCCCGGCGGTCTGTTCCAGACGGTCCCAGTCCCCGGCGGCCGGCGCCGCGGCGATGACCATCCCGTAATCGAAGAGGTACCACCCGGCGTCGTGCTGTGTTTGTGCCATGTCCCCAGCGTATCGCCCGGTCCCCCGGCAGCCGATCCGGTGTATTCTTCCAAGCGGCCCCCGTCCCCGGGGCCACCATCCAGAGTAGCCGGAGGGAACCATGCCGTCGGAGGACGATGCGCGGATCAGCGTCGGACAGTTGTCCGCCCGCAGCGGGGTCGCGGTCTCGGCCCTGCACTTCTATGAGCGCAAGGGGCTGATCCAGAGCCGGCGCAGTACCGGCAACCAGCGCCGGTATCCCCGATCGACGCTACGCCGGGTGGCCGTCATCCGGGCCGCCCAGCGCGCCGGCATCCCCTTGGCCTCGGTGTTGGAGGTCTTCGAGCAGTTGCCGCGGGACGGGGTGCCCGACCAATCCGATTGGCAGCATCTCTCCGAGGCCTGGCGCGGTGAGATCGATGCCCGCATCACCATGTTGGAGCATCTGAGGGACCGGCTGGACGGATGCATCGGCTGCGGTTGCCTCTCGTTGTCGACCTGCGGTTTCGTCAATGCCGATGACCATCTGGGCACCGACACCACCGGGGCGCCCCGGCTGGACCAGTGAACCGGCGGTCCATCACGACCCCCGGTTTGACCTGAACCTAGGTTTAGGTTTTAGGCTCGGGGTGTTCCCGAGGACGTCGTGAACCCGCCGACGAAAGACCATCGATGACCGCCCCCGCCCAGTCCGTGCCCGCAGCGCACACCAATTCGCTCCTCTTCCGGGAGGCTTTCCGCGGCCATCCGGCCGGGCTGGCCGTCATCACCGCCACCGGCCCGACGGGGCCGATCGGCCTGACTGCTTCCTCGGTCTCCTCGGTGTCCGCCGATCCCCCGGCCCTGGTGTTCTCGCTTTCGGGCCGGACGACGGCCCCGCTGCTGGCCGCCGCCGATACGGTCCTGGTCCACCTCATGGATGCCGGACAGGCCGATACCGTCCGGCTCTTCGCCACCCCGGGCAGCCCGCGTTTCACCGAGGACCTGGAGTGGAGGTTCCTTCCCACCGGGGAACCCCTGCTGCACCACAGCGCCTGGGCTTTGCGTTGCTCCATCACCGACCGGGTCGAGGTCGGCTCATCCCGGGTGGTGATCGCCTCCGTCCTGGACATCCAGGGGGAAGCCTCAGGCCACGGGCCGTTGGTCTACCACGACCGCACCTACCACCGGCTCTCCGAAGGCTCCAGCCTGGCCGGCTAGG
>JAKDMV010000182.1 GCA_030452125.1 Micrococcaceae bacterium
CGGCAGGTCATGTGAGTGAGTTCACCGGTATCAATGCGGTGATCGGGGGTCAACAACCTAGAATGGAGGTGGGCGCAGCCCCGGGGGCGAGGAATCTCAGACCCCAACCAACCGTATCTGCAATGGTGCTTTCGCGGTGCCAACCGGCTAGTGGATCCCGGCCGGCTGAATTGGAAGGACAAGAAGTGACCCAGCAGTCTGTCGCCGCCCAGAACGAATGGAGCGGCCGCGAGGAACTCGCCGAGGCCATGATTCCCCTGATCGGGCGTCTCTACCGCAAGAACAATGTGGTGACCTCCATCTACGGGCGCAAGCTCATCAACAAATCCCCGATCGACATCCTCAAGGCCCACCGGGTGGCCCGCCATATCGACGGCGTGGAACTCTCCCCATCCCAGACGTTGCCGCTGCTCCAGGGACTGGATGCCTTGGATCTCGGGGCGGTATCGGTGGATCTGGCCCGGCTGTCCCGCAAATTCAACGAGCAGGGCAACGACGCCGTGCTGGCCGACTTCCTGGCCGCCGAATTCGCCGAAAAGGCCGGTGGCGCGGGACGCACCGAAGCCGAATCACGCGATATCGTGCTCTACGGCTTCGGCCGCATCGGCCGCCTGCTGGCCCGCATCCTCATCGAGCGCGGTGGCTACGGCCTCCGGCTGCGCGCCATCGTGGTGCGCAAGAACGGCGAGAACGACCTGGTCAAGCGCGCCTCGCTGTTGCGCCGCGACTCGGTCCACGGACCCTTCGAAGGCTCGATCACCGTCGACGAGGAAAACAACACGATCCTGGCCAACGGAACGCTGATCCAGGTCATCTACTCCAACGACCCGACCACCGTGGACTACACCGCCTACGGCATCAACAAGGCGATCGTCGTGGACAACACGGGCCGCTGGCGCGATCGTGAAGGACTGGGCCAGCACCTCAAGGCCAAGGGCGTATCCCAGGTGCTGCTCACCGCCCCGGGCAAGGGCGATGTGAAGAACATCGTCCACGGCATCAACCACGGGGACATCGCCGCCGACGACACCGTCATCTCCGCCGCGTCCTGCACCACGAACGCGATCACCCCGGTGCTCAAGGCCATCAACGACGAGTACGGCGTGGCCCACGGCCACGTGGAAACCGTCCACTCGTTCACCAACGACCAGAATCTCACCGACAACTTCCACAAGGGCGACCGCCGTGGACGTTCGGCGGCATTGAACATGGTCATCGCCGAGACCGGAGCAGCGAAGGCCGTCGCCAAGGCCCTGCCCGAATTCGAGGGCAAGCTCACCGGCAACGCCATCCGGGTCCCCACCCCCGACGTCTCCATGGCCATCCTGAACCTGAACCTGGAAAAGGACACCACCAAGGAGGAACTGAACACGTTCCTGCGCCAGACCTCGCTGGGTGCCGAACTGCATAAGCAGATCGACTACATCGACTCCCCGGAGATCGTTTCCACCGATTTCGTCGGCTCGCGCCGGGCCGGCATCGTGGACGGGCTGGCGACCATCGCCAACGGCCGCAACGCCGTCGTCTACGTCTGGTACGACAACGAGTTCGGATACTCCTGCCAGGTGGTTCGCGTCATCGAGGAACTCGCCGGAACCCATCCGGCAGCCTTCCCGGCCGTCGACAGGACCGAAGACATCACGGTCGAGGCAACCGCCACCGTGTAGCAACCACCGGAGCCGACGACGGCGCCGGACAACCAGCCCAAGCCAGGGCAGGAAGCAGGACCACAGCATGGATCGTAGGATCGATAGCCGAGCACGCCGCACACTGGGGGTCACCGCCGCCGGGTTCGCCCTGTTGCTGGCAGCCACCGGATGTTCCTCCACGGGCAGCTCCGACGACTCGTCGTCGGCGCCCGCCACCCAGGAATCCTCGGCGGCAGCCTCCAGCTCGGCGCCGGCGAGCAGCAGCGCTGCCCCGTCGGCCACCGAAACCGCGAGCCAGTCGAAGTCCACCCAGGCCAAGAAGTCCACGAAGGCCGCCCCGGCCAAGGACAAGCTGGCCCTGGATACCGTGAAGAACAAGGAGCACAAGATTGCCGTGGTCTCCACCGGCAAGTCCGCTTCCGGCAATGATTCGCTGAACACCAAGCTGATCATCGCCGATCACGGCTGCTTCCACGCCGTCAATAAGCAGGGGCCCCCGACGCTGCTCGTGTTCCCCGAGGACACCACGCTGAACAGCAAGGGCAAGCCGACCGTGACGGTGGGAGGAACCTCCATCCGCGTTGGCCAGCAGGTCGAATTCACCGGCAAGAAGATCACCCTGAGCTCGGATCAGGCCTCGCAGGCCAAGCCGTGCTACGCCAAGGGCGACGTCTTCCAGGTCGCCTCGGCCAAGTAGCAGGCCCCCGCGGCCCGAAGCCGGTGCCCACCCCGATCCGTCGGGGTGGGCACCGGCTCTTTCATGTTTGTATCGTGGATCCGCTGAGTGCTAGTGGCCGAAGGGGTCCGGATCGACTCCGGGCAACCACGAATGGCCCGCAACG
>JAKDMV010000007.1 GCA_030452125.1 Micrococcaceae bacterium
CACCCCCCGAATCTACTCGACGAGCTGGGCAGGCCCAACCAGACGGTGTCCCCAGGGCACCCCCGGAGCGGGCCTTGACATGGGAACGCCTGCCCCGCAAGGCCTTGCTGGGGTGAGAAAAGCCTCAGTGTCATGAAACGATTGGTTGCGGTCCAACCCTTGTTTACACACAAGTAACATGACAATCTTATGGGGCAGGTGAACGGGAGCATTCGTGAGTGCTCTCTTTTGTGCTGCCACCGCCCCACTCTTCGGATTGACCGTGGTGGGTCGTCCCCCGAAACCTATTCCAAGGAGCATCAAAAAGCATGGATTGGCGTAGTCGCGCAGCCTGCCTGGACAAAGACCCCGAGTTGTTCTTCCCCGTGGGGAACACCGGACCAGCCTTGCTCCAGATCGAAGAGGCCAAGAGCGTCTGCCGCCGGTGCCCGGTCATCGACACCTGCCTTCAGTGGGCCATCGAATCCGGCCAGGACGCCGGTGTTTGGGGTGGCATGAGCGAAGACGAGCGCCGCGCCCTGAAGCGCCGCGCAGCCCGGGCCCGCCGCGCATCATAGCGAGACAGAACCTCTAGCCGTTCGGAGGGAGCGAATCCACGGATTCGCTCCCTCCGGCTGTTTAAGGACCTGAGCGTCACCCAACGATTCCGCCTCCCCCGAGCGGATGTCCACGGAAAGGCGCCGGGTTCTGGCTACCATCGTGGGGTGAGTGAACACGGAGCCAGTCCCGACCGGGGCACGATGATCGACGGCCGCTATCGCATTGTCGAGCGGTTGGCCGTCGGCGGCATGTCCACGGTCTATCTCGCCACCGACATCCGCCTCGAACGCAACGTGGCGCTGAAGATCCTGCATCCACACTTGGCCGAGGACCCGGTGCTGGTCGAGCGCTTCCGTGCCGAGGCGATCACCGCAGCCGGTTTCTCCCATCCGCATATCGTCGGTGTCCTGGATACCGGCGTCGACGGACACACCGCCTACCTGGCCATGGAGCTCGTCAACGGCCATACCCTGCGCGACCTGCTCAAGAGCCAGGGACGCATGGCACCGCGCCAGGCCTTGGCCCTGCTGGACGCGGTCGTCGAGGGCCTGGCCGCGGCACACGCTGCAGGCCTGGTCCATCGCGATATCAAGCCGGAAAACGTCCTGCTGTCGAATTCGGGCCAGATCAAACTCGCCGACTTCGGGCTGGCCCGCGCCGCGAGCAACCAGACCTCCACCGGCAACCTCATCGGCACGGTGGCCTACGTCTCCCCCGAACTCGTCACCGGGGCCCCCGCCGACGCCCGCAGCGACATCTACGCCGTGGGCATCATGTTGTACGAGATGCTCACCGGGCGCCAGCCCTTCGTGGCCGAAGCTCCCATTGCCATCGCCTACCAGCATGTCTCCAATGACGTGCCGGCCCCTTCGCTCCTCCTGCCGAACCTTGCTGCCGACCTCGATGAACTCGTGGAGTTCTGCACCCGCAAGGAACCCGAGGACCGGCCCCAGGATGCCGAAGCACTCCTGGGCGAGATCCGGCAGATCCGACGGACGCTCACCGATGAGGAACTCGACCAGCCCGTTGTCGATTCCGACGCCCCGGATACCGGGCCGGGATCCGCACCCACCCGGATCGTCGGGGCCCCGATGTCCCTGCCGGCCGCCGACGACGGCACGGCCCGGACCGAAGCCATCGGCCAGACCGGCCTTCCGGATGGGGCAACCGAGGTGTTGGGCGTCCCAGACAACGCCACCAGCGTCATTTCAACGCCTGCAGGAGCGACACAGGCACTGCCCCGATACAACGATTCCACCGATACCGGAGAACAACCCGCCCTCGACTCCGCGTCCGGAGCCGGCCGGTCGAAGCAGGCCATGCTGTCCCGGCGGGCCCGTGAACGCCAGACCCGCAAGGAGGCCAAAAACTCCCGCCGGCAGTGGGCGCGTGAAGCACAGAAACCCCGGGAGAGCCTTGCTTCCCCCTCGTCTCGACGACGTGGTTGGATCCTGGGCATCATACTTTTCCTGGTGACCGCGCTGGTGGCCACCGCAGCCTGGTTCTTCGGGATGGGCCCCGGTTCACCGGTGCAGATCCCCCAGCTCAGTGGCCAGTCGGCTGCCTCCGCCCAGCAGGCCCTGGAGGCGGGCCGCGTTTCGTCCAGTGCGACCCGGGTCTTCGACGACGAGATCAAGAAGGGCCTGGTGGTTGGTTCCGAACCGGAAGCGGGGACCACCATCCGCCGCTACCAGTCAGTCGAGCTCCTGATCTCCAAAGGTCCGGAGCTTTTTGCGGTGCCCAACGTGGTCGGGCTGGAGGAATCGACCGCCCAAAAAGCCCTGAAGGACGCCGAGGTCGTGCCGGGGAAGGCCAAGAAGGAGTACGACGAATCGATCGCCGCCGGTCAGGTCGTTTCGCAGAAGCCGAAGCCGGAGTCGAAGGTGCGCCGGGGGACCAAGGTCTCCTACGTGGTCTCCCGTGGTCGGGCCCCCGTCAAGGTCCCCGACGTCACCGGCCGCACCGAGAAGGACGCCAAAGCCACGTTGAAGGACGCGGGCCTGGAACCGGAGGTGTCAGGCAAGGAATTCGACAAGAAGGTCGACAAGGGGATCGTCATTTCGCAGGAGCCCTCCTCCGGAAAGGCCAAGCGGGGAACGACCGTCACCTTCGCCGTTTCCAAGGGACCGCGGATGGTCGAGGTGCCCAAGGTGCGCGGCAAGCAGTTGGAGAAGGCCGAGAAGATCCTCAAAGACGCCGGCTTCGAGGTCGAGATCAACGAAGGCAGCTTCGGCATCATCTTCGGCACGGTGGCCACGCAGGACCCGTCCTCCGGCGAACTCCCCGAAGGGTCCACGGTGACCCTCGGGGTCGTCTGAGCCACCCCGCCCGCTCGATCCTCCAACGACAAGGCCACGTCCGGGGTCTTCCCCGGGCGTGGCCTTCGTCGTGTGGCGCTTCAGGTCGATCAGTCGGTGCGCGGCTTGCGCTCGGCCAATGCGCCGGCCACCAGGAACGCCATCTCCAGGGACTGCCGGTGGTTCAACCGCGGATCGCAGACGGATTCGTAGAGATCGTCGAACTGGTCGGCGCGGATCGGGTCGGCACCGCCGAGGCATTCGGCCACGTCGTCACCGGTCATCTCCACATGCAGTCCGCCGGCGTAGGTGCCCAACGAGTTGTGGACATCGAAGAAGCCCCGCACCTCGTCCATGACGTCATCGAACTTCCGGGTCTTGTAGCCGTTCTCGCTGGTCACCGTGTTGCCGTGCATCGGGTCGGTGACCCAGAGGACCTGGGCCCCGGAGGCGGTGACCTTCTCCACGAGGTCCGGAAGCTTCTCGCGGATATTCTTCGCCCCCATGCGGGTGATGAACGTCAGCCGGCCCGGCTCGCGGTTCGGGTCCAGTTTCTCCACCAGGGCCAGGGCATCCTCGGGCGTCGTGTTCGGGCCCAACTTGACCCCCAACGGGTTGCGCACCCGGGAAAGGAAATCGACGTGGGCGCTGTCGAGCTGCCGCGTCCGCTCCCCAATCCAGAGGAAGTGCCCGGAGGTGTCGTAGGGCTGGCCCGTGCGCGAGTCCGTGCGGGTCAAGGCCCGTTCGTAATCCAACAGGAGGGCCTCGTGGCTGGCAAAGAACTCGGTGGTCTTCAGTGCTTCGAAGTCTGCACCGCAGGCGTCCATGAACCGCACCGCGCGGTCGATTTCGGCAGCCAGCGACTCGTACTGGCTGTGGGCCGGGTTGGCCCGGAAGCCCTTGTTCCAATGATGCACGCTGCGCAGGTCGGCAAATCCGCCCTGGGTGAAGGCGCGGATGAGGTTCAACGTGGCGGCCGAGGTGTTGTAGGCCTTGACCATCCGGGCCGGGTCATGACGGCGGGACTCGGGGGTGAACTCGAACCCGTTGACGATGTCACCGCGGAACGCCGGCAAGGTGACCCCCTCGCGGGTCTCCGAATCCGAGGAGCGCGGCTTGGCGAACTGCCCGGCCATGCGCCCCATCTTCACCACGGGCATCGAGGCGCCATAGGTCAGGACGACGGACATCTGCAGGATCGTCTTCACCCGGGCGCTAATGCGGTCGGCGGTTGCCCCGGCAAAGGTCTCGGCGCAATCGCCCCCTTGCAGCAGGAAGGCATGGCCCTGGGCCGCGGCGGCCAGCCGCTCGCGCAGGATGTCCACTTCTCCGGCGAAGACCAACGGCGGCAGGGAGGCCAGCTCGTCGACTGCCTTCGTATATTCCGGGCCGGACCACGTGGGCTGCTGTGAAATCGGGAGCTCGCGCCAGGCGTCGAGGCCGGGATCGGCAGCGGGCCCGGGGATGGGCTGGTGGAACGGGGCGGAAGTCTGGGTCGAATCAGTCACCAACCCAGCGTATCCGGGTCGTGGGCCGGCACCCTATTCGCGGCGTAAAGTTTCGTTTCGGCCGGTCATCCGGGGCAGGACGGTACTGCCGCCCGACCACCGCTCACGCCGGGTTGGAGTTGCCGTTCTTCCCGGGATCCCCGGGTAGTCCGGTGTCGCTGGGAGCATCGTCGTCGTCCGCCTGGCCGGTCCCCGTGGTCTGCTCCGCTGCCGGGGGCTCCTCCGTGGTATCGCCGTCCGCCCCGTCCTTGGGGGTACGGATGTGTTCGACCTCCTTCTTGGCGGCGTCCACCGTGGCCCGGACCTGGGCGCGGGCGTTCTCCGCCAGGGCCTCACGGGCCGCCTTGCGCTCGGCAAGCCGATCGGCAGTGATCCTGGCCTTCACGGAGGCGGCGTAGGAGTCGACGTATTCCTGGCCGGAGAGGCGCATCAGGGCGTACATGATCTCGTCGGTGACCGAGCGCTGGACGAAGCGGTCGTCCTCCATCCCCTCGTAGCGGGAGAAATCCAGTGGTTCGCCCACGATCAGCCCGACCCGTCGGATGTTCGGTACCGTCTTGCCGATCGGCTGGACCTTGTCGGTGCCGATCATGGCGACCGGGATGACCGGGACGCCGGTGGCCAGGGCCAGCTTGGCAACCCCGACCTTGCCCCGGTAGAGGCGCCCGTCGGGGCTGCGGGTGCCCTCCGGGTAGATGCCCAACAGGTTCCCGTCCAGCAGGGCCTGCTCCCCCGCCCCCAGCGAGTTCGCCGAGGCGGCACCCCCGGAACGATCCATCGGCAGCTGGTTGGAGAGGCGGAAGAACAAGGCAGTGAGCTTGCCCTTGATGCCCTTGCCGGTGAAATATTCCATTTTGGCCAGGAAGACGACCGGACGGTCCACCGCCACGGGCAGGAAGATCGAGTCGGAGACCGAGAGATGGTTGCTGGCCAGGATCGCGCCACCTTCGGCAGGGATGTTGTCCATGCCCTTGACCCACGGCCGGAACAGCAGGTTGGTCAGCGGTGCAATGAGCAGCCGCTTCATGATCCAATAAAACACGTGTGGGAGCCTTCCGCCGGGCAGGTCGTCGGGCGCCCGCCTCGCACGGACCCCATGTCGGTTACGCTCTACTCTAGGCACATATCCACCCCGGGGCACGATCCCCGGCCTGCTTGGGAGCGCTATGGAATTCTCGGCAACGGCCCCCTCCGACGCGGCTGAAGGCTTCCGGGTCCGCGGCGGCAACGGTGATGCGGTCCTGGTCATCCACGGTTTCACCTCCACCCCGCGCAGCATGCGCCCCTGGGCCGACGCCCTTCTGGCGGGCGGCTACACGGTCTCCTTGCCGGTGCTGCCCGGGCATGGGACCAGCTGGCAGGAACTGGCCCGGACCCCCCGTTCCGCGTGGACGGCGGCCGTCGAGGCCGAATTCGATCTCCTGGCCGCCGCCCACCGCAAGGTCTTCGTCGTCGGACTGTCCATGGGCGGGACGCTGGCCCTGCATCTGGGCATTGAACGCCGACCCGCGGGGCTCGCCCTGGTCAACCCCGCCCTGAGCATGGTGGACCGCACCGCGGCCCTGGCCGGGATCCTGAAACGGTTCGTCCCCTCGGTGCCGGCCATCGCCAACGACATCGCCCGCCCCGGCCAGGACGAGGGGGCCTACCCACGGACCCCGGTGGCCGCGGTGCACGAGCTGCGTCGGCTCATCCGCACCACCCGGAAGAATCTGGAAGCGATCCAGGCCCCGGTGTTCGTCTTCCGCTCGGTGGTGGACCATGTGGTCTCCGAACCGGGGTTGGATCTGCTGCGGCGCGAGCTGGTCGGCATGCACCCTTCCGGGGTGCCGCGGCTGCAATTGAGGTATCTGGAACGCAGCCTGCACGTGGCGACCCTTGATTACGACGCCGCAGCGATCTTCGAGGGCTCGCTCGCCTTCTTCGACGCGTTGGGAGGTCATGCCCATGGCTGATGACAACGCCCGCTCCCCCCGGGACCGGGCCGCCGACGAGGCCGCCTGGCAGGATCTGGTCAGCCGGCTCGACGACGTCGGGATGGATGTCGATCCGGAAGCCGAGGCCGCCGATCCACCGGGCCCGACCCCGGATCCCCTCGACGAGCCGGTTCCCCTGCTCCGCCCGGCCGGTGGGCCGCGGGACTACGAACTGCTCGAGGAGCCCGAGGAGGATTGGACCCCGGAAGATCCTCCGGCCCTGGGCTCGGGCAATCCGCTGACCGTGCTGGCCTGGACCTGTGCCGCCGGAGCACCGATCGCCCTGTTGCTTCTGGCCATCCTGTGGCGTTCGGCGCCGATGGGCGTCTGGCTGACCCTGTGCGTGGCTTTCGTGGCCGCCGCCGGTTATCTGGCCTTCAGGCTCCCGCGCCACCGGCAGGACGGCGATAACGGCGCCAGGGTCTGACCCCTGCCCGGGGACGGCACGGCCCCGCGGTCGTCACCCTCGGCTCGGGGCGGCTTCCTGCCGGGCGAGGTCGGCGGCTCCGATCAGCCCGGCGTCGGCCCCCAGCCCCGCCTGCCGGATGCCGGCGAACGGCCGGTAGCCCCGTCCGGTGAGGTTCTTCCGGTACGATGTCTCGGCTTCCTCGAGCAACCGGGTGGAGGCAGATCCCAGCCCCCCACCGATGACGAAGGTCCCCGGATCCAAGGCGGCGGCCAGATTGGCCAGGCCCAGCCCCAGCCACTGGCCGGCATCGATGATCAGCTCCTGGCAGGCAGGATCCCCGGCCGCTGCCAGCTCGGTCACCAACGACCCGTTGATGGCCTCCACGTCCCCTTCCACGGCGTCCAGCAGCGTGTGGGCCACCGGCGAGTTGGCCCGGGCTATTTCACGGCCTTCACGCCCCAGGGCGTTGCCGGAGGCATATTGTTCCCAGCAACCGCGGTTCCCGCATTCGCAGCGGTGGCCTCCGGGTTGGATGACCTGGTGGCCGAATTCCCCGGCCAACCCGAACCGGCCCCGGCGCAGCCGTCCCCCGGCGACCAGCGCACCGCCGATCCCGGTGCCCAGGGTCAGGCACACCAGGTTCGGTTCACCCTGCCCGGCCCCGAAACGATATTCCGCCCAGCCGGCCGCGTCGGCGTCGTTGACCACGCAGACCGTCCCGCCGAGCACGGTGGCCAGCCGGTCGCGCAGGGGTTCGTTGCGCCAGGCCAGATGCGGGCTGAAGAGCACGGTGCCCGTCTCGGGATTCATCCAGCCGGCTGCCCCGACGCCGATCGGGGCCCGGGGGGCGAAGCGGCGGAGGCCGGCCACCAGGTCCAGCACTGCCAGTTCGACGTCCTGGGGGCTCGATCCGGGGGTCGAACGCCGGTCGCGGTGCAGGAGGTTCCCCGCCCCGTCGACCACGCCACCGGCGATCTTCGTGCCGCCGATGTCCAGCCCGATGGCCTGGTCCGCTGCCGGTGCCGTACCCATGGCGATGCCCTTCCCTGGCCCGATGTTGGCACCATAAGTTACTAGCGAGTAGGTTAGTGATGCAACACACTATGCTTGGATGACGATCCCCATCGTCAGATGTCCAATCTGAATAGCCTACTGAAGTAGAGGAGCACATCGTGCGAGAGTTCAGCGTACCCCCGCTCGTGGTCAGCCCCGCGACGTCCAACACCACGGATTTCGTGCTGGAAAAAGCGAATGGGACCAACCCGATGCTGTTCTCGCGGCCCGACGGTCACGGCGGATGGATCGATGTCTCGGCCCGGGAGTTCAGGGACGATGCCAGCGCCTTGGCCAAGGGCCTGATCGCCGCGGGGCTCGAAAAGGGCTCCCGGATCGGCATCATGTCCCGGACCCGCTACGAATGGACCCTGGTCGACTTCGCGATCTGGTTCGCCGGATGCATCTCCGTGCCGGTCTACGAGACCTCCTCCCCCAGCCAGGTCGCCTGGATCCTGGGTGACTGCGGGGCCGCAGCGGCCATCGTGGAATCACCGAACCACGAGAACGTGATCCGCCAGGCCTCCATCCAGGAGCAGCTCGAGGACATCGGACACATCTGGCAGATGGACGGCGATGGACTCGACGTCCTGCGCTCGGCCGGAACCGGGGTCAGCGACGAGGAACTGGAGGCACGTCGCTCCTCCATGGGACTCGAGACCGTGGCAACGATCATCTACACCTCGGGCACCACCGGACGCCCCAAAGGCTGCGAGCTGACCCACCTGAACTTCGTGGAACTGTCCCGCAACGCCCAGGAAGCCCTGCCCGAATGTGTTCATGAGGGGTCCTCGACCATCATGTTCCTGCCCCTGGCCCATGTGTTCGCCCGCTTCATCTCGGTCCTGGCCGTCGCCGGCGGCGCCAAGGTCGCCCACACCCCCGACATCAAGAACCTGCTCCCGGATCTGCAAGGCTTCAAGCCCACGTTCATCCTGGCCGTTCCACGGGTCTTCGAGAAGGTCTACAACTCCTCGATGCTCAAGGCCGAGGATGCCAGCAACGTCAAGGCCAGGATCTTCCACGCAGCGGCGAAGACCGCCGTCCAGTTCTCCCGCGCCCAGGGCGAGGGCTCGGTGCCGCTGGCCTTGAAGCTGCGCCACGGCCTGTTCGACAAGCTCGTCTTCTCGAAGATCCGCGAGGCCATGGGCGGGCGCATCCAGTATGCGGTGTCCGGCGGTGGCCCGCTGGGCGAACGCCTCGGGCACTTCTTCAACGGTGCCGGGCTGATGATCCTCGAAGGCTACGGCCTCACCGAGACCACCGCCCCGATCACCGTGAACACCCCGAGCAAGCTGAAGATCGGCACCGTTGGCAGGCCGCTGCCGGGCAACGCCGTGAAGATCGCCGACGACGGCGAGATCCTCACCCGGGGCGTCTGCCTCATGGCCGGATACCACAACCGACCGGATCTGCGCACGGAGGCGTTCGACGACGACTGGTTCCGCACCGGCGACATCGGCGAGCTCGATTCAGACGGGTTCCTGAAGATCACCGGGCGCAAGAAGGAAATCCTCGTGACCGCCAGCGGGAAGAACGTCATCCCCGGCTTGCTGGAGGACCAGATCCGCGCCGATGCCCTCGTCTCCCAGGCCCTGGTGGTCGGGGACAACCGCCCGTTCATCTCCGCCCTGGTCACCCTCGACGAGGAGGCCCTGCCCGGGTGGTTGGGCCGTCACCAGCTCGGATCGCTGACCGTGGAGCAGGCCGCCGAGCACCCCAAGGTCCGTCAAAGCGTCCAGGCCGTCATCGACAAGGCCAACCAGACGGTTTCCCACGCCGAGGCCATCAAGGCCTTCCGCATCGTCCCCACGGACTTCTCCGAGGCCTCCGGCCACCTGACCCCGTCGTTGAAGGTCAAGCGCGCCCAGGTGCTCAAGGACTTCGAAACGGTCGTCGAGGAGATCTACACGGCCAAGAAGCCGTCCTGAGCCCCGGTAGACAACAGGCCGGGCCACGCACAGTGCGTGGCCCGGCCTTTTTGTGTGCTGCGGTGCGGCTCCGCTACAGCGGTGCGTCCTCCCCGGCGGGCAGCTCAAGGCCCAGCAACGCATTCTCCACGACCTCGGTCAACGCCGGGTGGATCCAGTAGGGGCGCCGGGCCATCTCGACGACCCCGAGCCCGGTGGCCATGGCCTGGATGAGCGGCTGGATGAGGATCGAGGCCTCGTGTCCCATCACATGGGCCCCCAGCAACAAGCCGGTCGACCGGGAGGCCACCAGCTTGAGGATGCCTTCCTGGTCCTCCATCGCCCATCCGTAGGCCGTGGAGCCATAATCCTGCACGACGGTGACGACGTCCTCGGGGTCCTGCGCCCGGGCCGTGGCCTGTTCGCCGGTCAGTCCCACCGAGGCGATCTGCGGATCGGTGAAGACCGCTGCCGGGACGAAGGACCGGTCGGTGGAGCGCAGCTGCCCGGGGTGTTCGAGGTTATGCGCCACCACCCGGGCTTCGCGGTTGGCGACATGTTTGAGCTGCTGTTCGTTGGAGGCATCGCCCAGGGCATAGCACCCGGGTAGCGCCTGACCCCCGGAGAGCACCCGCTGGAACCCGTCCACCGCCAACCGGCCGTCATGTTCCAGGTCCAATCCGGCGGCTTCGGCCCCGATCCGGTCCGAGTTCGGCACCCGGCCGGTGGCCATCAGCACGACGTCGGCGACCACTTCCACGGGCCCTTCAGCGGTCTCGAAGTGCCCGGTGACGGTTCCGTCGTCGTTCTCGGTGACGGCACTGAGGGCATGGTCCAGCTTCAGGGTCCAGCGTCGGGCGGCGGACTGCGTGAACCGGCGGGAGATCTCCTGGTCGTGATGGCGCAGCAGGGCCGCGGAACGGTTCGCTTGGATGACCTGGGAGCCCAGGCCATGGAAGACGTGGGCGAACTCGGCGGCGATGAAGCCGCCACCGACGATCAGCACCCGTTCCGGCAGCGCGTCCAGGCGCATCACGGTATCCGAGGTGTGGACCTGGGGCAGCTCCACACCGGGGACCTCGGGCAGCACGGCCCGGGAGCCGGAGGCCAAAACAATCTGGTCGGCGGTGATGACCTGCCCGGATTCGGTGACCAGCGTCCGCGGGTCACGCAGCCGGACGCTCTCGGTGTAGACGTCGACGTTCTCGAGCTCCTGGTCCCGGTAGCGCAGACCGTCGGCCGAAATCGCATCGATCCGCCCGAAGATCCTGTCCCGGATCCCCGGCCAGTCGGTTCCACGGTGTTCCAAGTCGACCCCGAGACGGGCCGCTTCCCGGGGGGAGGCGGCCAGGGTGGCCGGGTAGACGAACATCTTCGTGGGGATGCACCCCACGTTCAGGCAGGTCCCGCCGAAGGTCCCGGCGTCGATCATGGCGACCTTCTTATCGTCCCAGAAACCGGTGATCAGTGAATTGCCGGATCCGGATCCGACGATGGCCAGGTCATAATGCGTCAAGTGATTCAGCCCTTCAGTTCGTCCACGACCAACGCCGCGAGCTCCATCACGGCGTCGCGGGTGCCCGGTTTGAGCCGGTCCAGGGAGACCCGGGACCCTTCGGCCAGATGCGGATCATGCGGCAGCCGAACGACCGTGGCGACGCGCGAGCGAAAATGCGATTCGATCTCCTCGACGTTCACCCCGCGACCGGTTCCGGAGGACTGGTTGATGACCACGATCGCATTCTTCGCCAGCTCGGTGCGCCCGTGGGCCTCCAGCCAGGACAGTGTCTCGGAGGCCAACCGGGCTTCGTCGACACTGGCCCCGGAGACCAGGACGACGGCATCGGCCTTCTCCAGGGTGCCCTTCATGACCGTATGGACCATCCCGGTCCCGGAATCGGTGAGCACGATGGAGTAGTACTTCGAAAGCAGCTCGGTGACGGCACGGTAGTCGGCGTCGTCGAACGCCTCGGCCACCCGCGGGTCGGTGTCCGAGGCCAGCACGTGCAGACGTGATCCTTCCCGTGCGGCATAGGAGGAGAGCTTGGCGAAGGTGTCGACGCTGAAACGGTGTTGGACCAGGTTCCGGGCGGTGAACTCCGATTTGCCCGGCGAGCGGTCGCTGAGCGTCCCGCGGTCGGGGTTGGCGTCCAGGGCGATGACCCGGTCCTCCCGGATCTGCGCCAGGGCCATGCCCAGCAGGGTGGTCACCGTGGTCTTGCCGACTCCTCCCTTCCGGGACAGGACGGGGACGTAGCGGGTAGTTCCGGGCAAGGGGGCCGAAATCCGGTGTTGCATCTGCCGGCGGATCCGCACGGCGTCCGAATCCCCGACGTTGACCCGGCCTAAGGAGGCCCGGAACAACAGGCGACGCCATCCGCCCACGGGTTCGCGGTCCCGGGGTTCGAGCAGCCGGTCGGGCGTCAGCTGCGAAGCACTTTCGGGGGCCTTGGGCTGCGGGGCCGCGCCGGCTCCGGCGGTGGTTCCCGCCCCGACGCCGGCGGAGGCGGTGGCGGTGGCTGTGGCCGGGCCGGGGCCCGGGGTTCCCCCCACCGGACCGGCGGTGCCGGCCCCGGGGTCCTGCTGGTCGGTCGGTGCTGCAGGGATGACCATGCCCTGGGCCAGCGGGCGCGGATCGGAGGGATCCGCGGCCGTTGCCTCGTCCTGGTCCACCGGCTGCCAATCGGAGAGGTCCGGCAGGTCGGCGGCCCCATGGCCGGCCCCCGCGGATTTGAGGTCCTCGCCGAGGTCCTCCTCCGGGGTGTCGGTTCTGGGCTCCGACGGGTCCACTTCGTCGTGCGGAGCCGGTTCCGGGGTCTCCGGGGCTTCGTCGTCGTCGTGGTTCTGGTGCGGCTGGGTCATGGCATCCTCTGCGGAAAGTACTGGCTGTAGGAACGTCAGCCATCACCCTAACGCACCGACGGGACGCCCACCGTGTCGTCGGTGGACGTCCCGTCCTGCGGTGGTACGGCGGCCCTAGGCCTCCAGAACCACCAGGAGGTCCCCGCCCTGGACCTGGGCCGTGCCTTCGATGGCGATACGGCTCACCCGGCCACCGGCGGGCGAGGTGATCGCTGCTTCCATCTTCATGGCCTCGATCGTGGCGATGGTGCCGCCGGCGGGGACGGTGTCGCCGACCTCGACGGCTGCGGTGACCGCACCGGCGAAGGGTGCTGCCACGTGGCCCGGATTCGACTGATCCGCCTTCTCCGCGGCCTTGACCGTGGATTCGACGTTGTCGTCGCGAACCGTGATCTGGCGCATCTGCCCGTTCAGGGTGCACATCAGGGTGCGCATGCCCTTCTCGTCGGGTTCGGAGATCGCCTGCAGGGTCACCAGCAGGCGCACCCCCTTGCCCAGGGAGATCACGTGTTCGGCGTGCTGGACCAGCCCGTAGAGGTAGTCCCGGGTGTGCAGCAGCGACACGTCGCCGTATTCGGCCCGCAGCTTCTCGAAGTCACGGGTCGGCCCGGCGAACAAGAGCCGGTTCAGCGTCTGGCGGCGGGTCGACGAATCCCCGGCCAGGCCCTCCTGGTCCTCGGGCTCGAGCTCCTCGACCCGGACCTTGACGTTGCGTCCCTGCAGGGCCTTGGTCCTGAAGGGCTCGGGCCATCCACCGGGCGGATCCCCGAGTTCGCCGGAGAGGAACTGGATCACCGAATCGGGGATGTCGAATTCCTGCGGGTTGGCCTCGAATTCCTTCGGGTCCACGTTCATGCCCACCAGATGCAGGGCCAGGTCGCCGACGACCTTCGAGGACGGGGTGACCTTCACCAACCGGCCCAGGATCGCATTGGCCGCGGTGTACATCTCCTCGATGTCCTCGAAACGCTCGGCCAGCCCCAGCGCCTTGGCCTGCTGGCGCAGGTTCGAGAGCTGGCCGCCGGGGATCTCGTGGCGGTAGACCCGGCCCGTCGGACCGGGCAGCCCCGATTCGAACGGCCCGTACATCGAGCGCACGGCTTCCCAGTAGGGTTCCAGCGAGGCCGCCGCCTCGAGCGGGATCCCGGTATCGCGGTCGGTGTTGGCCAGGGCGGCGACCAACGCCGATTCCGAGGGCTGGGACGTGGTCCCGGCCATGGAGGCCACCGCGACGTCGACCGCGTCGACCCCGGCGTTGGAGGCCGCCATGAGCGTGGCCAGCTGGCCACCTGCGGTGTCGTGGGTGTGCAGGTGCACCGGCAGGTCGAAGCGTTC
Source organism: Micrococcaceae bacterium (assembly GCA_030452125.1). GTDB lineage: Bacteria > Actinomycetota > Actinomycetes > Actinomycetales > Micrococcaceae > Arthrobacter_H. The sequence goes on from JAKDMV010000007.1 coordinate 13,891, forward strand.
GCGCAACGCCGTGACCAGCTGTGCGGCGGCCGCCGGTCGCAGCAACCCGGCCATGTCCTTGATCGCCAGGATGTGGGCGCCGGCGTCGACGATCTGCTGGGCCAGATCCAGGTAGTAGTCCAGCGTGTAGAGCTTCTCCTCGGGATCGAGCAGGTTCCCGGTGTAGCACAGCGCCACCTCGGCGACCGCGGTCCCGGTCTCGCGGACCGCCTTGATGGCCGGGGCCATCTGCGAGACGTCGTTGAGGGCGTCGAAGATCCGGAAGATGTCGATCCCGGCTGCGGCGGCCTCCTGGACGAAGACATCGGTCACCTCGGTGGGGTACGGGGTGTATCCCACGGTGTTGCGACCACGCAGGAGCATCTGCAACGGGATGTTCGGCAGCTCGGCGCGCAGCAGTTCCAGCCGCTTCCACGGGTCCTCGCCCAGGAAGCGCAGCGAGACATCGTAGGTGGCCCCGCCCCAGACCTCCATGGAGAACAGCTGCGGCAGCGTATGGGCGTAGGCCGGGGCCGCGGCAATCAGGTCACGGGTGCGGACCCGGGTGGCCAGCAACGACTGGTGGGCGTCCCGGAAGGTGGTGTCGGTGACCGCCAGTTCGGTGCGCGAGCGCAGTTCGGCGGCGAAGCCCTCGGGCCCGCGTTCGAGAAGGACCTGGCGCCAGCCGGCGGCGGGCTCGTGCTCCGAGGGGCCGTCGAAGGGGCTGCGCATCGGCTGGTCGGATTTGTCCCCCGGGTAGTACGGCAGCTTCTGCCGCGGGTCCAGGCCCTCACGGCGCGGGCCGTTGGGCTGGTTCACGGTCACATCGGCCAGGAAGGACAATGCCTTGGTGCCACGGTCCTGGCTGCGGTTGCCCTCGAGCAGATCGGGGCGCGAATCGATGAAGTCGGTGGCGACGTCCCCGGCGATGAACTGCGGGTCATCGAGCACGTTCATCAGGAACGGGATGTTCGTGGCCACCCCACGGATCCGGAATTCGGCCAGCGCGCGGCGGGCCCGGCGTACGGCGGCCTCGTAGTCCCGGCCGCGACAGGTCAGCTTGACCAGCATGGAGTCGAAGTGCGGTGAGACCACGGCACCGGTGTAGATGGTGCCTCCGTCCAGCCGGACCCCCGAGCCGCCGGCGGACCGGTAGACGGTGATGGTGCCCACATCCGGGCGGAACCCGTTGGCGGGGTCCTCGGTGGTGATGCGGCATTGCAGGGCGGCACCACGGATATGCAGCTGGTCCTGGCGGATGTCCAGATCCGTCAGCGAGGCCCCGGCCGCGATGCGCATCTGGGCGGAGACCAGGTCGATATCGGTGATCTCCTCGGTGACCGTGTGCTCGACCTGGATCCGCGGGTTCATCTCGATGAACACGTGCTCGCCGGCCCGCTCCCCCACCGTGTCCACCAGGAACTCGACGGTTCCGGCGTTCTGGTAGTTCAGGGCCTTGGCGAACTTCACGGCATCGGCGTAGAGGGCCTGGCGGATGCCCTCGTCCAGGTTCGGCGCCGGGGCGATCTCCACGACCTTCTGGTGGCGGCGCTGCAGCGAGCAATCCCGTTCGAAGAGGTGCACCACGTCCCCGTGGGCATCGGCGAGGACCTGGACCTCGATATGACGCGGGCGCAGCACGGCCATCTCCAGGAACATGGTCGGATCCCCGAAGGCGGTGGCCGCTTCGCGCATGGCGGCGTCCAGGGCCTCGGGAAGATCCTCCCGGGTATCCACACGGCGCATGCCGCGACCGCCACCGCCGGCCACCGCCTTGACGAAGATGGGGAAGCCGATCTTATCGGCCTCGCCGATCAGCCATTCGGCGTCGTCGCTGGGCTCGGAGGAGGCCAGCGTCGGAATTCCTGCCGCCTTGGCGGCCTTCAGCGCCTGGACCTTGTTTCCTGCCAGTTCCAGGACATCGGCCGGGGGCCCCACGAAGGTGATGCCGGCTTCCTCGGCGGCACGGGCGAGATCGGGGTTCTCCGAGAGGAACCCGTAGCCCGGGTAGATCGCGTCCGCCCCGGAGTCCTTGGCGACGCGGATGACTTCCTCCACGTCCAGGTAGGCGCGGACCGGGTGGCCCTCCTCGCCGATCTGGTAGGCCTCGTCGGCCTTCTGGCGGTGGATGGATCCGCGGTCCTCGTAGGGGAAGACGGCAACCGTCTTGGCTCCCAATTCGTAGCCGGCACGGAATGCGCGAATCGCGATTTCGCCGCGGTTGGCTACCAAAACCTTTGAAAACATGGTTCTCCTGCATGGTGTCTGTTCGGACAGGACGAACGCAACGGTCTCCCCGGGTCTCGGGGGGTTTTGCCTCCGTGCGTCAGGCGCGAAGCGTAGATTCAAGCCTGCGCTCACCTTACAGTGGGCCATCACACAGCTAAAACTCTATTTCTTCATGACCTGAGCCACACCGTGGCAGGGGGAGGCGCCGAACGGCGGGGCCACCCTATGATGGTTGGGAGCCGAATCAGCGTAAAAAAACAGTAAGGTCGTGGTCCGTTCCGTGCAGGTCGTGAGCATCAGCAGTCTCAAGGGTGGCGTTGGCAAGACGTCGGTCACCCTCGGTTTGGCGTCGGCGGCGCTGGCCGCCGGTATCCCGACCCTGGTGGTGGACCTCGACCCACATGCCGATGCCAGTACCGGCCTGGGCGTGGAACCCAACGGTGACAACGACATCGGACACCTGCTGAAGAACGCCCGCCGTGGCGACATCACCGCCGCAGCGGTCCCCAGCCCGTGGACCGGCAGGGCCCCGGCGTCCTCCGGCAAGACCGGGCCGGCCGTGCTCGACGTGGCCGTCGGCGGGGCCTTCAGCGGCATCTACGACCGTCCCGACCTGCGGTTGCGCCATCTGCGCCGCTTGAAACAGCTGCTCGCGCGCCAGACACGGTACGAACTGGTGCTCATCGACTGCCCGCCCTCGTTGAACGGGCTGACCCGCATGGCCTGGACCGCCAGCAACGACGTGCTCCTCGTCGCCGAACCGAGCCTGTTCTCCGTCGCCGGCACCGAACGCACCCTGCGGGCCCTGGAACTCTTCCGCAGCGAGTTCGTCCCGGGACTGCAGACCGCCGGGGTGGTGGCCAACCGGGTCCGCCAGTCCTCGGCCGAGCAGCGTTTCCGGCTCGAGGAGATGCGCACCATGTTCGGTGATGCACTGCTCTCCCCCGTGTTGCCCGACCAGGCGAACTGGCAGCAGATCCAGGGTGCCGCCTACCCCGTCCACCAATGGCCCGGCGACGCCGCCCGCCAGTCGGCGGAACGCTTCGATGAACTCCTGGCCGGGCTGCGCACCGGACCGGACAGCACCACCACGTCGCGCTAGGGGCTTCCCGGCCCCGGACGAGGAACGGCGCGCACCCCCTTCCCGGGGATGCGCGCCGTTCCTCGTTGACCGGTTCCACGGACCGGAACCGATGACGTCTCTAGCTGGCGGACTTCTTCGCCGCACGACGGCGGGCCAATTCGTCGCCCGGGAAGACCTCTTCCTCGACGACGGCATGCTCGCTGGGTAGTTCGGCCAGACTGCCTTCGACCTCGCGCCAGACACGGCCCACGGCAATGCCGAAGACGCCCTGTCCGCCCTGGACCAGGTCGATGACCTCGTCGGCGGAGGTGCATTCGTAGACGGAGGCCCCGTCGCTCATCAAGGTGATCTGGGCCAGATCCTCCACACCTCGTTCGCGCAGGTGCACGACGGCGGAACGAATCTGCTGCAGGGAGACCCCGGTGTCCAGCAGCCGCTTGACGACCTTGAGGACCAGGATGTCCCGGAAGCTGTAGAGGCGCTGGCTGCCGGAGCCTGCGGCCCCGCGTACGGCTGGTTCGACCAGCCCGGTCCGGGCCCAGTAGTCGAGTTGGCGGTAGGTGATCCCGGCCGCCTTGCAGACCACGGTGCCCCGGTATCCCGCCCCTTCGTCCAGGACGGGCAGGTCCTCGGTGAACAGCAGGCCCTGGGAATTGTCTCCGGCGCCCGTCTGGCCGGGGCCTGACGCCCCGCTATGCTCACCTATCGGACTCACGTGGACCCTCCTAGTTGAAAACTCCCCCCAATAGGGAGTTTGCCAGCTGTCGGGGAACCGTGGCGGCATCGGATGCCGTCCACTGTGCCGAGTGATGGGACAGCGAAGCAATGGGATTCTTATGCTTTGACGGTACGGCTGAACCAGTCCCACGTCAAAGACCTTCAAGTTTAACTTGAGGGCGTGTCGCTACTTGTCGAAATCCTCGGGTTCGACGTCGGCGAGGAACTCGCGGAATTCGCGCACCTGGTCCTCTGCGGCCTCTTCGGTGGAGCCCTCGTCGTTGACCAGGACCCCCGCCTCCTCCAGTACTTCCTCGGCGCAGGTGATGGGGCATCCGGCCCGCAGGGCGAAGGCGATCGCATCCGAGGCCCGCGAGTCCACGGTGGCCCCGCCGTCGAACTCCAGTTCGGCGTAGAAGACCGTTTCCTTCACCGACACCAGCCGGGCCTCCACCAGGGGGTGGCCCAGTGCCGAGGTGATGGTCTCCAGCAGGTCGTGGGTCATCGGCCGGGGGGTGCCCATCCCCTGCTGGGTCATGGCGATGGCCGAGGCTTCGGGGGTGCCGATCCAGATCGGCAAGTGGCGGGGGCCGTCGATTTCCTTGAGCAGTACCAACGGCTGGTTGGAGGGTAGTTCGATCCGGACTCCGACGAGCATCAGTTCTCGCATGGGTTCCTCCTGCAGCGCCTAGTGGTCCATCTTTGCGATCGAGCCGTTGACCAGGGCGCTATGCAGGGCCAGGCAGGCGTCGCTGATTTCGCGCGCGGTCTCCGCCGCGCTGGCGCGCGAGGAGACGTCACGACGACTGGCCAGCGGGGCGACGGCCCGTTCGACCAATCCGATTTCACGGTCCGCGGCGGCGCGGAAGCCACGCAGGTGCCGTGGTTCGATCCCGTGTCCAGCCAGCTTGGCGCTGGCGGTGGCTATGCGCACGGCATGTTCGTCGAAGCGCTGGTCGTCCTCGGAGATGATGCCGTAGGCCAGCAGCTCGGAGACCAGGTCGTCCGAGGCCCCGGTGGCCCCTTGGAGTTCGGCCCGGGTCAGCGGCCGGGTGTGCCCGGCGATCTCCTGGGCCAACTGGTCGGTCACGCTGCGCGGGGTCAAGGTCAGCCCGCTGGCCAACTGGTCGGGGCGTTCACCCCGGTCGACGGCGTCCAGATAATCCTTGATGACCTTCAACGGAAGGTACTGGTCCCGCTGCAGGGACAGGATGAAGCGCAGCCGGTCGATGTCCGTGGCCGTGTACTTGCGGTATCCGGCGGCGGTGCGCTGCGGGGTGATCAACCCCTTTTCCTCGAGGAAGCGGATCTTCGAGGCCGTGGTCTGCGGGAAGTCCGCCGAGAGTTCGGTGAGGACCTCGCCGATGTTGAGCACACTGGGCCGGGAGGTGTCGGCGCCTACGCCGACACCCCGGCGGGAGTGCGCGGATGAAACCACAGGGATGACCGTCAGTCCTGCCGTGCGGCGGTCGTGGGGACGGTCCCCGAGTAGAAGGTCAGGCGGAACTTGCCGATGCGGACCTCGGAGCCGGTGCGCAGGCGGACCGCGTCCACCCGGTCGCCGTTGACATAGGTGCCGTTGAGGCTGCCGGAGTCGACGACCTGGAACCCCTCGCCGTCCCGGCGGAACTGGGCGTGCTTCCGCGAGACGGTGACGTCGTCGAGGAAGATATCGGCTTCGGGGTGCCGGCCCACGGTGGACAGTTCCCCGTCAAGCAGGAACCGGGCACCGCGATTCGGTCCGGAATGGGCGATCAGCAGGGCGGAACCTTCGGGCAAGGCGTTGACGGAGGAGCGCTCCTCCGTCGACAGCGAGGTCTCGGGAGAGACCTCGTCAGTGGTCGGAGGCAGGCCGATGCTGGTGGTTTCCGCAGCAGATTCCTTGCGGTCCGCAGCGGTGTCCTCCCAACGGTTTTCGCCACTCATGTGTTTCCTCCCTGAAATGCCATGTCCCTACTTCGGCCACCGGGGGCCATAACGCCCAAATGGCGCGCCCACTTTGTGTTTTATCCAGCCTAGCCTACCGGTTATCCCTCGACGCAAGCCGGTGGTCACGATCCGGGTGCGGACGGTTCACGCTGACGCTTCGGGGCACTTCGGGGCCCATGGCCGGCCGCGGCCTCCCCGGACGCGGAACCGGGGGCGGAAGAGGTTCCGGCCCCGTGGAGCAGAGCACGGCAAGAAGGACCTTGCCTGAACGATAGTTCGTTCTGACAAGGTCCTTCTTAGCCGGTCGGGCTAGCGGGATTCGAACCCACGGCCTCCTGACCCCCAGTCAGGCGCGCTACCAAGCTGCGCCATAGCCCGGCGGTTCCGCAGCCGTTCTCCCGTCCTCGAGGGGCGGGTGCCGTCTGCGAAAAGCTCCTCGGCTACTCTACCCTATTTTCCGTTCTACTTTGACCGCCCACGCTTCTCACGCACGCGCATGCTGACCTCGATGGGTGTGCCTTCGAAACTGAAGGTCTCCCGCAGCCGCCGGGTGATGAACCGGCGGTACCCGGGGTCCAGGAATCCGGTGGTGAACAGCACGAAGCGCGGCGGCCGTGACGAGGCCTGGGTGGCGAAGAGGATCCGTGGCTGCTTGCCCCCGCGGACCGGGTGCGGGTGCGCCGCCACGAGCTCGCCGAGGAAGGCGTTGAGCTTGCCGGTGGGAATGCGGCGGTCCCAGGACTCCAGGGCCAGGTCCAGGGCCGGGACGAGCCGGTCCTTATGCCAGCCGGTGGCCGCCGAGATGTTCACGCGCGGGGCCCAATCGACATGGGCCAGGTCGTGTTCAACTTCCCGCTCCAGGTAGTGCCGGCGTTCGTCGTCGAGCAGGTCCCATTTATTGAAGGCCAGGACCAGGGCACGTCCCGAGTCGATGCTGGTCTGCAGGATCCGCACATCCTGTTCACTGAGGACCTCGTCCACGGCCAACAGGACCACGGCGACTTCGGCCTTCTCGAGGGCCGACTGGGTGCGCAGGGAGGCATAGTAGTCGGAGCCGACGGCCATATGCTGGCGGCGTCGGATCCCCGCGGTGTCCACGAAGCGCCAGGTGCGTCCACCGATGTCGACCAGTTCGTCCACCGGGTCCCGGGTGGTTCCGGCGGTGTCGTCGACGACGACGCGGTCGGTTCCTGCCAATTTGTTCAGCAGCGAGGACTTGCCCACGTTCGGTCGCCCGATGAGCGCCACGCGGCGCGGTCCTCCCGTGGGGATCAGCGCGCTGACCGCCGAATAGGCCGGCAGCTTATCCAACAGGTCATCGAGCAGATCGGCGGTACCGCGCCCATGCAGGGCGGACACGGGGTAGGGCTGCCCGAATCCCAGGCTCCACAAGGAGGCGGCGTCGGCTTCCTGGGCTTCGCCGTCGACCTTGTTCGCCACGAGGAACACCGGCTTCTTCTGCCGGCGGAGCATCTTCACGACCAGTTCATCGGTGGCGGTGGCCCCGACGGCGGAGTCGACGACGAAGATGATCGCGTCGGAGTGCTCGGCCGCGATTTCGGCCTGGTCGGCGACCCGGGCGTGGATGCCTTTTGCATCGTGTTCCCAGCCGCCGGTGTCCACGAGGGTGAAATCGCGTCCGCTCCACTCGGCGTTGTAGGACACCCGGTCGCGGGTGACTCCCGGAACGTCTTCGACCACTGCTTCGCGGCGGCCGATGATCCGGTTGACCAGGGTCGATTTGCCGACGTTGGGGCGGCCGATGATGGCCACCACCGGGGGCGCCTTCTCCTCGACCTCTTCGAAATCATCGTCGTCGAGGTGGGACAGCAGCCGGGTGTCCTCGTCGTCGAGTTCGTAGTCGGACAGGCCTTCCCGCAGGGAAGCGGCGCGCTGCTCGGCTTCCTCATCGGTGATCAGTTCGAGTTTTTCGGCGACGTGGTCCTCTCCCGAGGGGACGTATTCGTCTCCGTCGCCGGTAACGGCGGCGTGATCGGTCATGTTCAGGGGTTTCCTTTGTTCGCCGCTTCCGCCGTACGCGGAAGCACTTACTATTTTTGCACGCTTGGGGCCCGTGGGTCCTCAGGCCGGGGCGTCGACGGCTTCCACGACGCCCAGCACGGCCTGGACCGTCTGCTCGAAGTCCAGGTCGGAGGAATCGACCGTGACCACGCCGTCGGCCGCAGTGGTGAAACTGGTGACCGTGGAATCCTTGGCGTCCCGGGCGACGACCTGGCGTTGCAGGTCCTCCCCGCTCTGGGTGCCGCCGAGCTGCAGGCCGCGGCGGGCCATGCGCACTTCCTCACGCGCGGTGAGCAGGATCCTGGCCGGCGCCTCGGGGGCCACCACGGTGGTGATGTCCCGGCCTTCGGCGACGATGCGCTCGTGGGCGGCAATGATCTCCTGCTGACGACGCACCAGTTCGGCCCGGACCTCCAGGATCACGGCGACGGAGGAAACGGCCTCCGACACGTGCGGTGCACGGATTGCCTCACTGACGTCGGCCCCGTTGACCATCACCTGTTCGGTATCGGTCTCGGTGCCGATCTGCACGGAGGCCGCCTTCACCGCTGCGGTGACTGCTTCGGCATCCTGCAGATCGGTCCCGGCCTCCAGGCAGGCATAGGTCAGCGCCCGGTACATCGCCCCGGTGTCCAGGTAGGCGGCGCCGAGCCGGCGGGCCACCTCCTTGGAGACCGATGATTTTCCGCTGCCTGACGGGCCGTCGATGGCCACCACTAGATTCTGCACTTACTGCACTACCTTCCATGAGCGTTCGGTGAGGGCTTCCATGAGTTCCTGGCTGCGCCCGGGTAAAACGGAGATTTCAACCATGCCGACCTGATGGCCCGAGGAGTGTTCCATCCTCAGGTCCTCCAGGTTGATTCCCGCGTCGCCGACGTCGGCCAACAGCTGGGCGATCTGCCCGGGGCGGTCGTCCACGATGACGGTGACCACGGCGAAGGCCTGCGGCGGGGACCCGTGCTTGCCGGGGATGCGTGCCTGACCGGCGTTGCCCTCCCCCATGAGTTCCGCCAGGTCCAACAGGGCTCCGGGGCCCTCGGGGTCCTCCAGCGTGGAGATCAGCCGGTTCAGGTCCTCCCGCAACCCGTGCAGGATGCCCACCAGCTCGGGGGCGTTGTTGCTCAGGATCTGGATCCACAGCCGGGGATCCGAGGCCGCGATGCGCGTGGTGTCGCGCAGCCCGTTGCCTGCCAGGGCCAATGTATGGGCCGGGGCGTTGAGCAGGCGCGATGCCAACAGCGAGGAGGCGATCTGCGGGAAATGCGAGATCAGTGCGACGGCGGCATCGTGTTCGGCGGCTTCCATCCGGTGCACGGTGGCGCCGAGGTCTATGGCCAGGTCCGCCGCGATGACGGCGCTGGCCTCCCGGGACCCGGGGTGGGCACAGACGACCCAGGGCATGGCGGTGAACAATTCACCGCGGGCGGCCGCGGGACCGGATTTCTCCCGCCCGGCCATGGGGTGGGTCCCCACGTAGCGGGACAGGTCGGCCTCGGTCAGCCGGTCATCGGCCCTCAAGGCCCGCAGGATGGAGGTCTTCACGCTGGCGATGTCCACCACCGTGGCCCCCGGATGGGCCCGCAGGGCATCGGAGACCACCGCAGCACTCACGTCCGGCGGCGCGCCGACGACGACCAGCAGCGGCTCGGGTGAGACACCGGGTTCGTACAGGGTGCCCGCACCGATGTCCTGCGCGACCCGTGCGGCGGTCGGGGAGGTGTCGGCCAACGAGACCTGGACGCCGAGCCGGCTCAGGCCGAGACCGACGCTGGCGCCGAGCAGTCCGGTACCGATCACCAGTACCGGACCTGGAAGATGTGCGGCAACCACCTGCTACATACCTACTTCGGAAAGCAGGTGGCCGACCTCGTGGTTGCCCAGCTGGCGGATGGTGCCCTGCTTCTGGTCACCCAGACGGATCGGGCCCATCTGCACGCGCACCAGGCGCTTGACGGGGTGGCCGACGGCGTCGAAGAGCCGGCGGACGATCCGGTTGCGGCCCGAGTGCAGGACGACCTCCACCAGGACCTTGCCCGGGGTGGAATCGACGAGCTTGAAGGAGTCCACGCTGGCGATGCCGTCCTCGAGCTTGATGCCGCTCTTCATCTCGGCACCCACCCCGTGGGCCATCGGTCCGGGCACCTGGACCAGGTAGGTCTTGGGGATCTCGTAGGAGGGATGGGTCAGCCGGTTGGCCAGTTCCCCGTCGTTGGTCAGCAACAGCAGTCCCTCGGTGTTCACGTCCAGACGGCCGACGTGGAAGAGGCGTTCGCCCTTCTTGCGCAGGAAATCCGAGACGCAGGGCCGTCCCTCGGGGTCCTCCATGGTGGAAACGACGCCGCGCGGCTTGTTGAAGACGAGGTATTTCATCGTCTCGTTGAGTTGGATCCGCATGCCGTCCACATGGATGGTCTCGGAGCCCGGGTCCACCCGGATGCCGAGCTCGGTGACGATCTCACCGTTGACCTCCACCCGTCCGGCGGTGATCATCTCCTCGCTGACCCGGCGTGACGCCACCCCGGCGTTGGCCATGACCTTCTGCAGACGCACGCCGTCCTGGTCCTGCGTCGGTTCGGTGCGCGGAGTCGTCCGTCGCTGGGGAGCCGGGCGGTTCTTCTTCACCGGTCCCAGGTTCCGGCCGAAGCGTTCGCCACCGAAGGCCTGGGGCCCCCGCGGGGCCGAGGATGACTGGTCCTTCTTGGCTGCGCCCTGCTTCTTGGCGCCGTAGCTGCCCCCTGATTTCGGGCCCTGCTTGGGTCCGTCCTGTCGTCGTCCGGAAGCGCCGCGCCCGGCACCCTGGCCGGGCGTCGACCGGCGTTGATTGCCGCGGCCTGCGCCTGAATTGGATCCCTGGGTCATGTCGATTCCTTCGTTGCTTACTGAGATGGTGGCCTAGAAAGGGTCCTCGTCGTAGTGCTCGAGGTCGTCCAGTCCGGGCAGATGGGGGGAGAGCTGCGGCAGGTCCGCCACGCTGTCCACCCCCAATCTTTCCAGAAAATAGCCGGTGGTCCGATACAGCATGGCACCCGAAGTCGGATCCGTCCCCTCTTCGGCGACCAAACCGCGCATCGAAAGGGTCCTGACCACGGAGTCCACGTTGACCCCGCGGATCGCCGCAATGCGGGCGCGGGAGACCGGTTGGCGGTAGGCGATCACCGCCAGGGTCTCCAGCGCCGCCTGGGACAGACGGGAGGTGGCGCCGTCCAGGACGAAGCGGGAGACAACGGGAGCAAAGTCACGTTTTGAATAGACCCGCCACCCTCCGGCAAGCTCGCGCAGCTCGAAACCGTGATGCAGGTCATAGTCGTTCTGCAGCTCGGCCAGCAGTTCGCGGACCCGCTGGACGTCCACCGCCAGGACCTCGGCCAGCCGCTGCGGGGCCACCGGCTCGTCGGCGACCATCAGCACGGCTTCGATGGCCGCCCGCGCCCCACCGGGAAGGTCATCGACGTGGGGGTCCTCGGGCGGTGGCGGCGCCCCGGCGTCGTTGCCGGTCATGGCCCCTCCTCCCCCGCCGCGGGGGCCGCCGCGACGGGTGGAGGCAGCTGATGGTCCCCGGTCACGGTTTCGGGGTCCCACGCCCCGGCATCCTGGTTCCAGCAGACCAACAGTTCCGCCAGCGGACCTGCCTGCTCGAAGCCGATGAACCGGTCACGGAACAAATCCAGCAGCGCCAGGAACCTGGCCACCACCACGGGGGGCCGGGAGTCGTCGGCCACCAGTTCGGTGAAACTGACCTGTCCTCCTCCGATCAAGCGGGTGGCGATCAGTTCGGCCTGTTCACGCACGTTCACGGCGGGGGCGTGCAGGTGCTCGATGCCGACTTCGGTCGGTTCGATCGGCTTGGGTTCCATGGCCTTGCGGGCCAGCCGGGCCAAGGTGGATGCGCTGGTGGTGAAGACCAGTTCGGGCAGCAGGGCCGCGAAACCGGGTTCCAGGGAGACCCGGCGCGGGTAGCGTTCGGCTTCGACGGCGAGGCGGTCGGAGAATTCCCCGGCGATCGCCTTGAACGCCCGGTACTGCAGCAGTCGGGCGAAGAGCAGGTCACGCGCCTCCAGTAGGGCGATGTCCTCGTCGGATTCGACCTCGCCGGTGGGCAGCAACCGGGCCGCCTTCAGATCCAGCAGGGTGGAGGCCACCACCAGGAACGACGTCGTCTCCTCCAGGGCGCCCTCCCCCGCGCCGTCGCGCAGCTCACGCAGGTAGGCGATGAATTCGTCGGTGACCTTCGCCAGGGCGATCTCGGTGACGTCGAGCTGGTGTTTGCCGATGAGGTTCAGCAGCACGTCGAAGGGCCCGGAGAAATTCTCCAGGGCCACGGCGAAGCCACCGCTGCCCTGCGGGTCGGGGGCGGCGGACGGCGACACGGTGTCCGCACGGTCCGCCGTCCTCATTACGGGGCGCCGCCGCGGCTGATGAGCTCCTTGGCCAGCATCCGGTAGGACTCCGCCCCCGGGTGGTTGGTGGCATAGCTGGTGATCGGCTCGGCGGCGACGTTGGCGTCGGCGAACTTGATCGTGCGTTTGATGACGGTCTCGAAGACCTGGTCCCCGAAGGCCTCGACGAGCCGGCCGATGACTTCCCGGGAGTGCAAGGTCCTGGCGTCGTACATCGTGGCCAGGACGCCGTCCACCTGCAGGGAGGGGTTCAACCGGTCCTGGACCTTGTCGATGGTCTCCACCAGCAGGGCCACGGCACGCAGGGCGAAGAACTCGGCGGTCAGCGGGATGATCACCCCGTGGGCTGCGGTCAGCGCATTGACGGTCAACAATCCCAACGAGGGCTGGCAGTCGATGAGGATGACGTCGTAGTCGTCGGAGACCTTGCGCAGGGCCCGTTCGAGCACCTGTTCACGGGCCACCTCGTTGACCAGCTGGACCTCGGCGGCCGAGAGGTCGATGTTCGCCGGCAACAGGTCGATGTTCTCGATGTCGGTGCCCAGGATCGCATCATGGATGCTGGTCTTGCGTTCGAGCAGCACGTTGTAGACGGTGATGTCCAGCTCATGCGGGTTGGTTCCGAATCCGGCGCTGAGGGCTCCCTGCGGGTCGAAGTCGACCAACAGAACCTTGCGGCCGTATTCGGCGAGCGCGGCTGCCAGGTTGATGGTCGAGGTCGTCTTGCCGACCCCGCCCTTCTGGTTCACCATCGCGATGATGCGGGCCGGGCCGTGGCTTTCCAACGGCTGTGGTTCGGGGAAATTCGTCAGGGGTCGACCGGTGGGCCCGACCACCGGCGGCTCCTTCAGCAACCCTGCTGTCCGAGTCCTCGAACCCTTTTCCTCGCTCACGGTATGAACCACGCTTCCGATCGTTGCTTACTTCTCTCACTGCCTAGCCTCTAGGCTATCGCTGCGACGGTCCGCAACCGCGCAGGTTTGCCGGCAAACGGCGAGCCTTTACCTTGAAGCTGAACTCGAGGGTTGACCCCGGGCGGACGGCTTCCACCGCCGGAAGGGCGCGGTCGACCGGTCCGCCCCATGGGCCGAACCGGTCGACGGCGAGGTGCATGAGGCGGCTAATGCGTGAGCGCCGGTTCGGGCAGGTTTTGCCCGGCTTGCGCCTCGGCCTCGGCCTCGAAAGCCTCTGGTTCCAGCGAGAGCTCATCGAACGGGCGCTGGCCGGAGAGCACCGCGCGGGTTTGCTCCATATCGATTTCGCGGGTCCACTTGCCGATCAGCAAGGTGGCGACGGCGTTGCCGGTGAAGTTCGTGAGTGCGCGGGCTTCCGACATGAACTTATCGATGCCCACGATCACTCCCATGCCGTCGAGTAGCTCGGGACGGTGTGATTGCAGACCGGCAGCCAGCGTGGCCAGTCCGGCGCCGGTGACTCCGGCGGCGCCCTTGGAAGCGATGATCATGAACACCAGCAACGATATTTGTTCGCCCAGGTTCATGGGCATCCCCATGGCGGTGGAGACGAAGAGCGAGGCCATCGTCAGGTAGATCGCCGTGCCGTCGAGGTTGAAGGAATAGCCGGTCGGCACGGTGATCCCCACCACCGGCCGGGAGACCCCGGCATGCTCCATCTTGGCCATGAGGCGCGGCAGGGCCGATTCGGAGGATGAGGTGGAGAAGATCAGCAGGTATTCCCGGGCCAGGTATTTCATCAGCTTCAGGATGTTCAGCCCCGTCACCGCCTTGAGGATCGAGCCCAGGATCACGAGGATGAACAGGGCACACGTGATGTAGAAGGAACCCATGAGGATGGCCATGGAGCCGATGGCCGCCCAGCCGGTGGCCCCCACCACTGCGGCGATGGCCCCGAAGGCGCCGATCGGGGCGGCCCACATGATCATCATCATCAGTTTGAAGACCACGCCCTGGATGTGCTGGATGCCCTTGAGCACCGGTTCCCCGGATTTGCCCATGGACTGCAGGGCGAAGCCGACCAGCAGTGCCAGCACGAGGGTGGGCAGCACCGGGATGGAACCGGGGATCAGGCTCATCAGGAAATCAACGGTTCCGCTGTCCTGATCCCCCGCGGCCGCATCGTAGGGCTGCAGATGCAGTCCTGAACCGGGGTGGATCAGGTTTCCCACGAGCAGGCCGATGGCCAGGGCAAAGGTGGACATCGTGATGAAGTAGCCCAGCGCCAGACCGCCGACCTTGCCGACCGTCGCGGCCCGGGCCACCGAGCCGACACCGAGGACGATGGTGCAGAAGATGATCGGGGCGATGATCATCTTGATCAGTGCGACGAAAGCGGTGCCCAGTGGCTTGAGCGATTTGCCGACCTCCGGGAAGACCAGTCCGATCGTCGCGCCCAGGACGACGGCGATGATGACCATGATGTACAGCCAGTGGGTCCTGTCCTTCTTCCGCACTGGAGGCTGACCGGCCGCCACGCTTCCGGGACTGGGTTCATATGCTGCTGGCTTCGTTGCCATGCCGGCTCCTTCTGCTCTTCGAAATATGGGTTCCCTCCATGGTCGGACCGAAAGTGATTCACCTCACGCTTGCGTTCATATTGGTCACGCGTCTCCGTGCCGGGTCCGCCGGTCCCCGTGCGAAACTTGGTGACGGATTCCAAGGAGGACCCCATGGCGGCGAAGGCACATCCAACGGTGCAGGGTACTTTTTCGCTGGCCAGCCGGTTGTTCCTGGCCCAGCTGCTGCTGGTCGTCCTGATCTGTGCCGCCGTCAGTGCAAGCAACTACGCCACGGCACAGACCCAGGCCCGGGAGGCGACGGCGGACCGGGTCCTCGGCATTGCGGTGACCCTCGCCAACGACCCCTTCGTGGAGGACTCCGTCACCGGTCCTGCCCCTTCTGACGCACTGCAGCCCTACACGCGGAAGGTCGATGCCATGGCACACGTCGACTTTGTGACGATCATGGCTCCCGACCGCACGCGGTTCACGCACCCGAATCCCGACGAGCTGGGCCGCCCCTATATCGGCAGCATCGATCAGGCCTTGGCCGGGCACAGCCAGGTCGAGGAATACGAGGGCACCCTCGGCCCCTCCGTCCGGGCGATCGCCCCGGTGCACGACGACGGGGGCGGGGTGATCGCGATGGTCGCCGTCGGGGTGACCCTGCAGAGCCTGTCCCTGGCTCAGGCGGCCTCCTTGCCCACGGTCCTCTGGGTGGCTCTGGCCGCGACGATCCTCGGCAGTCTCGGTTCCTGGCTGCTCAGTCGGTATTTACGCCGGGTGACCCTGGGATATGGTCCCGAGGAACTGCGCAGCCTCTTCGCCTACTACGATTCGGCACTGCATTCGCTGCGCGAAGGCCTGGTGCTCATTGATGACCACCGTCGCCTCGTGCTCTACAACGACCAGGCTGCAGACCTGTTGGCGCTCCCGCCGGCCGGAGCCTTGAAACCTGCTCCGGTGGCGGAGCTGGGACTACCCGAGACGGTCCTGGACCTCTTCGCGTCGGGCCGCAGGGCCACCGATGAGATCCATCTGACCCGCGAAAGGATCCTGGTGATCAGCCAACAGCGCGCGAGCGAACCGGATATCGGCCCTTCGCCCGTCTTTCCGTTCCGCAGGTCCGGTGGGCTGCGCCGGGGAGAGCCGGCGGCCCGTCCAACCCCGCGCCAGCTGGGCACGGTGGCCACCTTGCGTGACCACACGGAGCTGCAGGCGCTGACGGGGGAACTGGAGTCGATGAAGACGCTCTCCGAGGCGCTGCGGGCCCAGACGCACGAACATGCCAACCGGCTCCATACCGTGGCGACCATGATCGAACTTGGTCGCGAACGGGAGGCGCTGGAATTCGCCGTGCAGGACCAATACGAGTCCCAGCGGCTCACCGACGAGTTCGTGCAGTCCATCGACGAGCCGTTCCTGACCGCCCTGATGATCGGCAAGGCGGCCCAGGCCCACGAACGCGGGATCCGTTTGACGATGTCTGCCAGCGGGGACCTTCCTCCGGGGGCGCTGGATGCCCGGGATCTGGTCACCTTGACGGGCAACCTGCTCGATAACGCCTTCGATGCCGCCGCCACCTCACCGCTCCGCACCGTCTGGGCCGACTTCTCGGTGGCGGACCAGATGCTGATCATCTCCGTTGCCGATTCCGGGCCGGGGGTCGACACCGACCAGCTCGAGGAGATCTTCCGTCTCGGTGGCACGTCCAAGGGCCCCGGGGCTCCTGGGGGACGCGGACTCGGGCTGGCCCTTGTCCGGCAGGCCGTGGCCCGGCTCAACGGAACGCTCGAGGTTGAATCCGACGGTGGCGCAATCTTCACCATCACCTTGCCACTGGGCCGCCAGATCCCCGACCACCCATCATCAGGAGGTGTCGACCATGGCCACTGACCGCGAATTGCGCACGCTCATCGTCGATGACGAACCGTTGACCGCCCAGGCCCACGCAGACTATGTGCGCCGGATCCCGGGCTACGTGGTCGATGCCGTCGTGCTCACCGGCGGCGAGGCGCTCGCCAGGCTCGACGCGGCGGCCACCGTCGGGGCCCCGATCGATCTGGTCCTGCTGGATATGAATCTAACCGACCTCCACGGCCTCGATGTGGCGCGGCGGATCCGCGGCCGCGGGCATACCGTGGACATCATCGCCATCACCGCCGTCCGGGATCTCCACGTGGTCAAAACGGCACTGTCGGCCGGGGTGACGCAGTACCTGATCAAGCCGTTCAGCTTCGCCGTGTTCCGGGAGAGGCTGGACAACCACCGGAACTTCCGGCTCAACCTTGCCGATGCGGAGGGCACTGCCACGCAGGCCTCGATCGACAGCGCCTTGGCTGCCTTGCGCACGGTGGCCCCCACCCGGTTGCCCAAGGGGTTGCAGGAGGAGACGCTCGCGGCGGTCTCCGGTGCCCGCCAGAGCAAACCGACGGCTTTGTCAGCCACCGAAGTCGCCGACGTCGTGCAGCTGTCCCGCGTGACCGCCCGCCGCTATCTGGAATACCTTGCCGGGGCCGATCAGGCGATCAAGTCACCGCGATATGGCACCCCGGGCCGGCCGGAATATGAATACCGTTGGCGGTAGGCACACCCGATCCTGCCGCCTCACTCCATCCGCAGGAACGGCAGCAGCGCCTCGATGACCGCGGGGTCCTCGATCGTCGAGGGTACCGAGTAGGCCTTGCCGTCGGCGATCTGACGCATCGTCTTGCGCAGGATCTTCCCGGAGCGCGTCTTGGGCAGGGCCTCGACCACCCGGACCCGGCGGAAGTCGGCCACTGGTCCGATCCGCTCACGCACCAGGGCCACCAGCTCGGTGGCGAGTTGTTCCTCGGAGGTGGAGATCCCCGATTTGAGCACCACGAAACCGCAGGCGCTCTGGCCCTTGAGGTCGTCGGCCACCCCGATGACCGCGCATTCGGCCACCGCGGGGTGGGCCCCCAGGACCTGTTCGATCGCCCCGGTGGAGAGCCGGTGCCCGGCGACGTTGATCACGTCATCGGTACGACCCATCACATAGAGATAGCCGTCCTCGTCCAGGTAGCCCGAGTCACCGGTGGTGTAGAAGCCGGGGAACTGGTCGAGGTAGGCCGAGCGGTAGCGCTCGTCGTTGCCCCACAGGGTCCGCAGCGCCCCCGGGGGCAGCGGCAGCTCCAGGACGATGTTCCCCTCCTGCCCGGGCCCGACCGGTTCGCCCAGCGGATCCAGGATCGTCACGTGGTATCCCGGGACCGGCACGGTCGGGGACCCCGGTTTGATCGGGAGTGCCTCGAGGCCCAGCAGGTTGGAGGCGATCGGCCAGCCGGTCTCCGTCTGCCACCAGTTGTCGACGATGGGCACCCCCAGGACCTCTCCGGCCCAGCTGAAGGTGTCCGGGTCCAGCCGTTCACCGGCGACGAAGAGCGCCCGCAACCGCGAGGTGTCGTAGTTCTCCAGCAGTTCCGCCCGAGGGTCCGCCTTGCGGATCGCCCGCAGCGCGGTCGGGGCCGTGAACATGACGTCGACCTCGTGTTCTGCCACGACCCGCCAGAAGGCACCGGCATCGGGGGTGCCGACCGGCTTGCCCTCGTACAGCACCGTCGTCGCCCCGGCGATCAGCGGCCCGTAGACGATGTAGGAGTGGCCCACCACCCAACCGACGTCGGAGGCGGTGAACATGGTCTCGCCGGCTTCGACTCCGTAGATGTTGCGCATCGACCATGCCATGGCCACCGCGTACCCGCCGGTATCGCGGACCACTCCCTTGGGGGACCCGGTCGTTCCGGAGGTGTAGAGGATGTAGAGGGGGTCCCCGGCGGCCATGTCCACCGGGCCCGCGGGCTCGGCCGCTGCGGTGAGGTCCTCCCAATCGAGCCACCCGGCAGGGGTGCCTCCGTATTCGGAACGGTCGTGCTGGAAGCCCTCACGGTGGTGCACGACGACGGTGCCCATTTTATGTGCCGCCGTCTCCATCGCCTCGGCAACCACCGGCAGGTATTCGACACGGCGGGCCGGTTCGACCCCGCCGGTGGCGGTGACGATGGCCTTCGGGCGGCAATCGTTGATCCGGGCCGCCAGTTCCTTCGCGGCGAACCCGCCGAAGACCACCGAGTGCACGGCCCCGATCCGGGCACAGGCCAGCATGGCGATCGCGGCCTGCGGGATCATCGGCAGATACAGGATGACCCGGTCCCCCGCCTCGATCCCCCGGTCCCGCAGGACCCCGGCGAAGCGCGAGACCTCGTCGAGCAGCTCCGCATAGGTGTAACTGCGCCGGGTCCCCAGGACCGCGGAATCGTAGACCAGGGCCGCCTGGTCCCCGCGACCGGCGGCCACATGGCGGTCCAAGGCGTTCACGGTGAGGTTCAGCCTCCCGTCCGGATACCATCCGTACAGCGGTGCCCGGGAGTCGTCCAGCCCGCGTTCGGGGCGGGTGCTCCAGTCAACCAGCGTGGCCGCTTCCAGCCAGAAGGCGGCGGGATCCTCGGTACTGGCGGCATAGGTTTCACGGTAGTCAGACATCAGGCACTCCCTCGTAGATGGGCAGGTAATGGGCCCACTCTATGGCCCGGGTCACAGAGGCTCAACCATTATGTATACATAGATCCCGAATCTACTCACGAAAACTCGATAGGACCCCCAATCCTCTGGGCATCATCTCGAGTTCTTGTATACACTGATGGCATGAAGGCAAGTGATAAGGCCTACGCGGCGCTGCGACGGGACATCGTCTCGTGGGCCCTGCCGCCGGGCTCGGTGCTCGGTGAGGTGGAGCAGGCCGAACGACTCGGCGTTTCCCGCACCCCGCTGCGGGAGGCCTTGTCACGGCTGGCAGCCGATGGTCTGGCCGTATCCCAACGAGGTCGCGGGGTCGTGGTCTCCGATGTCTCCCTGGACCATGTCGATGACCTGTTTTCGCTCCGCCGGGCCCTGGAGGTCGAAGCCGCACGCAGCGCAGCCAGGACCGGCAGCCCGGCCGTCTTCAACGAACTGGCCCGACGCTTCGACGCCGCGGCCCGCACGCTCAGTGCCGCCGCCGAGCGCGATGGCTATTATTCCTTGGCCGGCGAGCTGGATGCCGCCATCGAGGACGCCGCATCCAATGCCTATCTGGCCCAGGCCCTCCAGGGCCTGCGCGTGCATCTGGCCCGGTTGCGCCGACTCTCCCATGATGCCCCGGCGCGACTGCGTGCCTCGGCCCGCGAACACGCCCAGATCGCCCGAGCCGTGGCCTCCGGGGATCCCGGACTCGCGTCGGCCGCCACGCTGCTGCACCTGCACAACAGTCTTGAACACATCAAATCCCATGCCCTACCGAAAGAGGCTTCAGCATGATCAACCACCCAGTCCGCGTCTACCGTTCGGAAGAGAACCTGCCCCGCGAGGAGCAGCTGGCCCATAAGATCGCCACCGTCGCCGCCGATCCGGTGGAGGTTTCCGCCGAGGTCACCGACATGGTCATCAACCGGGTGATCGACAACGCCTCGGTCGCCGTGGCCTCGCTGAACCGCGGCCCCATCATCGCCGCCCGTGCCCAGGCCCTCTGCCACGCACCCAGCTCCGGCGGCGCGGGCGCATCGGTCTTCGGGATCACCGAGAAGGTCTCCCCCGAGTGGGCTGCCTGGGCCAACGGGGTCGCCGTGCGTGAACTCGACTACCACGACACCTTCCTGGCCGCCGAGTATTCCCACCCCGGCGACAACATCCCTCCGATCCTCGCCGTCGCCCAGCACACCGGTGCCACCGGTGCCGACGTCGTGCGCGCCATCGCCACCGGCTACGAGATCCAGGTCGACCTGGTGAAGTCCATCTGCCTGCACGAACACAAGATCGACCACGTCGCCCACCTCGGCCCCTCCGCTGCGGCCGGAATCGGCACCCTGTTGGGTCTCGAGGTCGAGACCATCTTCCAGGCCGTCGGCCAGGGACTGCACACCACCACGGCGACCCGCCAGTCGCGCAAGGGCGAGATCTCCACCTGGAAGGCCCACGCCCCGGCCTTCGCCGGCAAGATGGCCGTCGAGGCCGCCGACCGTGCCATGCGCGGCCAGACCTCCCCCGTGCCGATCTACGAAGGCGAGGACGGCGTCATCGCCTGGATGCTCGACGGACCCGACGCCTCCTACACGGTGCCGCTGCCCGCCCCCGGTGAAACCAAGCGCGCGATCATGGATACCTACACCAAGGAGCACTCCGCCGAGTACCAGGCACAGGCGTGGATCGACCTGGCCCGCAAGCTCCATGGCGAACACCCCGAGGCCACCGACCCGGCGAACGTGAAGTCCGTGCTGATCAAGACCAGCCACCACACCCACTTCGTCATCGGTTCCGGCGCCAACGACCCGCAGAAGTACGATCCGACCGCCTCCCGAGAGACGCTGGACCACTCGATCCCGTACATCTTCACCGTGGCCCTGCAGGACGGCTCCTGGCACCACGTCGATTCCTACGCCCCCGAGCGCGCCGGGCGGGCCGACACCGTGGAACTGTGGCATAAGGTCACCACCGAAGAAGATGCCGAATGGACCCGCCGCTACCATTCGAAGGACATCGCCGAGAAGGCCTTCGGCGGATCAGTGGAGATCACGCTGAATGACGGCACGGTCATCACCGATGACATCGCCGTCGCCGACGCCCACCCCCTCGGGGCCCGTCCGTTCGCCCGCGAACAGTACATCAACAAGTTCCGCTCGCTGGCCGAAGGAATGGTCGCCCCGGAGGAGATCGAGCGTTTCATCGCGACCGCCGAGCGGCTGCCCGAGCTGGCCGCAGGGGAAATGGACCAGCTGAACATCGTGGCAGCACCGGGTGTCATCGACGCTGCCGCCGCACCGAAGGGACTGTTCTAGATGTTGTATTCCACCACCACCGCCGAGGCCAAGCGCCGCGCCCTGCGCGAGATGCTGGTCCCCGGGACTGCCCGCCAGTTCCCCGGAGCCTTCAACCCGCTCTCGGCCCGGTTGATCGAGGAAAAGGGGTTCGACGGCGTCTACATCTCCGGTGCCGTGCTCGCCAACGAACTCGGTCTGCCCGATGTCGGGCTGACCACGCTGAGTGAAGTAGCCGGCCGGGCCGGGCAGATCGCCCGGATGACCGATCTTCCGGCGATCGTCGATGCCGACACCGGTTTCGGTGAACCGATGAACGTGGCCCGCACCATCCAGGAACTCGAGCATGCAGGTCTGGCCGGTTGCCATATCGAGGACCAGTTCAACCCGAAGCGCTGCGGCCACCTCGATGGCAAGAACGTCGTGGATCTGGAGACCATGGTCAAGCGGATCGCTGCCGCCGCCGATGCCCGCAGGGATCCTAACTTCCTGATCATGGCCCGGACCGATGTGCGGGCCGTGGATGGGCTGCAGGCCGCCGTGGAGCGGGCCAAGGCCCTGGTCGATGCGGGAGCGGACGCCATCTTCCCCGAGGCGATGAAGGACCTCTCGGAGTTCGAGGCCATCTGCCAAGCCGTGGATGTGCCGGTGCTGGCGAACATGACCGAATTCGGCAAATCGGAATTGTTCACCCGTGACGAACTGGCCGCGACCGGCGTCTCCCTGGTGATCTACCCCGTGACCTTGCTGCGCAGCGCCATGGGTGCCGCCGAGCGCGTCCTGGACACCATCAGCGCCCAGGGGACCCAGCAGGAGCAGGTCCCGCAGATGCTGACCCGCGCCCGGCTGTATGATCTGGTGGACTATGAAGCGTACAACCGCTTCGATACCGGGATCTTCAATTTCCAGGTCCCCGGGCTCGAGATCGACGGCAATGGCGCAAATCTCCCATCGGGTTCAAAGGAGCAGTAAGCATGAGCGAAACCGAGACCGACATCAAAAAGGGCCTGGCCGGGGTCGTCGTCGACTACACCGCCGTCTCCAAGGTCAACCCCGAGACCAATTCCCTGCTCTACCGTGGCTACCCGGTCCAGGACCTGGCCGCCCGGAAGAGCTTCGAGGAAGTGGCGTTGCTTCTGTGGACCGGGGAACTCCCCAGCGCCTCGGAACTGGAGGAGTTCGTCTCCTTCGAGCGGTCCAATCGTGCCTTGCAGGACAACGTCAAGGCCGCAGTGGACCTGTTGCCGTTGGATTGCCACCCGATGGACGTGGCCCGGACCGCAGTTTCGGTGCTCGGGGCCAACCACCCGTTGGCCGAGGACGCATCCCCGGAGGCGGAACTGGAAAAGGCCAAGTCGTTGTTGGCCCGTTTCCCCGCGGTCCTGGCCTACGACCAGCGTCGTCGCCGGAACCAGGACGTGGTCGCCCCGCGTGATGATCTGGACTATTCGCAGAACTTCCTGTGGATGACCAACGGAGAAGAAGCACCCGCGGAGGTCGTGGACGCCTTCCGGGTGTCGATGGTCCTCTACGCGGAGCATTCGTTCAACGCCTCCACCTTCACCGCACGGGTGATCACCTCGACCCTGTCGGATATGCATTCGGCGGTCGTCGGGGCCATCGGTGCCTTGAAGGGCTCCCTGCACGGGGGTGCCAACGAAGCCGTCATGGACACCTTCGAGGAGTTGGGCATCCGCAAGGACGAGACCCGCGAGGACGCGGCCATCCGCGCCAAGAAGTGGATGGAGGAGGCCCTGGCCGCCAAGAAGAAGGTCATGGGCTTCGGACACCGCGTCTACAAGAACGGCGACTCCCGGGTGCCCACCATGAAGAAGGCACTCGATGCCATGGTCGCCTACTACGGCCGCGCCGAGATCCTGGGACTGTATGACGGGCTGGAGTCCGCCATGGCCGAGGCGAAGGACATCAAGCCCAACCTCGACTACCCCGCGGGGCCGACGTACCACCTGATGGGCTTCGACACCCAGATGTTCACCCCGTTGTTCATCGCCTCGCGTATTTCCGGCTGGACCTCGCACATCATGGAACAGCGCGCCAACAACGCGCTGATCCGCCCGCTATCGGCCTACAACGGCCCGGATCAGCGCGAGCTCTAGCGCCGGATCTACTCTCCGGCGACGGCGGTGTCGGCCCCCAACGGGGGTTCGGCACCGCCGTTCTCCGTGTCGGGGCCCCGGTGCTCGGCGGTCGGCCAGACCTGCGCGAAAAAGGGGTTCACGGCGGCGATCCGGTCGAAGTCCCACGGAGGTGCCTGGCATTCCGGGCACCAATGCCCCGCGCGGAGGACCAGGTAGGGGGTTGCCGAAAATTCGTGGCCGAAGGCGCACCGCCAGAAGGCCGGGGTATGCAGCTCACCGGGTTCCAGGGACGACCCCAGATACTCGCCTCCACGGAACGCCGCGGCCGATTGCGCCTGGACGACCCCGAGTTCGGCGTCGGGGAGCTGGTCGTCGAAGCCGTGGCTGAGCGATCGTGGCGGGCCGGGTTCGCCGATCTCCTCCGCCCATCCGGGAATGGATTCCCAGTTTGTGCGCGTCCCGAAGAAGGCCGCGATGCGCTCGTGGTCGTTTCCCTGGATCCAGTGCAGAGGTCCTTCGGGCCTCCTGGCGATCCGTTTCATCAGCAGCTCCCTCAGCAGCCAGCCCGGCACGAGCCGCGCGACCCCTGCCTTCAGGTACCAGGAGGCCTGTGAAGCGACCTGGTCAAGATATTCCTCGAAGCCGTCGCGGCGGAATTCCAGGTGCTTTTCGAGGACGTCCGAGTCAAGGAACCACTGGCAATGGAAGTTCTTCAACGCGAACCACGAACGGCGGAAGAGTTTCCGGCTCGGGGGCAGGCCCAACCTGCTGAACACCCGGTCCAGGTATTCCAGGTACCCCACGCGGCAGTCCTCGCCACCACCGATGTTGTAGACGTGGCGCCAGAAGTCGTCTCCGACCCCCTCCTCGCAGGCGTTGGCCAACAGCCGGCCCGAGTCACGTGCCGTCACGAGCTCGAAGACGGTGTCCAACGGCTGGTGGAACAGGATCGGGTGCAGGAGGCTCAACAATCGCGGGATGCAGATGAAGGTCTGGCGCAGTGAGACCCAGTGGGCCAAGCCGGATTCCACGACGAGCCGTTCCGCCTCGATCTTGCTGACGGCGTAGTGGTCCCCCACCGCCGGGGCGATCGGATCCCCCACACGTCCCCAATGGATCGGCGGCAGCCTGCTGCCCGTCATCGCCACGGAGCCGATCGACACCAGGTGCACGGCATCGGGATCGGGTTGTGCCCGGATCGCCCGGAGGATGTTGATGATCGACCCGACGTTGATCTGATCGGTGGCCACCGGATCACGATCCGCGGCCGGGGAAATGAGGGCGGCCGCATGGAGGACGTAATCGGCTCCGTCGACCCCTTCGAGCACCGCGGCGTAGTCACGCAGGTCGCCCCAGATGATCCGGAGTCCGGGCATGGCCATGTAGCGCCGCAAGGCACGCCGGGCCCGGAGCGAATGCTGGACCAGTATCACGAGGTCGAACTTGTCCCGGCGTCGGACCAGTTCGGCCAGTGCGGCGGAACCCATCGATCCGCTAGCCCCCGTCAGGAAGACCGTCCTCTTCGGCACGGCGCGGCGTGTGCCCCCTGCCTGATGAGCCCCGACCGGCATCGGTGTCCTTCCGTTGAAAACCGTCCTTCCGCCTCGGGGCGGTCCCCCGGTGGCAGCTGGAGTCCGGGCATTGGACCGACACCCCCTTGCAGACATCCTGCCCGAACCGCGGGCGTTCGGCCATCGACGACGATGATTGGTCGTTCGGGACGTCGCAGGGCCTCGAAAATGAGGAGTCAGGTCTCCTAGGTTACTTATCCACTAGATTATGAACGCCGCCCCTGGCTGCCGTCCTGCCGGGCCCGCCCGCGAAGGCTTGGTCCCGAGACGCGTTATGCCGGGGTGGGGAAATCGGATTCCGTGGCAGGGGCATCAGGCATTGTGCCCTCCGGCCAGGCAATCGTGGCGAAGTGCGCCACCGATTCGTTGTCATCGCCCAACCGGACCAGGGCATCGAAGCGTTCACCACGGAACAGCCGGTCCAGCCACAGCGGGGAATCCTCCCACATCCGGTCCAACGGCAGGTGCCCGACCGGATACCAGCCCGGGAGGAGTTCGTCCGAGGCGGCGGCCATGCCGGAGAATTCCGTGGTCAGGAAGACCTGGCAGTCCATATCCGCCGCGGGGTTGGCCGGGAAACGGAAATAGACCCGGGCGGCAGGTTCCAGCGTGGCCGGATCGGTGAGCACCGAGGTTTCCTCGTGCAGTTCCCGTGCCGCCGCCTGGGCCGGGCTCTCCCCCGGCTCGATCTTCCCTCCGGGGGCCACCACGTGGCCGGCGCCGAAGCCCCGTTGCTTCAGCCCCAGGAGCACTTGGCGTCCGGTGAGCCCATTCAGGATGGGCAGGCACAGGACGACCTGCACGGGTGGGGTTGCCGGTGTGGGTGCCATGATGTCGAAGATCCGTTCCTAGTGGTTTGCCCGGGGGTGCGTAGCGGCGTACACCTCGCGGAGGGTCTGGGCATTGAGCATGGTGTAGACCTGTGTGGTCGTCACCGAGGCATGGCCGAGCAGTTCCTGGACGACCCGCACATCGGCTCCGCCTTCAAGCAGATGGGTGGCGAAGGAATGCCTCAGCGTGTGCGGGGAGACGTCCTTCCCGATGCCTGAGCGTTCGGCGGCGACCTTGAGCACCGACCAGGCCGACTGCCTGCTCAACCGACCGCCCCGGAGGTTCAGGAACAGCCCGGGTGTTCCCTGGCCCTTGGCGGCCATGCCGGGGCGTCCCCGGATCAGATAGGCCTCCAGCGCCGCGGCGGCATAGGATCCCAGCGGGACCACGCGTTCCTTGGAGCCTTTGCCGAACAGACGAACGACCGCAGGACCATCGGCGGGGCGTTCCAGATGCAGGTCATCGACGTCCAGGCCCACGGCCTCGCTGATGCGCGCACCGGTGGAATACAAGAACTCCAGAAGTGCCCGGTCGCGGAGACCTGCTTCGGAGTCGGTGGGAACCGCCTCGAGGATCGAGGTCACCTCGGCAACACTGATGGCCTTGGGCAGCCGCTGCCCGGCGGCCGGGGGGTGCAGATCCGCAGCCGGGTTGTCGGTGGTGGTCCCCTCCAGGGCCCAGAACCGGTGCAGACCCCTCACCGCGACGACACAACGAGCCGCCGAACGGGCGCTGAGAGGGGCCCCTCCATCCGATCCGTCACGCAGGGATTGGGTGAACTCGGTCAAATGATGGCGGGTGATTCCCGTCGCGGACTCGATGTCCCGGCCGGCGAGAAACGTGGCGTAGCGCTGCAGGTCCCGGCGGTAGGCGGCCACGGTATTGGCCGCCATCCCCCGTTCGACGGCGACGTGCTGGAGGTAGGAGGCCAGCTCTCGAGCCAGCGGTCCGGGAATCCCCCCGCCGTCACCGGTGGCTGCCGGTTCCGGCGTCACGGCCATGGACATGTGCTCACCCGATCCCTATCCCCCGGAAGCCCGCAGACGAGGGTGGGCCGTCCATGGTTCGTCGGCAGGGCGCAGGCCGGTGAAGTCCTGGGCCCTGGCGGTGGCCGCGGCCATGACCCCGGCAACCGCCGAAAGGTTGTGGATGTTTCCGGCCAATACCGCTTGGACGGCCTCGGCGAGCGGAACCCATTCCCACTGCATTTCCGCTTCTTCCTCGGTGCGTTCGAAACGCTGGCCGGCAGGAATCAACTGCGGGTCACGGGCCAGGTAGACGCGCAATGCCTCGCTGGAGGAACCCGGTGAATTGAACATATCCACCAGGACCTCCCACCGTCCGGCCGTCAGGTCTGCTTCCTCGGCCAGTTCACGGGCCGCCGCATGCTGGGGCAGCTCCCCCTCCATGTCCAGCAGTCCCGCGGGGATCTCCCATAGCTGCATGCCCACCGGGTGGCGATATTGACGCACCAACAGGACCCGGTCCTGGTCATCCAGAACCAGGATCGCCACGGCTCCCGGGTGGGCGACGTAGTCACGCACCAGCGGTTGGCCACCTTCGGACAGTTCGAAGGTGTCCTGCAGCACGTTCCAGATCCGCCCCGAATACACGGACTCGGAGTGGAGCACGCGGCGCCGACTGATTTCGTCTACCGGTCCCGCGTCCTGTCGCTCGGGGGTCGCCATGGTCTATCGACCGGCTTTCTGGTGGTCCAGCCCCGCCTTGATCAGCCCGGCGAACAGCGGGTGCGGCCTGGTCGGACGCGAGCTCAGTTCCGGGTGCGCCTGGGTGGAGACGTAGTACGGGTGCTTCTCGGCCGGCAGTTCCACGAATTCAACCAGGTCGCCGTCCGGGGAAGTCCCCGAGAAGACCAGTCCGGCTTCCTCCAACTGCTTGCGGTAGTTGTTGTTGACCTCATAGCGGTGGCGGTGGCGTTCGGAGACCTGCGTGGCTCCGTAGGTCGCGGCCACGACCGTGCCTTCGCCCAGGGTCGCGTCGTAGAGCCCCAGACGCATCGTGCCTCCCAAATCGCCCTCGCCGTCGACGATGTGCTGCTGTTCGGCCATCGTGGCGATGACCGGGTGCACCGAATCGGGCTCGAACTCGGTCGAGGACGCCTCGGCCAGGCCGGCGACGTTGCGGGCGTATTCGATGACCATCGACTGCAGGCCCAGGCACAGGCCCAGGGTCGGCATGCCGGTTTCGCGGGCGAATTTCAAGGCCCCGAGTTTGCCGTCAAGCCCACGGATGCCGAAGCCTCCGGGAACACAGATGGCGTCCACCCCGTGCAGGGACTTCTTGGCTCCTGCCTCGGTGGCGCAGTCGTCGGAAGGGACCCAGCGGATCTTGACCCGGGCGCCGTTGGCGAATCCGCCGGCGCGCAGCGCCTCGGTGACGGAAAGGTAGGCGTCGGGTAGCTCGATGTACTTGCCGACCAATGCCACTTCGAGCTCATGGTCCGGGTGATGGACCGCATGCAGCAGGCGGGTCCATTGGGTCCAGTCGACATCCTTGAACTTCAGGCCCAGGGACTGCACGATGTAGGCGTCCAGTCCCTGGTCGTGGATCGTCACGGGGATGTCGTAGATGCTCGGGGCATCGGCGCAGTTGATGACTGCCTCCGGATCGACGTCACAGGTGCGGCCGAGCTTCTCCCGCATCTCAGTCGGGATTTCGCGGTCCGAACGGATCACCAGGGCGTCGGGCTGGATGCCGATCGAGCGCAATGCCGCCACCGAGTGCTGGGTCGGCTTGGTCTTCAGCTCGTGGGATGGGCCGATATAAGGCACCAACGACACGTGAACGAAGAACACATTATTCCGGCCGACGTCCTGGCGGACCTGACGGGCGGATTCGAGGAAGGGCTGCGATTCGATGTCTCCGACGGTGCCACCGATTTCGGTGATGATCACGTCGGGGGCGTCCTCCGCCTCGGACGGCAGCCGCATGCGACGCTTGATCTCGTCGGTGATATGCGGGATGACCTGGACGGTATCACCCAAGTAGTCACCGCGACGTTCCTTTTCGATGACCCGGGAGTAGACCTGTCCCGTGGTCACGTTGGCCGAACCGTCGAGGTTCTCGTCCAGGAAGCGTTCGTAGTGGCCGATGTCGAGATCCGTCTCGGACCCATCATCGGTGACGAAGACTTCGCCGTGTTGGAAGGGGTTCATCGTGCCGGGATCCACGTTCAGATATGGATCCAGTTTCTGCATGGTCACCGTGAGGCCACGTGCCCGCAGCAGGTGACCGAGGCTGGAAGCCGTCAGCCCCTTTCCGAGGGACGACGCCACACCACCGGTGACAAAGATCTGCTTGGTAGTTTCGGACCGGGACTTGGAAATTGTTCGCTGCACCACGGGGTTCGAGCCTATCATCTATTTGCTGGACGGGTTGTCGTCAATCTATCTCCCGGACGCTGGTATCCGCGTCCGGAAAAGCTATGTCACGAAGCTCGATACGGCCTGACGAGCGCTTTCAAGCAATTCCTCCGCATGTGCCTGGGCCGTGTCGGAGTCTTCGGCCCCGGCCAGCATGCGAGCCAATTCACGGACGCGATCGCCTTCCTCGAGCCGGACGACGTCGCTGGCCGTGAAGCCCGCGCCTTCCTGTGCTTGGGCATCGGAGTTCTTGATCACGCGGATATGGCGCTGGGCGTAGGCGGCGACCTGGGGCAGGTGGGTCACCACGATCACCTGGACATGACGGGCCAGCATGGCCAGCCGTTTTCCGATCTCAACGGCCGCCTTGCCGCCCACGCCGGAGTCGACCTCGTCGAAGACGAACGTCGGAACCGGGTCGGTTTCGGCCAGCACGACCTCGATCGCCAACATGACCCGCGATAGTTCGCCGCCCGAGGCCCCTTTGCCCAGGGGGCGGGGAGCGCTGCCGGCATGGGGTTGCAACAGCATCGAGATCTGATCGGCCCCATGCCTGACCGGTTCCTCGGCGTCAGTGACTTCCACGACGAAACGGGCATCGGGCATCGCCAGCGCCATCAGCTCGGAGCTGACGCGTTCGGAGAGCCGCTGTGCGGCGTCACGGCGAAGGGCACTGAGTGCCGCAGCCTGTTCCGTCAGCCGCCCTTGCAAGCCGTCCAGCTGGGCCTGGAGCGACTCAACCCGTCCGGTGTCGTCCTGCAGGTCCATATGCCGCCTCCGGGCCGTCTCGGACCAACTGATGACTTCGTCGATGGTGGGAGCGTATTTCCGGATCAGCTGGTTCAGGGCCGAACGGCGTTCCTCGACCTCGGCCAGCCGGCCGGGTCCGTCCCCGTCCAAGGTGCCCAGGTAGCTACCCAGTTCCATGGACACATCGGCGACCAGGATGCCGATCTCGTTGACCCGGTTCCCGAGCGTCTGCAGCTCGGGGTCGTCATCGGCGACGAGCTCGAGGGAACGCCGGGCCACCTCGACCAGGCCGACGGCGTTGGGGTCCTCGCTGAATTCATCTCCACTGAGTGCCGCGTGGGCGGTGACGGCAGCAGAACGGAGTCCTTCCACGTTCCCCAGCTTCTGGGCCTCGGCCTTGAGTTCCTCGTCTTCGCCGGGCAGTGGTTCAACGGCATCGATTTCCTCCAAGGCCAGCTGCAGGGATTCCGCTTCGCGGGCCCGCTCACGGGATGCGGAGGTGATCTCCTCCAGCTCCACGGACACGGCCTTCCAGCCATCGAAGGTCTCCTGGTAGGCCGAGCGCGCAGCGGCCAGCTCGGGACCGCCGAATTTGTCGAGGGATTCACGTTGGGCCACCGCACTGCGCAGACGCAGCTGGTCGCTTTGCCCATGAACAGCCACCAGGTGGGAACCCAGTTCCGAGAGCAACCCGACCGGAGCGGCCGTGCCACCGACGGCGGCCTTGCTCCGGCCCTCGGCGCTGAGGATGCGCGCCAGGATCAGCTCGGCATCCCCCGCGTGTTCTTCAACCAGGGCACCGCTGTCTTCGGCCCGCGCCAAAGCCGGGCTATCGGAGGGTAGACGCAATATTGCCTCGGCCACTGCCTGCTTGGCTCCGTGGCGGACGGCACCGGCGTCGGCCCGGTTGCCCAGGAGGAGCCCCAGGGCAGTGACGACCATGGTCTTGCCTGCACCGGTTTCGCCGGTCACGACGGTGAAGCCCGGATCCAGTTCCAGTGTGGCCCTGGTGATGACGCCGAGGTCCGAGATGCGGATCTCCTCGATCATGGGTGCTGCTCCGTATCGGGACGCGGCTGGTAGTGGCGGGGCTCGATGACTTGCAGGGGCGAGGTCACCACCGGTAGCGAGGACGTGGCGGTATCACGGTGTGCATCATCCACGGGGCCACGCCAACCGCTGGTGGGCAGTTCAAATTTGCGGACCAGCCGCTCGCTGAACGGCGTGCGGTTCACGCGGGCCAGTCGCACGGGTTTCGTGGAGCGGGTCACTTCGACGCGGGATCCGGGCGGCAGATCCAGGGTGCGGCGGCCGTCACACCACAGCACTCCGCTGGCATCGGTACGCGTCAACATCTCGATCGCCATGGTCGACGTCGGGGCGACCACCAGTGGTTTGGCGAACAGTGCATGGGCGGAAATCGGCACCAGGATCAAGGCCTCGACACCGGGCCAGACCACCGGTCCCCCGGCGGAGAAGGCATAAGCGGTCGAGCCGGTCGGCGTGGCCATGACCATCCCATCACATCCGAAGGTGCTGATGGGGCGGCCGTCGACCTCCATGACGACCTCGATCATCCGTTCCCGGTTGGCCTTTTCCACGGCGGCCTCGTTCAAGGCCCAGGTATGGGCAATCCTCCGGTTTCCGAGCCAGACCTGCACATCGATGGCCATGCGTTCCTCGACCACGTAGTGCCGGTTCACGACCCAGTCGACGGTATGGCGTAGATCAGCCCGCTCGCTCTCGGCCAGGAATCCGACATGGCCCAGATTGACGCCCAACAGCGGGACCGCCGATTCGCGCACCATTTCCGCCGCACGCAGCACGGTGCCATCGCCGCCGAGGACCATGCCGAGATCGATATCGCTCAGGGAGACGTCTTCGTCGAGGATCTGCACTTCGAGGCTCTTGCCATCGGGGGCGTTGCGCAGGTTTCGGAGTTCGTCACGTCGCATCACGGGGATGAGCCCGGAGTCACGCAACCGAAGACAGGTATCCAACGCCGCTCTCAGGGCGTCTTCCCTCCCGGTATGCGCCAGGACGAGTATTCGTCTCATGCGTTCCTTCCCTTTTGTGAACCTACTTCACGGTAGACGAAGGCGTGCTTCTGCCCGGTTCCTGACACGGAATCGTCCGGCCGGAACGGGTCCCCTTCAAGAGTAGTCAACTTCTGGCAATGCGGGGGTCTCCGCGTCCGGTTGTGGAAGGTCTGCGGTGGCTACGCGGCTCAGCCGCAGGAAGAACTCCACGTTTCCGTCTTGTCCGGGCAAGGGACTGCGGGCCAGGCCGGCCAGGGACAGTCCCGCCTCCCGAGCCGCCTGGACGACCCCTTCGACGGACCGGCGGCGCAATTCCGCGCTGGTCACCACACCGGTGCGCCCGAGGTTGTCCCGTCCCACTTCGAATTGGGGTTTGACCATCAGGACCAGGTCCCCACCCGGGCGGGTCACCCCGGCCAGGGGGCCTACGACCAGACGCAGTGAAATGAAGGACAGATCCGCGACGACGAGGTCGACGGGACCACCGATCATCTCGCGGGTCACCCCGCGGATGTTCATCCCCTCGTGCACATCGACCCGCGGGTCATCGCGGATCTGGCGCACGAGTTGGTCGTGTCCGACGTCGACGGAGACCACCTGCCCGGCGCCGTTGCGCAGGAGGACCTCCGTGAATCCACCGGTCGATGCTCCCGCGTCCAGACACCGACGGCCCCGGACCAGCACGTCGGTGAAGACCCCCAGCGCGCCGGCGAGCTTATGTCCGGCCCGGCTGACGTATTCCTCTCCCTCGGCCTCGCTGACGGCCAGGTCCTGGGCTTCCGCCACGGCCTTCGCCGCCCGGGTGACCTTTTGGCCATCGACACTCACCCGGGAATCGGCAATCAGCTGGGCGGCATGGGTCCGTGAACGGGCCAGGCCACGGGCGACGAGCTCCTGGTCGAGTCTGCTCATGCTTCGGAAGGGTCCTCATCGAGCGTGCGCTGCAGAGCTTCGTGCAGCTTCGAATAGACCGCCTCGTGGTCTTCTGCGGGCAGCCCGTCCACCGCCTTCAGCGATTCGAGTTGTGCATCAACAACGGCATCACCGGTCGTGTCGGTGTCCGGTCCGTCTTCTGGGGTGTCCATGGGGGTCCTCCTGGTCTGCAGGGCGGCGATGACGACGCCGTCCGGCGCCCTTATGAGTTGAAGCTGATTTCCGGCGTCGTCCGCTCCGTTGCATGCGGATTCGCGTACCACCAGGCACAGCACGCTGCCCGCCAGCTATTGAGGTCCTCCCGCGAACCCTCCACGGTGATCTTCCCGTTCTCCACCCCGGCACGGGAGTGCCCGCACACGATCTGTTTCCCGGTGGCCTGCACGATCGGATAGTCCAGGTACAGCTCCGCGAGGGTTCCCAGCAGGAACCTGGGCCGCTGATCTGCCGGGGCCCCCAGCACGGCAGCAGGATCGTCCACCCCGGTGAGGACCACGGCCGTGGCGAACCCGGCACGGTTGCCACCGAGGATGTCGGTATCTAGACGGTCGCCGACCACCAGTGGTTTGGAGGCCTCGAGTTGCTCCGCGGCAACCTGGAAAAGCAGGGGTTCTGGCTTGCCGGCGATGAGCGGTTCCGCCGAAGTCGCCGAGGATACCGCCCGCACCAGGGCTCCGTTGCCCGGGGCAAGCCCGCGGGCCCGTGGAATGGTCATATCGGTATTCGTGGCCACCCACATCGCCCCCGCGTTCAGCGCATGGGCTGCTTCGGCCAGATCGCACCAGTTCACATCCGGGTCGAACCCCTGGATGACTGCTGCCGGGGATTCCTCGGCAGACTCCGCCAGTGTCATGCCGCGGGACACCACACAATCACGCAGGTAGGCGCTACCCACCACGAGGACCTTGCTCTGGGGAGGAATGCGCTCGGCCAGGAGGTCTGCGCCGGCATCGGCCGAACCGAAGACCGTACCTGCCTCGGCGGGAGCCCCGAGTTGGCGGATATGCCGCGCAACCACTTCAGGGGACCGCGAGGCATTATTGGTGATGTAGGCAAGCTCGACGCCCATACCGGCCAAACGTCCCAATGCCTCGGGGGCACCTTCGATGGCGTTGGGCCCGGTATAGACGACTCCGTCCAGATCCGAAAGAACGGCGTCGAAGCAGGAAATCAACATGACGCGCTCGGCTCCTACTGTTCCGGCTCGGGAGCGCTCGAGGCAGTATCCGACTCGGTGGAGTCGGAGCCGACGCTCGAGGATGCCTCGGCGGCCTTGTCGGAGGTGTCTCCTGCCGCTTCCGGGCTCGTGCCTGCGTGGTTGATGAAGTCCCGTGCACGGGGCTTGTCATCCTCGATGGAGTCCTCGTCGTCACCAAGATCCATGATGTCCGGATCCTGGAATTCGCCGACTCCAAGGGCACGTTCAGCCAGGGAAATCTGTCGACGCCAGAGTTCGGCTTCGCCCTGCTTCCCCACCGCTTCGAGTGCCATCGCATAGGCCTCGAACAGGCGGGGGCTGAAGGAGAACGCCCGGTTGATGTCGAGTTGTGGAATCTGCAGTTCACTCACGGCAGCGTCTCTGTTGCCGAGGTCGGACTGGGCCCCGGCAGCCACGATGGCCATTTCCACACGTCCAGGAGTGTCCAATGTCGTCGCTTCTTCACTGTGGGCCGTCTCCAGCGCCTTCTCCGGCTTACCGAGTCCACGCTCGCAGTCGGCCATGACAGGAAGATGGATGTTGGAGCCGCTGATCCTCCGGAAGGTGCGGAATTCGCGAAGAGCTTCGGCGTAGTTGCCTGCGGTGTAGGCAGTGAGGCCAACGGCTTCGCGCACGACAGCAACACGCCCACCGCGCCGGCTGGCGGCCATGGCGTGCTCATAGGCGATTTCCGGTTCGAAATCTATCAGACGCCCGGCCATCACCAGGTGCTTGGCCACCCAATCAAAGTTCTTTTCGTCGAGGTAGCGCAACTCGGCGCGCGTGATGCGGTCCAGTTCCTTCCCCGTGACATCGGAATCGATCTCGGGAGAGCGCGGGCGGTCGGCCCTGTTGGAGACCCGCAGGTCTGCAGGGTTGTGCGCGGGGCGTTCCCCTTCTTCCAGACCGGGGAAATTGCGCCTGGTGTCGTCACCGCGCTTCAGTTCACGAGGTGGAGCTGACTGATGCCTGTTGTGGGAGCCTCCCTCGGAGCGCTGAGGCTTGCCACGGTAACCGCCATCGCGACGGTCGCTGCCACCGCGGAAGCCACCCTCGCTACGGTCACTGCCACCACGTGGGCCACCTTCACGACGATCATTCCCACCGCGGAAGCCACCTTCACGACGATCATTCCCACCGCGGAAGCCACCTTCACGACGATCATTC